>NZ_JBGCAQ010000003.1:0-458849 GCF_041261405.1 Streptacidiphilus sp. EB103A | reverse complement strand
CTGATCCACCCCGAAGGGCTTCACCGTTCGACTTGCATGTGTTAAGCACGCCGCCAGCGTTCGTCCTGAGCCAGGATCAAACTCTCCGTGAATGTCATCACGCAAGAGCGGCACGACAGCCGACGGAATAGCCGACCTCGCGCACTGCGTCCTCGCTAGTGTTTTAAAACAGTTTCCCAAAGGAACCTCGACCACCCACAGAATTGCAGGCGGACGGGGTATCAACATTTGGCGTTGACTTTTGGCACGCTGTTGAGTTCTCAAGGTACGGACGCTTCCTTCGAGCGGCTTTCACACCAGCCCTCCGGGCGCTTCCTTCGTTTCCCACCGTACCAGACCGTTTCCGGCCCGTTCCGACGAGTGAAACTCTAGCGGAATTCCTCGATCCAAGCCAATTCCGCCGCATTCCCGAATTCGGGCATGGCAAAACAGAGCCACACCATCTCATCGGGGGTTTTGCCGCCACCGCGCTGAGCAGGGCAACTCGAAGGACACTACGCGGACGTCCTGCTTGCGTCAAATCGTGGACCCACGGACGTGCAGATGCCCCTCGGCGCCCACCTGCTGGAGAGCCCACTCCGCGACGGCAGATCATCCGCGCGCCAGGGTCGCAGCGCCAGCCCGGGCTCCGCCGCCGAGAGGGTGATCGTCTCGGGGCCCAAGCTACTGGCCCCGAGAGGCCACTGGCCCCGGGGCTTCGAGCCCCGGGGCCAGTGGCGACGGACGGCAGGCTCAGCGCCTGCCCATCTCCTCCGCGATGGACGCCGCGAAGGCGTCGATGTCGGTTTCGGTCGTGTCGAAGGCGGTCATCCAGCGGACCTCGCCGGTGTGCTCGTTCCAGAAGTAGAAGCGGTAGCTCTTCTGGAGGCGCTCGCTGACCTCACGCGGGAGGATCGCGAAGACCGCGTTGGCCTGGACCGGGCGGACGACCTCGACGCCGTCGATGTCGCGGACGGCGGTTTCCAGGCGGCGGGCCATCGCGTTGGCGTGGCCGGCGCTGCGCAGCCAGAGGTCGCCGCTCAGCAGCGCTTCGAACTGCACCGAGATGAACCGCATCTTCGACGCGAGCTGCATCGACATCTTCCGCAGGAAGAGGATGTTCTTCACCACGTCCGGGTTGAGCACCACCACGGCCTCGCCCATCAGCAGGCCGTTCTTGGTGCCGCCGAAGGAGAGGACGTCCACGCCCGCGTCCGTGGTGAAAGCGCGCAGTGGGAGGTCCAGCGAGGCTGCGGCGTTGGCCAGGCGTGAGCCGTCGACATGGACCAGCATGCCGCGCTCGTGGGCGTGGTCGCAGATCGCCCGGATCTCCTCGGCGGTGTAGCGGGTGCCGAGCTCGGTGCTCTGGGCGATGGAGACGGCGAGCGGCTGGGCGCGGTGCTCGTCGCCCCAGCCCCAGGCCTGGCGGTCGATCAGCTCGGGGGTGAGCTTCCCGTCCGGGGTGGGGACGGTGAGCAGCTTGATGCCCGCGATCTTCTCCGGGGCGCCGCACTCGTCGACATTGATGTGCGCGGTCTCGGCGGCGACCACCGCTCCCCAGCGCGGCAGCAGCGCCTGGAGCGCGACGACGTTGGCGCCGGTGCCGTTGAAGACCGGGAAGGCCTCGGCCCGCTCGCCGAAGTGACTGCGGAAGACGTCCTGGAGGTGGGCGGTGTACTCGTCCTCGCCGTAGGAGATCTGATGGCCGCCGTTGGCGAGGGCGAGCGCGGCGAGGACCTCCGGGTGGACGCCGGCGTAGTTGTCGCTGGCGAAGCCGCGCACCGAGGGGTCGTGGCGGCGCTGTGCATCCGTAGCGGTAGTGCCGGTAGCGGCGGCTTCGGTCATCGGGGCGTCAGCCACAGGTGCTGTCCGTTCAGGTCGGCTGCGGGTCGGTTCCACAGGTCGGTGATGGTGTCGGCCAGGTCGTCGACATGGGTGAAGCCGGCGAATTTGGCGTTGGGCTTGGCTGCCCGCATCTCGTCGGTCACCAGGGCCTTGATGACCAGGATGGTAGCCGCCGCGCGCTCGGGCTCGTCGGTAGAAGTCGCAGCCTCTGCCGCAACGAGGGTGCGGAAGGAGTCCGCGAGGGACAGCGTCCAGGTCTCGGCCGCGGCCTTGGCGGTCGCGTAGCAGGCGTTGCCGGCGGTGGGCTTGGCGGCGCCCGCCGCCGAGACGACGGCGAAGCGGGCCCGCGGGCTGCGCAGCAGCGCGTCGTGGAAGCCGAGGGTGGTGTGCTGGAGGGTGCGGACCAGCTGGTCGTGCAGGAAGTCCCAGTCCGACAGGTCGATGTCGGTGAACTTCTTGCTGCCGCGCCAACCGCCGACGAGGTGGATCAGCCCGTCGACGGTGCCGTACTCGGCCTCGATGTGGTCGGACCAGTCCCCCGCGGCCTGCGGGTCCAGCAGGTCGAGGACCTGGCCGACGACGGTGGCGCCGGGGACCGCCCGGCGGGTGGCGTCGAGCAGCGCGTCGAGTCGGCGCGGGTCCGTCCCGGCGCAGGCGACGGTGGCGCCCGCGGCGGCGAGGGCACGCACGGTCGCCCGGCCTGCGGAGCCGGTGGCGCCGGCGACGGCGACGACGCGTCCCTGCATCGGCAGGGGGCTACGGGTGGGGGTCATGCCGCGCTCCGGAGCTCGCTGGTGCCGGTGATCCCGGTGGTGGAGGCGATGACCCCGGAGAGCTTCTTGGACAGGGCCTCGAAGAACATGCTGAGCGGGAACTCGTCCGGCAGGACGGCGTCGCACAGGGCCTTGTTGAGCGACTTGGCGTCGCTGTGCTCGGTCAGCGGCAGCGCGTCCGGACCCTTGGCCCAGACCGAGGCGGGGTGCGGCGTCAGGTAGCGGGAGACCAGCTGGTAGGCAGCGATCCAGTGCGCGGTCTTGGGCCGGTCGATGCCGTCCCGGTAGAGCGTCTCGATCTCGGTGCAGAGGTCGGTGGTGACCTCGGCGACGCGGTCCCAGTCGATCCGCAGCCGGTTGTCGGTCCAGCGCAGCGCGTCGTGCTTGTGCAGGTAGGCGAAGAGCAGCTGGCCGCCCAGGCCGTCGTAGTTGCGGACCCGGCCACCGCTGACCGGGAAGCGGAACATCCGGTCGAAGAGGATGGCGTACTGGACATTGCGGCCCATCGGACCGGAGTGGGGCTGCCCCTCCTTCTCCAGCTGGACGGCGGCCTTGAAGGCGGTGAGGTCGCAGCGCAGCTCCTCCAGCCCGTACATCCAGAACGGGCTGCGCTGCTTGATCATGAACGGGTCGAACGGCAGGTCGCCGTGGCTGTGGGTGCGGTCGTGAATCAGGTCCCACAGCACGAAGGTCTCCTGGGAGAGCTTCTGGTCGTCGAGCAGCGCGGCGGCGTCGGCGGGGATCTCCAGGCCGAGGGCGCCGACGGCGGCGCCGCTGACCGCGCGGAAGCGGGCGGCCTCACGGTCGCAGAAGATGCCGCCCCAGGTGAAGCGCTCGGGGGCCTCGCGGACGGCGACGGTCTCCGGGAACAGCACCGCGGAGTTGGTGTCGTACCCCGAGGTGAAGTCGATGAAGGTGATCGGTACGAACATCGGGTTGTCGAAACGGGTGCGTTCCAGCTCCGCGAGCCAGTCCGGCCAGACGACGGTGAGCAGCACGGCCTCGATGTTGCGGTCCGGGTTGCCGTTCTGGGTGTACATCGGGAAGAGGACCAGGTGGAGCAACCCGTCCTCGCGCTGCGCCGCGGGCTGGAAGGCGAGCAGCGAGTCCAGGAAGTCGGGCACGGCGTAGCCCGAGGCGCGCCAGCGGTCCAGGTCGGTGACGACGGCGTCCAGGTAGGCGGCGTCGTGCGCGAAGTGCGGGGCGAGGTCGCGTACCGCGCCGGTGATGGCGGCGAGCAGCGAGTCGGCCTCGTCGCGGGTACCGGCGCCGCGGGAGTTGAGGTCGATGGAGCCGTCCTTGGACTGCAGGGGACGGATCGCCTCGACGGCCTCCTTGAGCCGCGTCCAGGCAGGGCCGACTGCCGAAGGGAGTTCGGGCGAGAAATTCTGCATGACAACCCTGCCTGTACCGAAGGAACTGTTGTTAAGACACCGTATATACAGAAGGTTCTTCTGTTCAAGGGAAGATCGGCGGAGCAGAAATGGCACACCTCACAGACCACTCTCGCCCGACCGGTCCCATCACGCAGAACGGCACCCCGGCCGTTGGGCCGGGGTGCCGTTGAACATGTGGGGGGTGACTACAGTCCGTGCTCCGCGAGCGGGCCGACCTTCCAGCCCTGCTCCTCGCAGTGGTCCAGCAGGCGCGGCAGCGCGCTGAGGGTCGCGGTCCAGGAGGCCGGGGCCGAGGTGCAGTCGGAGTCGTGCAGCAGGACGGTGCCGCCGCCGCGCAGATTGCGGGTGACCGTGTCGAAGACGGAGCTGCCGGTGGCGCCCGCGCGCCAGTCCGCGCCCCAGCTGGTCCACAGCACCGGACGCATCCCCAGGCCGCGCGCGGTGACCAGCGCGGAGGTGGTGGCGACGCCGTACGGCGGCCGGTACCAGCGCGGGGTCTCCCCGGTCGCGTCGGTGACCAGGGCGTGGGCGCGGGTGAGGTCGTCGCGGGTCTGACCAGGGGTGCGCAGCACCATCGGGCGGTGCAGGTAGCCGTGGACGGCGATCTCGTGCCCGGCATCGGTGATCGCGCGGCCGAGGCCGGGGTCGCGCTCCAGCATGAAGCCCAGCAGGAAGAAGGTCGCCTTCACCCCCCGGTTCTCCAGCAGGCTGAGGAAGCGCGGAGTGGAGAGCGGGTCGGGGCCGTCGTCGAAGGTCAGCGCGATGTGGTCGGGAGCGCCCTGCCCCCCGTAGCCGGGGAGCAGTCGGGTGCGCAGCGTTTCCAGCGGCTGGACGGCGGTGACGGCCGGCGCGGCATGCGCGAGGGCCAGGCCCCCGGCGAGGGCGGCGGCTGCCTTGACGACGCGGCTCAACGGACGGACTCCATAGTGGCGGGGACGGCTGCGGAAACGGTCGCGGGGACCGGGAGGGCGACTCCTGCAGAGACCGCGGCCGGGTCGCCGGCGGCGTCGGCCGAGGCCGCCGCGAGGCAGTCCAGGCCCGCGGATGCGAGCAGCATGTGGACGGCGTCCACGCCGGGGCGGCGGGCCGCCGAGATGGGAATGACGCGGTCCGAGAGGGCGCCGGCCAGGGCGGCGGCGAGCTCGCCGGAGTGGCGGGCCCAGCGCGCTATGCCGGCCTCGTCCAACGCGGCCGCGTTGGTGAGTCCGTGCCCGGGTATCGAGCGGTAGGTCACCACAGGCAGGGCGCTGGCGACGGCCTCCTGCACGGTCATCCCGCCCGCGTTCTGCACCAGCACGTCGGCGGCGTGCATCAGGCTCGGCATGTCGTCCACCCAGCCGTGGGCGTGCTTGACCCCGGCGGCGAGCAGACGCTCGCGCAGTCCCTCGTTGCGGCCGCAGACCACGACGCAGGTGATGCCGGGGTCGGCCGCCTCGACGTCCGCGACGGTGCGCTCCAGCTCTCCCGCGCCCCAGGAGCCGCCGACCAGCAGCGCCAGCCTGGCGTCCTGCGGCAGGCCCCAGCGGGCCCGGGCGGCGAAGCGGGACTCCGGCGTAGCCGGGGTGAACCGCCGGTCCACCAGCGGGGCGACCACGGAGACGTCCGCGCAGCCCACCGCGCGGGCCTGGGTGGCGGCGACCTGGTGCAGCGCCATGTGCGCGTCCACGCCGGGGGCGGCCCAGAGCTGGTGCACCGAGAAGTCGGTGAGATAGGTGTGCACCGGGGTGCTGACCTTGCCGCGCTGCCGCAGTCGGCCCAGGACCTGGCTGGCCAGCGGGTAGGTCGCGATGACCATGCGGGTGGTGTCGCCCTGGACGGCCCTGCGGATGCTGCGTCCGGCGAGAGCGGTGAACAGGGAGGCCTGGATGCCGGCCATCCGCGGGTTGTCCATCCCGCCGTAGAGCAGCTTCCAGGTCCACGGGGCCCGCGAGATCATGCCGTGGTACGAGCCGACGAACACCCGGCCGGTCGAACCGGGCATCAGGTCCAGGAAGTCGTGCCGGTCCACGGCGACCCCGGCCTCCTCCAGCCGCGCGGCGAGCTCCTCCGCAACCCGGTCATGCCCGGCGCCCACACTCGCCGACACGATGACGGCGCGCGGCGGCGGGGGGGTCGCGCCGGCTGTGCCCCTTCGACCGCTGGCCGTGCGCTGCCGGGGGATGCGGATGAGTCGGCCCATGGTCGAGGTCTCGTTCCTGCTTCTGGATGCTTGGCCTCCGAGGCGGTGGTGCTCTGTGCTGCGGCCTGGGGGCTCGGGCCTACCCAACCTAACGATCTCCGTCCCGCCGGAAGACAGACCCGGGGATGATTCAGCCCCACCGGCCTCGTAGTCCCGCAGAGGCAGGAAAAGGCCGGTGTACTCCACTGGGAGTACGTCGAGACTCAGGGCGCGCACAGGGGACGACCCTGAGACCCGGCTGCGGACACTGCGCTTGTGCGCCCCCTGTTGCGCCCTGTAGTTCTCCGCCACTCAGCGTCATGGTGGGAGCAGGACTCGAGGGGAGACCGGATGCATGGTCCCGCCGCCGTCGGATGGCTGCTGACCGGACTGATGGGAGCGACAGGACTCTACTGCCTGGTCCGACTGGTCCGGCGGACCGCCTCCCGGGCCGAGCGCGAGCTCGACGCCTCGGAGGCGCTCAAGGGTCTGGGCATGGCGGCGATGGCGGTGCCGCTGGGGCTGGGACGGCAGGTACCACTCGCGGTGTGGGTGGTGCTCTTCGGGGTCGCGGCGGTGTGGTCGCTCGGAGCGGGCCTGCTGCCCGGGGGCGGGGCGTCCGGGGGCAGGGAGTCCGGGGGGCACCGGGGGCACCACCTCTACCACGGGGTGGGGCACCTCGCGATGGTCTACATGGCCGTGGCGACGGCGGCGGGGGCCGGGACCAGCGCGGCGATGCCCGGCATGGCCGGGATGTCCGCCGGTGTCGGTTCGCCCCTGGTCACCGGGGCGCTACTGGTGTTCTTCGGCGGCTACGCGGTGCTGGCCGGGGCCCGGCTGATCGCCGCGCCCGCGCCCGCAGCCGCACCCGCAGGGCTCGGCGCACCGCAGCGTGGATCGGTCGCGAGCCGGCTGCTGGGCGCGCCGGAGCTGCCGCAGGCCTGCCGGATGGTGTTGGGGATGGGCATGTTCACCATGCTGCTGGCCATGTGACCAGCCGCTCCCGCCGGCCTCGGGAGCACGCGGGGTGGCGTGCGTCACGCCTGCTGCAATCCGCTGCCGAGGCAGGCCGGCGCCGCATACGTTGGGGGCGCACGCAGTGTCGCGTGTCCTGCGGTCCCTCCTGCGGAGGTCTGGTTGAACGCGCTGCCCGCCCTACTGCTGCTCGGCGTGGTCCTGGCCACCGCCGGTCCCCGGTTGCTGGCACGGGCACGCTGGACCGAGCGCGAACCGGTGCTGGCGCTGTGGGCCTGGCAGTGCCTGGTGGTGGCCGCCCTGCTCTGCTGCGGTCTGGCGCTGCTGCTCACCGCGGCCGCGGCCTGGCCGGAGGTGCGGACCCTGCTGTTCTCCGGTGCGCCGCGCGGCGTTGAGGCCGCCTACGGGATCCCGCTCTCCCGCCCCTGGGCCATAGCCGTCGCCGCCCTGCTCGCCGTGGGCGGGGCCCGTACCGCGCTGGCGCTGGGCGCCGAGGTGCGCTCGGCGCGGGCGCTGCGCCGGCACCGGCTGCGGGAGCTGCGGCTGCGGGCCCCGGAGCTGCCCTCGGGGTTGGAGCGGGTCCGCCGCCCGGCGGCGGCCGAGCGGCTGGTCGTGCTGGAGAGCGCCAAGCCGAACGCCTGGTCCCTGCCCGGCCCGGCCACCCGTCTGGTGGTCACCACCGGTGCGCTGCACCGGCTGAGCGACCGTGAGCTGGCCGCGGTGCTGGAACACGAGCGCGGACACGTTCGGGCCAGGCACCACTGGCTGCTGCAGTGCGCCGAGGCGCTCAACAACGGCTTCCCCGGCGCCGGGATCTTCCGGCTGTTCCGCGAGCAGGTCGGCAGGCTGGTGGAGCTCTCCGCCGACGACTCGGCCGCGCGGCGGCACGGGCGGCTCGCCACCGCCGTCGCCCTGGTCGAGCTGAACACCGCGCACGGCCCCGTCCCGCACTGCCCCGGGCTGCTCGACCAGGTCCCCGGACGGGTGGAGCGGCTGCTCGCCGGTGAGCCGCGGCTGCCGGTGGCCCGGCGGCTGCGGCTCACGGCGGCGACCCTGGCCGCACTGAGCGCACCGCTGGCACTGGTGTTCGCACCGGGATTGCGTGTGCTCTTCTGAGGGGTTTCCGCATCCCGTCTGAGAGGCTCCTGAAGCTTTCCGTGGCCGGCTGTGATTTGCGTTGACGCGCAGGCCATTCCCAGCTGGCCGCGCTAGGCTTCGCGGCAACAGACGGTGTCCGAAACGTCCGCGTCCCCGCGAGCGTATGGACGGACCCGTCGTGGGCAGGCGGAGTGCAGGACTTCTGGCTGGTCAGGACGCGCTGGGACGTGGGGTGAACACTTCGTGACGGTGTTTCTGCTCGGTGTGGGCGCGGCATGTCTGCTGGGACTCGGCTTTGTGCTCCAGCAGCACGCGGCGCAGCGCGCACCGCGCTCCGACATCCTGTCCTACCGCCTGCTGCTGCGACTGATGCGGCAGCCGGAGTGGCTGCTCGGGATCGCCTTCATGGTCGGCGGCCAGGTGCTCAGCGCGATGGCGCTGTCAGCCGGACGGATCTCGCTGGTGGAACCCCTGCTCGCGACCAATCTGTTGTTCGCCATGCTGCTGGCGCGGTCCATCACCGGCCAGCGGCTGGGCCGCTCGGGCTGGGGCGGGGTGCTGCTGCTGGCCGCTGGCGTGACCGTCTTCATCACCAGCGGGGAGCCGACCGGCGGCGGGACCGAGGCCGGGGTGCTGCGGCACTGGCTGGTGTTCGGGGTGGTGGCCGGGGTCGCCCTGCTGCTGGTCTCCATCGCCAGGCGGCTGCCGCTGTTCGAGGAGGCCACTCTGCTGGCGCTGGCCGCGGGCTTGCTCTACGGCCTGCAGGACGCGCTGACGCGCACCGCCGGACAGCGGTTCACGCACGGCGGCCTCGCGCTGCTGTTCAGCAGCTGGCAGACCTGGACCGTGGTGGCGATCGGGGTGATCGGCCTGATCCTGGTCCAGAGCGCGTTCGAGTCGGCCCCGCTCCGGATGTCGCTGCCGGCGCTGACCGCCGCCCAGCCGCTGGCGGGGATCGCCTGCGGGGTGGGTTTTCTCGGGGACCGGCTGCGGTTGACCCCCGGGGCGCTGGCCGGGGAGGCCGTCGGCCTGGTCTGCATCGTGCTGGGCGTGATCATCATCGGACGGCACCCGGCGATGCCGGACGCCTGCGCCGAGAGCTGCGTCGAGGAGGCCGTCCGGGCCGCCCAGCGCGAGGCCGCCACCGCCCAGCGGGCCGGCGCGCGGGGCTGATCTCCGCTCGGCCGTTCGAGGCGGTCATGTCAGCTCTACGCCGGACGTAGTAGTCAGCCGCTCAGCATCTCCGCGAGGACGCTGCGGTGGGTGGGGACGGCGTCGGTGTGGCGGTCGCGGCCGGCCGGGGTGAGGCAGACCGAGACGCCGCGGCGGTCCTCGGGGCACATGGAGCGCTCGACCAGGCCGGCCTTCTCCAGGCGGGCGATCAGCCGGGACAGCGCGCTCTGGCTGAGGTGGACCGAGGTGGCCAGTTCCTGGACCCGGAGCGAGGCGGCGCAGTCCCCCGCGGTGCCCTCCACCAGGCGCTCCAGCACCTCGAACTCGCTCATTCCCAGACCGTGCCGCTCATTGAGCTCGCGGTCCAGCGCGCAGGCCGTCGCGGCCTGGCGGGCGAGAAGGGTGCGCCAGGCGTCGACGAGCTCGGGGTCCGAGGCGGTGCTCACCAGGGCAGTGTAGCAGTTGCAGCGGAACTTAATGAGTTCACATTAAATTCACGTGCATTGAATGCATGTGCATGTAGTGTCCTCCGCATGACCACAGCCACTACCCGATGGAGCCCCCGTCTCTGGGGCACTCTCGTCGTCCTCTGCGCGGCCCTGTTCCTCGACGCCCTGGATGTGTCGATGGTCGGGGTCGCCCTGCCCTCCATCCGAACCGACCTGCACCTCAGCACCACGTCGCTGCAGTGGGTGGTCAGCGGTTACGTGCTCGGCTACGGCGGGCTGCTGCTGCTCGGCGGCCGGGCCGCAGACCTGCTCGGGCGGCGGCGGGTGTTCCTCGCCGCGCTCGCCGTGTTCGCCGTCGCCTCGCTGCTCGGCGGCCTGGTGAACGACGGCGGACTGCTCATCGCCACCCGGTTCGTGAAGGGCGTCGCCGCCGCCTTCACCG
The DNA here is from genome assembly GCF_041261405.1 of Streptacidiphilus sp. EB103A. Lineage (NCBI taxonomy): Bacteria > Bacillati > Actinomycetota > Actinomycetes > Kitasatosporales > Streptomycetaceae > Streptacidiphilus > Streptacidiphilus sp. EB103A. Next base: position 448,560 of record NZ_JBGCAQ010000003.1, on the reverse strand, counting down.
CACCGGCCGGCCTGTCCATCATCACCACGACCTTTCCCGAGGGCCATCAGCGCAACCGGGCCCTGAGCATCTACACCACCTGCGGCGCCAGCGGCTTCTCGCTCGGCCTGGTGCTCAGCGGGCTGCTGACCGAGGTCGGCTGGCGCTGGACCTTCCTGCTGCCGTTCCCGCTGGCCCTGCTGGCGCTGGCCGCCGGGAGCCGGCTGATCCCGCGTCAGGAGCGGCCGCAGCGTGAGGGACGCGGCTACGACCTGCTCGGCGCCGTGACCGCCACCGGCGCGCTGCTGCTGCTCGTCTACACCGTCACCGAGGCCCAGGGCGTGGGCTGGGGCAGCGCCCGTACCGTGCTGTCGCTGCTCGGGGTGGCGGCGCTGTTCGCGGCCTTCGTCACGGTGGAGCAGCGTACGGCGCACCCGCTGGTGCGGCTGGGGATCTTCCGCAACGGGCTGGTGGCCCGGGCCAATGTCGGCGCGCTGGCCTGCTTCGGCGCCTACGTCGGCTTCCAGTTCATCGCCACGCTCTACCTGCAGTCGCTGCTCGGCTGGTCCGCGCTGGAGATGGCGCTGGCCTTCCTGCCGGCCGGGGTGCTGGTGGCGGCCTCGGCGACCCGGATGGGCGCGCTGGTGGACCGCTTCGGGACCACCAAGCTGATGCTGGTCGGCTTCCCGGCCGCGCTGCTGGGCTACGCCAACTTCCTGCGGATCGGGCCCCATTCCGACTACCTGACGGTGATCCTGCCGTCGATGGTGCTGCTGGGGATCCACTTCGCGCTGGTCTTCCCCTCGCTCAACATCCAGGCGACGGACGGGGTGGCCGACTCCGAGCAGGGGCTGGCCTCCGGGCTGGTGAACACCTCGTTCCAGATCGGCGGCGCCGTGGTGCTGGCCGTGGTGACCGCGGTGGTGACCGCCGGCGGCGGCGGTGACGTCCGGGCCCAACTGGGCGCCGACCACAACGCGGTGGGCGTGGTGGCCGGGGTGGCCCTGCTGGGGCTGCTGGTCACCGCGTTCGGCGCGGTGCAGGACCGGCGGACCGCGCGGGCGGCTGCGGCCGCGGCCTACCCGGTGCCCGACTACCCGCTCCCGGCCCACGGTTCGGCGACGTCGACCGCTGACGAGCCGGCGGAGGAGGAGGCCGTCCAGCGCCCCTGAGGACCCGCCCGTACGGGGTTCGGGCGGGCCGCCCGGGCGTTCGCCGATCCCCCGCGTCGGCGAACCGCCCGGGCGGCCACACGCGTTCGAGGCTGGCCGTATATTGGCCAGCAGCCAATGAACGCAGGAGCACCATGTCACCCCGACGCGCATCAGTCAACGAGGCCATGCGGGCCCGGTCCCGGGCGCGGATCATGCAGGCCACCGTCGAGTTGGTGGACGAACGGGGCTTCGCGGGCACCACGCTCGGCGACATAGCCGAGCGGGCCGGGCTGGCCAGGGGGCTGGTCTCGTACTACTTCCCCGGCAAGCGCTACCTGCTGCAGTCCTCGACGCACCGGCTGATGCACCTGAAGCTGGCGGCGGCGCTGGCGGAGCTGGAGGAGACGGATCCGCCGGACCTCTGGCTGGCCACCTCGATCGACACGGTGCTGACGCTGACCCGGGAGCGGCCGACGCTGATGCGCACGCATCTGGCACTGATCCTGGCGCCGAGCGCGGAGGGGTTCATCCAGGACGAGGAGCAGCGGCGGTTCGGGGCGCTGCTCCAGGGGGTGCTGCGGCGGCGCGGGGCGGCCGACCCGGTCGCGGAGCACGCGGTGCTCCGCAGCGCCCTGATGGGGGCCTGTATGGGCATGCTGCTGCCCGGCGCGGAGACCTCGCCCGCGCTGATCCGCGCGGACCTCTTCGCCCGGTACGGCCTGCGGCCCTAGATCTCCTTGAGGAGCGAGGAGAGCAGCTCCACGCTGCTCTCCGGGGTGAGGCTGTCGACGCTGAGCCGCTCCATCACCTGGACGTACTGGTCCACGTCGTCGCGCTTGTCCAGGTACAGGGCGCTGGTGAGCTGCTCCAGGTAGACCACGTCGGGCAGGTCCTGCTCCGGGAAGCGGAGGATGGTGAAGGCCCCGCTCTCCGCGGCATGGCCGCCAAAGCGGAACGGCATGACCTGGACCACCACGTTGGGCATGTCGGCGGCGTCGATCAGCCGCTGGATCTGCGCCTTCATCACGGCCGGGCCGCCCACCGGACGGCGCAGCGCGGCCTCGTCGACGACCGCCCAGAGCCGGGGCCCGTCGCCGTCGGCGACCAGCTTCTGACGGCGCATCCGCACGTTGATGCGGCGTTCCAGCTCGCTCGTCTCCATGTGCGGACGGTTGAGCAGCACGATGGCCCGCGCGTAGTCCTCGGTCTGCAGCAGGCCGGGGATGAACTGCACCTGGTAGGTGCGGATCAGCGCCGCCGCCTCCTCCAGGCCGACGTAGGTCTGGAACCAGTTGGGCATGGCGTCGCTGAAGCTGTGCCACCAGCCGGCCTGATTGGCCTCGCGCACAAGGGTCACCAGAGCGGCACGCTCGGTCTCGTCATCGACGCCGTAGAGGCTCAGTAGGTCCGTCACGTCCCGCTCCTTGAAGCTGACGCGGCCGAGTTCCATGCGGCTGATCTTCGATTCGGAGGCCCTGATGGTGTAGCCCGCATCTTCACGGGTGATCCCCTTCGCCTCACGGAGTCGGCGCAGCTGAGAGCCGAGGAGGATACGGCGCACCATCGAGCCGCTCCCCGGCTGAACTGTGGTCATTCCGTTGAACCTCCACCCAATGAAATCAGCGCACAGTCTGCCACTGTCCGGTGGCGAAGGGTGCCCAAACGGACAGGTTTGTGTCAAGAACTCGGACGTCATGGCTCGGCCTCAGTAGTCACGCCTGCGCCGAGCAACCATGAGACTACTCCCTGCACACGAAGATGCACGTGCAGATGCCCGATACGCACATGCACGTGAATCCACCCTTGCATCTGACGTGAGCGGGGAGGAGCATGATGCACGTGCACATGCACACCCACTGGCAGTCCTGCGGGGAGCCCGCTCCCCCCTCGCGCCACTCCGAGCCACCGCCCCGTCATCCGTTCGGCGACGCGGCGGAGTCCGGTGCCGCGCGCGCGACCCCGGCAGGGCAGACCTCGGCAGCAATGCCTGCAGCGCCCTTATGGGAGGAGCTCTTCATGGGCCTGAGCCCGGCACTGGCCACGGACCCCGACGTGGTCAACTGCGCCCTCGCCCCCCGGCTGGAATCCGTGCGCACCGCACGTGAGTTCACCAAGCTGACGTTGAACCGCTGGGGTCTCGGCGACCTCTTCGACGACATCGCCCTGGTGACCAGTGAACTTGTGACCAATGCGCTGCGGCACGCGCTCGCGGCCGCCAGCGTCCCCGAACAACGGACCAGCGCCTGGGGCAAGCGCGGGACGAGCCCCGGGACGGGCACCCCCGGGCCGATCACCCAGAAGTTCGGCGAGGCCGCACAGTCCCCCGCCCCGTTGATACGCCTCAGCCTGGTCCGGCGTTCGCCGCAGGTGGTGTGCGCGGTGAGCGACCCCAGCAGCTCGGGTCCGGTGACCCGGGAGCCGGACTGGGTCGCCGAGTCGGGACGCGGTCTGCACCTGGTGGATTCGTTCAGCCAGTCCTGGGGCTGGCACCCGGTGGCCGCCGGAAAGGTGGTCTGGGCCCTGTTCGAACTGGAGGGGACGGGCTCCTTCCAGGCGGCCGGGGAGACACAGAATGAGCGGCGGTACCAGGGGGAGTGACTCCCCCGGCACCGCCGCTCAGTGTGTCCGGTCGCGCGGTCGGCCCCGTGTCGCGGCGATCGGACCGGGGTCCGTACCGCGGACCGGGCCGGCGCTCAGGCCGGCTCGGCGAGATGGTCGAACTCGCCCTTCTTCATTCCGTCTATCAGCGCCGCAATCTCGGCCCGCGTGTAGATCAGGGCCGGCCCCTCGGGGAACCGCGAGTTGCGCACCGCCACATCGCCGTCCGCGAGGCGGGCCAACTCGACACAGTCACCCTGCGAGTTGCTCAAACGGCTCTTCTGCCAGACCACACCCTCGATCTCCGTGGCGGCCATGCCGTTGTACATGCGAAGCATCGGTGTCTCCTGGTTGTGCGAGCCGTGCAGGATGGGCCAGAGAGGCGCCTCACTGCACGTGATGATAACGCCAGTGCACTTGCACGTGCAGCTGCTTATGCGCGTGCACGTGCGTTCACCACATGTGACAACTTCCGCTCCGTAATGGTGGGCTGACGGATCGAAAGGGACAAATGCCACCCGACTCGTCGCTCTGGGCTACGGTCGCACTGCAACGCGCCGTCGGGCTGCCATCAAGATCCACAGCGCGCAGCGCCCCGGTGACGCACAGTCAGTAATCATGTGCGCCGCACAGCTATGTGACGCTGCTCACCGTGATCCGGTTGCATGCGGAATCCGATCATCGAATATATGACCGGATTTGAAGGTGATTCAGGGGGTATGCCCACGCCGCTGAATCACAAAGAAGGGTGCCCGACTTCAGCAGTCCGCACACATGACCTACGATCGTCCGACATGAGCTCTGCCGCCACCCCCAGCACACCGCTGCCCGTCCGCACGCCCGGGACCCGGGCACGCGGCCGGCACCGTCGGCCCGAACGCCACGAGATCCCCGCGGAGGCCCCCGCGCTGCTTCTGGCCGTACCCGCCGAGGCCACTCCGGCCACGCAGCAGATCGCCGACGAACTGGTCTCACTGATCCGCGCCGAGCAGCCCGGGATCGACGCGAGGGCCGGCTACCTGTCCTCGAACGGCACCGAAGGCGACGGCGCCGAGACCCTGGCCGCCCTGCTGGGCGCGGCCGCCGCCGAGGAGCGTCCGGCTCCGGTCGTCGTGCCGCTGCTCCCCGGCCCCTCCGACTCCTTCCGGGCCGCCCTGAGCGGCATCCCGGGCGAGGTCAGGGTCACCGACACGCTCGGACCGCATCCGCTGCTGGCCGAGGCACTGCACGTACGGCTTTCCGAGGCCGGGCTCGCCCGCGCCGACCGGGCCAGGCTGTTCGCCATCAACACCTCCGCCGACGGCGTGGTGCTCGCCACCGTCGGCGGGGCCGAGGCGCTGCAGCTGGCCGAGGTCACCGCGGTGCTGCTGGCCGCCCGGCTGGCGGTGCCGGTGGTCGCGGCCGCGCTGGACGAGCCCGGATCGGTGGCGGCCGCGGCCGCGCATCTGCGCGAGACCGGCTCCGCCCAGCCCGCGCTCGCCCCCTATGTCTTCGGCCCCGAGGTGGACCCGGACATGCTCAAGTCGGTGACGGCGGAGGCGGAGTGCCAGGCGTCGGAGCCGCTGGGGGCGTACCCGACCGTGGCCCGACTGGTCCTGGGCCTGTACCTGACGGCGCTGGGCATCGAGCTGGACCCCGACCTCACCTGAGCGCACGGAACCGGCGGGGGTGCGGAGCTGCGGCCCACACCCCCGCCGTCCGTCATGCCGTGCCTTGCCGTCAGGGGCGCGGCCGTGCGGCCCCGGTCGAGCCGCGGACCACCAGCTCCGGCTGGAACACGAACTCGCCGCGCTGCGCCGGGTTGCCGCCGATCTCCTCCAACAGGACGTTGACCGCCGCCGCGCCCATCGCCTCGACCGGCTGACGGATCGTCGTCAGCGGCGGATCGGCGAAGGCGATCAGCGGGGAGTCGTCGAAACCGACCACCGACACGTCACCGGGCACCGAGAGGCCACGCGAACGTGCCCCGCGGATCGCCCCGAAGGCCATCAGGTCGCTGCCGCAGACGATGGCCGTACAGCCCTTGTCCAGCAGCGCTCCGGCGGCCGCCTGGCCGCCCTCCACGCTGAACAGCGAGTGCTGGACCAGATCGGCGGACTCGGCCGGTTCCATGCCCAGCCGGGTGCGCATCGCCTCGGCGAAGCCCTCCAGCTTGCGTTCCACCGGCACGAACCTGGCCGGACCGACCGCCAGTCCGATCCGCCGGTGTCCCAGGCCGACCAAATGCTGCACTGCCATCTGCATCGCCGCCCGGTCGTCCGGGGAGATGAACGGGGCGGCGATCTTCGAGCTGTATCCGTTGATCATGACAAAGGGGACGCCCTTGCCGGTCAGCCTGGCGTACCGCTCGGTGTCGGCGCTGGTGTCCGCGTGCAGCCCGGAGATGAAGCAGATGCCGGTGACCCCCCGTTCCACCAGCAGCTCCACCAACTCGTCCTCGGTGGAACCGCCCGGGGTCTGCGTGCAGAGCACCGGCGTGTACCCGTAGCGGGTCAGCACCTGCTCGATGACCTGGGTGAAGGCCGGGAAGATGGGGTTGCTCAGCTCCGGGGTGATCAGCCCGATCAGACCGGCGCTGCGCTGGCGCAGCCGGGTGGGCCGCTCGTACCCGAGGACGTCCAGGGCGGCGATCACCATCTGCCGGGTGGTGGCGGAGACCCCCGGCTTGCCGTTCAGCACCCGGGAGACGGTGGCTTCGCTCACCCCGGCCTGTGCCGCGATATCCGCCAGCCGTGCTGTGTTCAAGAAGGGTTCCCCAGTCCTTGTCGGTCCGCTGCCGTACAGCATCGCACCTTATTGCACCTGGCTGACCGGTCCGGGCGCTTCGGACGGTTCCGCCGCCGGACGGCGTGCAGCGGCGGGCCGCTCGGCGAGCCCGCGCCGGCCCAGCAGCGCGATCAGCAGGGCGAGGCCGCTCATCGCGGCGGGGATCCGGAAGCCCGCGCCGGCGCCCAGGTGCTGCACCGCCCAGCCGCCCACCGCGGCGCCGGCCGAGACGCCGATCAGCAGGCCGGTGGTGGCCCAGCTGAAGCCCTCGTTCAACGTGTGCGGAGGAACGCGGTCACGGACCACCCCCATCGCCGTCACCATCGTCGGCGCGGTGCAGAATCCCGCCGCGAACAGCGTGGCCGCAAGCTCCGGCAGGCTGCGGACCAGCGGCAGCAGTGCCAGCAGCGCCGTCATCGCCAGCAGGAACAGCGGCAGTCGGGTGGCGGCGCTGCCCTTGGGCTTCCACAGTCCGAAGCCGATGCCGGACAGGCAGGACCCCAGGGCGTAGCAGGCCAGCACCAGACTGGCGGCGGCCTTGTGGTGGTGTGCGTCGGCGAAGCCGATCACGGTGATCTCCATCAGGCCGAACACCGCGCCGGTGGCCGTGAGGGTCAGCGTGACGACGCGCAGGGCGGGCGTCCGGAGCGCGGATCCACCGCCGGAGGCCCCACCGGCACCGCGCACCTCGGGCTCGGTGCGTCGCTGGGCGCAGAACAGCAGCGTACCCAGGATCAGGAGCACCCCGACCGCCAGGTATCCCGCCGACGGGAAGAGGGTGGTGGCCAACAGGGTCGCGGCGATCGGGCCCAGGATGAAGCACAGCTCGTCGATCACCGTCTCCAGCGCATAGGCGCTGTGCAGCAGTTCCTCCTCGCCCGGGTGCAGGGCGGCCCAGCGGGCCCTGGACATGCTGCCCACGTTGGGGCCGACACCGGTCAGCGCGGCGGCGGCGAACAGCAGCCAGCGCGGGGCACCGAAATGCAGGCCCAGCAGTTCGGACATGCCGCCGGAGACGGCCAGCAACTGCGCCGGGACGGCAACCCGCGCCTGCCCACGACGGTCGACCAGCCGGGAGACCTGCGGTCCGGCCAGCGCGATCACTGCCAGCACGGTCGCGGAGAGCGCGCCGGCCAGCGCATAGGAGCCCAGCGCGCCGGTGACCATGAAGACGGCCGCGACGCCGGACATCCCGATCGGGAACCGGGCCAGCAGACCGGCGAGGACGAAGGCCACGGTCCCGGGTGCCTGCAGGGTCCGACGATAGCTGGCGAACACAACTCTCCCGCTGGGAACAGTAGTCGGTGAACGCCCCAGTCTGGTCGGCGCGCCGGTGTGGGGCCACCGATTAACCGCCGACCGAGCGGGGCCGGACGGGGAGGCACCTCCCGTCCGGCCCCGCTCTCCTGCGCACCCGCGCGGCCCCTCAGACGCGCGGGCGGGCCGCCCCGGTGGAGCCCCGGACGACCAGCTCGGGTTGGAAGACGAACTCGGCGCGGTGCAGGGCGTTGCCGTTGATCTCCTCCAGCAGGGCGTCGACCGCGGCCGCGCCCATCGCCTCCACCGGCTGACGGATCGTCGTCAGCGGCGGATCGGCGAAGGCGATCAGCGGCGAGTCGTCGAAACCGACCACCGACACGTCGCCCGGCACGCCCAGGCCGTGCTGGCGGGCGGCCCTGATGACGCCGAAGGCCATCAGGTCGCTGCCGCAGACCACCGCGGTGCAGCCGGCCTCCAACAGGGCCGCAGCGGCCGCATGGCCGCCCTCGACGCTGAACAGGGTGTGCTGGATCCGGGCCGCGATCTCCTCGTCGGACTGCCCGAGGATGTCGCGGCAGGCCGCCGTGAAGCCCTCCAGCTTGCGCAGCACCGGCACGAACCGGCGCTGGCCCAGTGCGAGGCCGATCCGCTCGTGGCCGAGCTCTGCCAGGTGCTGCACGGCCATCCGCATCGCCGCCCGGTCGTCCGGGGAGACGAACGGCGCCGAGATCTGCTCGCTGTAGCCGTTGATCAGGACGAAGGGGACGCCGCGGCCTGCCAGCCGGGCGTAGCGCTCCATGTCGGCCGTGGTGTCGGCGTGCAGGCCCGAGACGAACACGATGCCGGTGACGCCGCGCTCCACCAGCATGTCGACCAGCTCGTCCTCGGTCGAGCCGCCGGGGGTCTGCGTGCACAGCAGCGGCGTGTAGCCGTAGCGGGTCAGCACCTGCTCGATGACCTGGGCCAGCGCCGGGAAGATCGGGTTGTTGAGCTCCGGGGTGATCAGTCCGATCAGTCCAGCGCTGCGCTGCCGCAGCCGTACCGGCCGGTCGTAGCCGAGCACGTCGAGCGCGGCGAGCACCGACTGACGGGTCGTCGGGGAGACTCCGGCCCGGCCGTTGAAGACCCGGGAGACGGTCGCCTCACTGACACCCGCCTGGGCGGCGATGTCGGCGAGCCGAGCCGTGGGCGGAGCCGGGGTCGCGGCCGGCCGGGGCGACGCCGCCGAGGGGGACGCCGCGGAGGGAGAGGCCATGTCAGAGAGCCCACCAGACGGTGGCGTCGGCCGGGAGCAGGATCTCGTCCTCGACCACCGTGACCGGCTCCGAGGCCAGCAGCAGCCGTCCGGGGGCGGCGAGCCGCACGGCCAGGTCGCCGGTGTTGGCGAAGCAGGCGAACACGCCGTCGGGGCTGCTGCGGCGGAAGGCGAGCACCCCGGCCGGGGCGTCGTCCAGCCACTCCACGCTGTCGCCGGTGCCCAGCGCCGGGTGCTCGCGACGGGCCGTCAGGGCGGCGCGGTACAGCTCCAGGGTGGAGCTGCGGTCGCCGGTCTGGGCCTCCACGCTGAGCTTGGCCCACTCGGCGGGCTGCGGCAGCCAGCTGGGGCCGCCCGGCACCGGGCCGAACCCGAACGGGGCCTCGGCGCCGGACCAGGGCAGCGGGACCCGGCAGCCGTCGCGCATCCCCTCCTGGCCCTCGGCGTTGGTGCCCTTGGCCCGACTGAAGGCCGGGTCCTGGCGGACCTCGTCGGGCAGGTCGACGACCTCCGGCAGCCCCAGCTCCTCGCCCTGGTAGAGGTAGGCCGAGCCGGGCAGCGCCAGCATCAGCAAGGTCGCCGCGCGGGCCCGGCGCAGATCCTGTTCGGCGTCCTCGCCGCTCCCCAGGCGGGTGAGGTGCCGGACCACGTCGTGGTTCGACAGCACCCAGGTCGCCGGAGCGCCGACCGGGCGCATGGCGTCCAGGGTCAGGTCGATGACCTCGCGCAGTGCCTCGGCGTCCCAGGCGGTGCCCAGGTACTGGAAGTTGAAGGCCTGGTGCAGTTCGTCGGGGCGCAGGTAGTTGGCGGTGCGCTGGACGGAGGGGGTCCAGGCCTCGGCGACGGCGATGCGGCGGGTGTCCGGGTCGGTGCCGTACTCGTCCAGGATGCGGCGCCAGTCGCGGTAGATCTCGTGCACGCCGTCCTGGTCGAAGAAGGGCAGCACGTCGTTGCCGAGCAGCCGCAGCTGGTCGTGGTGGCCGATGTCGGGCAGCCCGGCCGCCTTGACCAGACCGTGGGCGACGTCGATCCGGAAGCCGTCGACGCCCAGGTCCAGCCAGAACCGCAGCACCGAGCGGAACTCGTCGGCGACGGCGGCGTTCTCCCAGTTGAGGTCGGGCTGCTCGGGGGCGAAGAGGTGCAGGTACCACTCCCCGGGCGTGCCGTCGCTGCTGACGGTGCGGGTCCAGGCCGGGCCGCCGAAGATGGACTCCCAGTCGTTGGGCGGCAGTTCGCCCGCCTCACCCCGGCCGGGACGGAAGTGGAAACGTTCCCGCAGCGGGCTGCCGAGGCCCTCGCGCAGCGCCTGACGGAACCAGGAGTGCTGGTCGGAGGCGTGGTTGGGGACGATGTCCACGATCACCCGCAGGCCCAGCCCGTGCGCGTCGCCGATCAGCCGCTCGGCGTCGGCGAGGTCACCGAACATCGGGTCGACGACCCGGTAGTCGGAGACGTCGTAGCCGGCGTCGGCCTGCGGCGAGGCGTAGAAGGGGGACAGCCACACCGCGTCGACACCCAGGTCCCGCAGGTAGGGGAGCCTGCTGCGGACACCCTCCAGGTCGCCCATCCCGTCGCCGTCGGCGTCGGCGAAGCTGCGCGGGTAGACCTGGTAGATCACCGCGTCGCGCCACCAACCGGGTCTGCGGCCGGAGTCGGCGGCAGCGACGGTCGGGGTGGCGGGGTGCTGGGAGGTCATGGGATCCCTTGGGTCTCAGGAGGACGGACGGTGACGGGGGGTGCGGGTGGCCCTGGGCCGCTAGCCCTTGGTGCCGCCGGCGGTGAGGCCGGCCACCAGGTGCTTCTGTACCAGGTAGAACACCACTCCGGCGGGAACCGCGATCAGCACCGCGCTGGCCGCCATGTAGTTCCACTGGGAGTTGTACTGGCTGATGTAGGTCTGCAGGCCGACCGAGAGGGTGTACTTGTCGGCCGAGAGCATGAAGTGCGAGGCGAAGGCGACCTCGCCCCAGGCGGTGAGGAAGGTGTAGAACGCCGCGACGGACAGGCCCGGCTTGGCGAGCGGGACGATCAGCCGCCAGAAGGTGCCGAACGGTGAGAGGCCGTCGATGCGCCCGGCCTCGTCGATCTCGACCGGGATGGTGTCGAAGTAGCCCTTCAGCAGCCAGGCGCTGTAGGGGACGGCGGTGGAGCAGTAGACCAGGATCAGGCCCTGGTAGGTGTCGAGCAGGCCCAGATTCGCCATGATCTTGTAGAGCGGGACCATCAGCACCGACACCGGGAACATCTGGGTCAGCAGGAAGGTGTACATCAGCGGACGGTGCCCCGGAAAGCGCATCCGGGAGACCGCGTAGCCGGCACTGGCCGAGATCAGCACACCCACGGCCATCGTACCCAGGCCCACGATCAGCGAGTTCAGCATCCAGGTGCCGAACCCGGTGTGGTTGACGACGAAGCCGTAGTTGGACAGCGTCATCCGGCTGAGGATGCGGCCCGGGTGCAGGTAGTCGTCCTTGCCGGAGCCGAGCGAGATGTACAGGATCCAGGCCACCGGGAAGGCCGCGACGAACGCGGCGACCGTCAGCAGACCGTGCAGGCCGACCGAGGCGAGCCTGCCGCGCTCGCCGCGCAGCAGCGGGCGCCGGGCGGGCTTCGCGGCGCCGACCCCGACGGGCCGGTCGGCGGTGGTGAGGGTGGACATCGGGTCTGCTCCTGCGGTGTCGCCGGGTTCGGGGAGGACGCTGGTGCTCATGCCGCAGTCTCGTTCCTGTTCATCCAGCGACGGTAGAAGCCGGTGAAGACGACCAGGAGCGACAGGCAGATCACGCCGACCGCCGCCGACCCCGCGTAGTCCTGCGGCATCTGACCGAAGAACAGCTGGTAGGCGTAGGTGACCAGGATCTGCACACTGTCGGTGCCGTTGGAGCCGAACAGCAGGTAGATGACATTGAACTGGTTGAAGGTCCAGATGATGCCGAGCAGCGTCACGGTGCTGCTCACCGGGCGCAGTCCGGGCAGGGTCACCTGGGTGAAGCGCTGCCACGGCGTGGCGCCGTCCATCTCGGCGGCCTCGTAGAGCTCGCTGGGGATGGACTGCAGTCCGCCGAGGAAGGACAGCATCATGAAGGGGAAGCCGACCCAGGTGTTGACCAGGATCGCGGCGACCTTCATCGCCAGCGGGTCGCTGAGCCAGCTGGGCTGGGGCAGGTGCAGCGCCCCGAGCAGCCCGTTGACGGCGCCGCCGTCGCTGAGCAGCAGCCGCCAGGAGAAGACCGTGACGAAGGTCGGCACGGCCCAGGGCAGGATCAGCAGCATCCGGTAGACGGCGCGGCCGCGCATCTTACGGTTCATCAGCACGGCCAGGCCCAGGCCGGTTCCGACGGTGAGCACCACGCAGACGACGGTCCAGACGATGGTCCAGACGAAGTGCGGCACCAGCTGGTTGTCGGGGCCGGTGAGCAGGTCGACGTAGTTCTGGAAGCCGACCCAGGTGTAGCTGTCGGGGATGTGGTTGACCCCGATGGTGCGGCCGACGTTGAGGCTGTTGGCGTTGGTGAAGGTCAGGATCACCCCCTGCACCAGCGGGTAGCCGACCAGCACGGCGAGGACGACGACGACCGGGGTGCACATCACCCAGGCGTACCAGTGCTGGTCGTACGAACGCCGCAGCCGGGCGATCAGCCCCGCCCGGGGTTCGCGGTCGCGGCGCTCCTTGCGGGCTCTGCCCTGGACGGCGACGGTCATGTCGTTCCCTCATTGAAGCCCCGGCCTTCGAGGCGGGGAAGATGGACTCTTGCGAAGCAGAGCAGAGGACGGGTTGAACCTTCGGGGCGAATGACCGCCCTCCTGCGGGTGTAAGGTGCGTCACATGCGTTGCGACAACCAAGCGCGCATACCGTGTCGCGCGAGAACCAAGCCGACACATGCAGTTCCTCTGCTTTGCCGCTCCAAACCGGGCTGGTTCCAACCCGGCTGGTGTTGATCGTGTAAGCACTGCTGGTCGCCGACCCGCAGCCGTCGTGAGCCAGGAATCCCCCTCTTCGTTGGGGGAGGGTTCAACGGTCTGACACCTCTTCGGATCTGCGACTTCTCTTTACAGCGTGGGACGTGGGCACGGGTGTGACCCCCGGTACCCGGCGGCCCGGCCCCAAACATCGGGGCGGGCCGCCGGGTGACCGATTACTGACCGGAGTAGTTCGGGAACAGCTTCTTGATGGCGATCGAGGCGTTGTTCAGACCGGTCTGGGTGCTCTCCTGGCCGGCCAGGATCTTCAGCAGCTCGGTGTTGAACGGGGTGTACATGGAGCTGTACTCGGGGACGGCCGGGCGCGGCACGCCCGCGGTCAGGATCGACTGGAAGGCGGCGATCCCCGGGTTGGAGGTGACGGCGGAGGTGTACGCGTCGGTCCGGGTCGGCAGAGTCGCGTTCTTGGTCGCGATGGTGGCCTGCGAGGCGGCCGAGGTCATGAAGGCGATGAACTTCTCCGAGGCGGCCTGGTGGGCGGCGTCGGACCCGGCGTAGGCCACCAGGTTGTGGCCGCCGATCGGGGCGCCGGACTTGCCGCTGGAGCCCGCCGGGACCGCGGCCACGCCGAAGTTGGCCTTGTCGCTGAACGCCGAGCCCTTGTAGACGTTGGTGGTCTCCCACGGGCCCTGGACGATCATCGCGATCTTGCCGCTGCCGAACTTGTCCATCATGGTCGCGTAGGCGTTGGCCGTGGTGTCCAGCTTGGTGACACCTGGGCTGGCCAGCAGGCTCTTGATGGTGTCGATGCCCTTGACGGCGGCCGCGGAGTTGATGGTGATCTTCTGCGAGGTGGAGTCGATCATGTCGGTGCCCTCCCCGTAGAGGAACGGCATCGCGTAGTAGGAGGCGGCGTTGAACTCGAAGCCGTCGACGCCGTCCTTCTGCTTGATCAGCGCGGCGTCGGCCTTGAGCTCGTCCCAGGTGGTGGGGGCCTTGGCGATGCCGGCCTTGGTGAAGAGCGCCTTGTTGTACATCAGGCCGAGGGTGTCGGTGACCAGCGGCACGCCGTACTGGTGGCCGCTGTAACTGGCCTGGGTGACGAGCTGCTTCTCGAAGGAGCCGCTGTCCGCGGTGGCGGCGGTGCCGTCCAGCGGGACCAGGTAGCCGGCCTTGGCGAAGCCGGAGGTCCAGCCGACGTCGGCGCGCAGCACGTCCGGCGCGCCCTTGCTGCCCGCGGCGGTCTGGAACTTGGTCTGCGCGTCGGCGAAGGGGACGTTGACGTACTTGACCGTGATGTTCGGGTTGGCCTTCTCGAAGTCGGAGACCAGGGCCTGGTAGGTGGGGGCCTCGTTGGTCGCGTCCGAGGTGTCCCACCAGGTGATGGTGACCGGACCGTCGGCCTTGGCGCCAGAACCGGTGCTTCCGCTGCTGCTACTCCCGCAAGCGCTTGCAGAAACCGCTATCGCTGCCGCCAGAACGGCTGCCGCAATGCCACGACGCATTGTGAACTCCTTGGAGGGTGGATGCCCGAGTGGGTGGGTCGGCACCTGCGAAGGAGCCTCCCCGGGCCGACGCACCGTTGCTGCCGTCGGGCTTGGGGAGGAACGTAACAGGGGCGTGAGCGGCATGGAAAGACCTTGCAGCAACTTTCTGAAAGGCTGGGTGATCGTTACATTCGTGTGTCCAGGTCGTTGCCGCTCGGCTCATTGACCCCGCCTGGCGCGGCAGTCCACTGCTTGACAGCGGCCCGGCCGCGCCATGGGATGTGAGTGCATGCCTCACCAGGTATGCGTCCTGGTCAGAGTCGCTCAGGTCGCTCAGGAGGCGAAGGTGGCGTACTACCGCAGCGCGGGCACGATCCCCCCGAAGAGGCACACCCAGCACCGGGACGTGGACAGTGGCCGGCTCTACTTCGAGGAGCTGATGGGCGAGGAGGGCTTCTTCTCCGACTCGTCCCTCCTCTACCACCGGCATCTGCCGTCGGCGATGGTGGACAGCCGGGTCTGGCAGCTCCCCGACGACAAGCCCGAGCCCAATCACCCGCTCAAGCCCTACCACTTCCGGCTGCACGAGCTCTTCCCCGGCGAGAGCTGGCGCCAGTCCGACCCGGTCCGTGACCGCCGCACCGTCCTCGGCAACGCCGACGTCCGCATCGCCTATGTCGCCGCCGGGCTGCCCTCCCCGCTCTACCGCAACGGCACCGGCGACGAGTGCCTGTACGTGGAGTCGGGCGCCGGGGTGCTGGAGAGCGTCTTCGGCAGCATCGAGGTCGGCCAGGGCGACTACGTCATCGTGCCCAGGGCCACCACCCACCGCTGGCTCCCCACCGGGGACGCGCCGCTGCGGCTCTACGCCATCGAGGCCGGCAGCCACATCACCCCGGCCCGGCGCTACCTGTCCAAGTACGGACAGCTGCTGGAGCACGCGCCCTTCTGCGAACGCGACCTGCGCGGGCCGGTCGGACCGCTGCTCGCCGAGGACCTCGGCGGGGATGCCGACGGCGATGTGGACGTCTACGTCAAGCACCGGGTCGGCGGCTCGATCGGCGGCACCGTGCTGACCGTCCCCACCCACCCCTTCGACGTGGTCGGCTGGGACGGCTGCCTCTACCCCTACGCCTTCAACATCAGCGACTACGAGCCGATCACCGGGCGGGTCCACCAGCCCCCGCCCGCGCACCAGGTCTTCGAGGGCGACAACTTCGTCATCTGCAACTTCGTACCGCGCAAGGTGGACTACCACCCGCTGTCGATCCCGGTCCCCTACTACCACTCCAACGTCGACAGCGACGAGGTGATGTTCTACTGCGGCGGCGACTACGAGGCGCGCAGGGGCTCCGGCATCGGCCAGGGCTCGGTCTCGCTGCACCCCGGCGGCCACACCCACGGCCCGCAGCCCGGCGCCTACGAGCGCAGCATCGGCGCCGAGTTCTTCAACGAACTCGCGGTGATGGTCGACACCTTCCGCCCGCTGGATCTCGCCGAGGGCGGCCGGGCCAGCGACGACGGCCGCTACGCCTGGAGCTGGAGCGGTCGCGGGCCCGGCGGTGAGGTGTGAGCTGGGTTCCCGTCCCGGACGGCTCCGGATTCACCCTCGACAACCTGCCGTACGGGGTGTTCACGCCGCTGCGCGGCGGCAGGCCCGTCGGCGAGCCCCGGGTCGGGGTCGCCATCGGCGAACATGTGCTGGATCTGGCGGCGATGTGGGCCGGCACACCGCTGGGCGCGGACCTGGCGACCGGCTCGCTGAACCGGTTCCTGCGGCGCGGGCCCAGGGAATGGGCCTATGTCCGCGCCGAGGTCCGCCGGATGCTGGAGACCGACGAACGGCGCCGCTTCTGCGAGCGGAGCCTGCACCGGATCGACGAGGTGGCGCTGCGGCTGCCCGTCGAGGTCGCGGACTACGTCGACTTCTACGCCTCCGAGGCGCACGCCACCAACCTCGGACGGATCTTCCGCCCCGACACGCCCGAGCCGCTGCTGCCCAACTGGAAGCACCTGCCGGTCGGCTACCACGGCCGGGCCGGCACGGTTGTGCCCTCCGGGACCCCGGTGCGGCGGCCCAGCGGGCAGCGGGGGGCCGACGACTTCGGGCCCAGTCTCAGGCTGGACATCGAGGCCGAGGTCGGCTTTGTCGTCGGCGCGCCGTCGACGCTAGGCGAACCCGTCGCCACCGGGGCCTTCGCCGAGCATGTCTTCGGCGTCGTCCTGGTCAACGACTGGAGCGCCCGCGACCTCCAGCGCTGGGAGTACCAGCCGCTGGGACCGTTCCTGGGCAAGTCCTTCGCGACGTCGGTCTCTCCGTGGGTGGTTCCGCTGGCCGCGTTGGAGGCAGCCAGGGTGCACGGACCGGACCAGCGTCCCGAGCCGCTGCCGTATCTCGCCGAGAAGGAACCCTGGGGCCTGGACCTGCAGTTGGAGATCCTGCTCAACGGCGAGGTGGTCTCCCGTCCGCCCTACCGCGACACCTACTGGTCCCCGGCCCAGATGCTCGCCCATATGACCGTCAACGGCGCCTCGCTGCGGACCGGCGACCTGTTCGCCTCCGGCACAGTGTCCGGCCGGGACGCGGGACAGCGGGGGTCGCTGATCGAGTTGAGCTGGAACGGCGAACGGCCGCTGCGGCTGGCTGACGGCAGCGAGCGGGGGTTCTTGGAGGACGGCGACACGGTGACGATCCGTGCGAGTGCACCGGGGGCGGGCGGGGGGCGGATTGGTCTCGGGGAGGTCAGTGGGACCGTGGTGGGGTAGGTGGGAAGTCTGCGGACCGTAGATGGTTTGTCGCGCAGTTCCCCGCGCCCCTGGCGGGTTGCAACTGAGCCAGTTGCAGTTGCTTAGGGGCGCGGGGAACTGCGCGACAAACCAGGCAGACGCCGCAGCCAAAGACTCCCGCAAGCGCCGTGCAAGGGTTTGCGGCGTCCCGTACGCGACCCTCGGCACGTACGGGACGTCGCAGCGGCGCAGCTGAGGACCTGTCAGGTGGTCCGCAGCCACACCGCCGTATCGGGGGGCAGCTGTCCGCCCGGGGTGGGGCCGCTGGCCAGCAGGAGCGCCGCCGAAGCCGGCCCCGGCAGGGGCACTGCGGTGTCGGAGAGGTTGACCAGGCAGGCGAAGCCGGCACCGCGCCGGAAGGCGAGGACCCGTGGGCCGAGGGCGGCGCCGTCCGGCCCCGCTGCCAACCACTCCATCGGCCCGTCGCCCAGCGCAGCGTCCTCGCGGCGGATCCGAAGCGCCTGCCGGTAGAGCGTCAGCATCGAGGCCGGGTCGCCGGCCTGGGCCTCGGCGCTCAGCTCCGCCCAGGCCGCGGGCTGCGGCAGCCAGGGCTCGGCCCCCGCCGTCGGCGGGCTGAAGCCGTACGGCGAGGCCACCCCGGACCAGGGGATCGGTACCCGGCAGCCGTCCCGACCCGGATCCACCCCGCCGGTGCGGTGGTACATCGGGTCCTCGATCCGGTCCGCCGGGATGTCCTCCACCTCGGGCAGCGCCAACTCCTCGCCCTGGTACAGGTAGACCGACCCGGGTAGGGCCAGCGAGAGCAGCGCGGCGGCGCGGGCCCTGCGGGTGCCCAGTTCCAGGTCGGTCGGGATGCCGTGGGCCTTGTCGGCGAAGTCGAAGCCGGTGTGCTCGCGGCCGTAGCGGGTTGCGGTGCGGGTGATGTCGTGGTTGGCCAGCACCCAGGTGGCCGGGGCGCCGACCGGGGCGTGCACGGCCAGCGTGGTGGTGATGGTGTCCCGGAGCTCGACCGCGTCCCAGGGGCAGGCCAGGAAGCCGAAGTTGAAGGCGGTGTGCAGTTCGTCGGGCCGCAGGTAGCGGGCGAAGCGCTCCGGGTCGGGCAGCCAGACCTCGCCGATCAGGGCGCGCGGCTGCGGGTAGGAGTCGGCGATGGCCCGCCAGGAGCGGTAGATGTCGTGCAGTTCCTCCCGGTCGATGTAGGGGTGCGGCTCGTCCGGGGGGTGCGGGGCGTCGTAGTCGTAGTCCGGCAGGGCCGGGTCCTTGACCAGTTCGGCGGCCGAGTCGATGCGGACGCCGGCCGCGCCGCGGTCGAACCAGAACCGCAGCACGTCCTCGTGTTCGCGCCGGATCTCCGGGTGGTCCCAGTTGAGGTCGGGCTGCTCGGGGGCGAAGCGGTGCAGGTACCACTCCCCCGGCGTCCCGTCCGGCTCGGTGACCCTGGTCCAGGCGGATCCGCCGAACTGGGAGCGCCAGTTGTTGGGCGCCAGTTCGCCGTGCTCGCCGCGGCCGGGCCGGAACCAGAAGCGGGCCCGTTCGGGCGACCCCGGCGGCGCGGCCAGCGCCTGCTGGAACCAGGTGTGCCGGTCCGAGACATGGTTGGGGACGATGTCGACGATGGTGCGGATGCCCAGGTCGAGCGCCTCCGCGATGAGCTTCTCGGCTTCGGCCAGGGTGCCGAAGGCCGGGTCGATGTCACGGTAGTCGGCGACGTCGTAGCCGCCGTCGGCGAACGGCGAGTTGTACCAGGGGGTGAACCAGAGTGCGTCGACACCGAGTTCGGAGAGGTAGGGAAGCCGGGAGCGTACGCCGGCGAGGTCGCCGACTCCGTCGCCGCCCGCGTCGGCGAAACTGCGTACGTACACCTGGTAGATCGCGGCGTCGCGCCACCACTGGGGCTCGTGCACGGTAGGGGTCTCCATCTGTCGGGGACGGGGCTGGTCCGGGGCAGGACCAATCACGGGGCGGGCGCGGCACTGCGGGAGGGTGTCCGCGGCAGTCTGTCGGGAAGTCAGCCCTTGAGGCTGCCCGCGGTCAGGCCGGCCATGATGTTGCGCTGGAAGAAGAGGAAGAACAGGATCGTCGGCACCGCCGAGATGGCCGATGCCGCGATGAGCACGTTCTCGGGCACCCCCTGGGAGAGCGAGTAGATGCCGGCGTTCAGAGTCTGCTTGGTTGGGGAGGGCTCGGCCAGCAACGGCCAGAGGAAGTCCTTCCAGACCGCGACCAGGGCGAAGATGGACACCACCGAGATGATGGGCCGGGACATCGGCAGCACCAGCGACCAGAGGATCCGGATCGATCCGGCTCCGTCGATCGAGGCCGCGTCCAGCAGCTCCTGGGGGATCGAGTCGAAGAATCGTTTCAGTAGGAAGATGTTGAAGGCGTTGGCGACCGACGGCAGCCAGATCGCCCAGGGCGTGTTCAGCAGGTTGACGTGCAGCACCGGCAGGTCGATGACGGTGAGGTACTGCGGCACGATCAGCACCATGGCCGGGATCATCAGGGTGGCCAGCATGGCGCCGAGCACGGCGTTGCCGAGGACCGGGCGCAGCTTGGAGAAGGCGTAGGCCGCGCCGATGTCGAAGACCAGCTGGAAGAACAGCGCCCCGAAGGCGTAGATCAGCGTGTTCGTCAGCAGCTGGGCCAGGTTGAGCTGGGTCCAGGCGGTGCCGTAGGTGCTGGGGGTGATCTTCTTGGGGAACAGTGTGGGCGGGCTCTGGATCGCCTCGGCGGTGGTCTTGAGGCCACCGGTGACCATCATGTAGAGCGGTCCGAGGAAGACCAGGCTGAACACCAGCAGGGTCAGCACCAGCACGGTCCGGTAGACGACCCGCCCGCGCGGGCGGTTCAGCTGGACCCGGGAGACCAGGGTCCGGGTGGACGTCTCGGTTGCGACAGCCATGGCTGACCTCACTGTTCCGCTCGGCGGCTGATCCACCGGTAGACGAGGGCGAACGCGACCAGCACCAGGAGCAGCAGCAGCCCCAGGGCCGAAGCGGCCCCGTAGTTGCTGAAGTTGAAGGCGTACTGGTAGACGAGATAGACGATGGTGGTGGTGGAGTTGTCGACCCCCTGCCCGCCGTTGGTGAGCACGAAGGGCTCGACGAAGACCTGCATGGTCGCCACGATCTGCAGCATCAGCAGCATGCTGAGGATCAGCCGGGTCTGAGGGATCGTCACATGCCATACCCGGCGCAGGATGCCGGCCCCGTCGATCTCCGCCGCCTCGTAGAGCTCGCCGGGGATGCCCTGCAGTGCGGCCAGGTAGATCAGGGTGGCGCCGCCCATGTTCATCCAGGTGGAGGCGATCACCACGGCGATCATCGAGGTGTTCGCCGACTGCAGCCACTGCAGCGTGGGCAGACCGACCGCGTGCAGGATGTGGTCGAACAGGCCGTACTCGGGGTTGTAGAAGTACTGGAACAGCACCAGCGAGGCGACCGGCGGCAGCATCACCGGCAGGTAGACCACGACCCGCAGATAGGCGCGGGCGTGCCGGAACTCGTTGAGCACGACGGCGACGAAGAACGGCACCACATAGCCGAGCAGCAGCGCGAGCAGGGTGAAGTAGAGGGTGTTCTTCCAGGCCTGGCCGAAGCTGGGGTCGTTCCAGATCTGGTTGAAGTTGTGCATGCCGACCCAGTGGGTGCGGCCGAGCTTCTGCTTCTGGAAGCTCATGATGAACTCCCGGACCATGGGGTACCAGGAGAAGAGGCCGAAGCAGAGCAGCGCTCCGACCATGAAGCCGTAGGCGCTGATGTTGCGCCGCAGCTCCCGGACGAAGTCGCCTTGCCTGCGCGGTGTCCGCCGGGGGTCGGGACCCGGTTCGGTGGTGCTCACCAGTACCTCGATTGCCGCCATCGGGGCTCCTGACAATGCCTGGACGGGGACGACGGTGGCGGGGCGGCCCGGACAGCGGCCGCCCCACTCCGGCGTTCGGTTCGGTTGCTGCTGCTACTTGTTGGCGAGGACCTGGTTGACCTGGGTCTCCGCGGTCTTCAGCAGCTGCTGGAGGTTGGCGTTGG
Source organism: Streptacidiphilus sp. EB103A (assembly GCF_041261405.1). Classification (NCBI taxonomy): domain Bacteria; kingdom Bacillati; phylum Actinomycetota; class Actinomycetes; order Kitasatosporales; family Streptomycetaceae; genus Streptacidiphilus; species Streptacidiphilus sp. EB103A. The sequence continues at coordinate 427,366 of NZ_JBGCAQ010000003.1, read as the reverse complement.
GGTTGGTCAGCGTGGACGCCATGGCGGTGTCCAGCACCTTGTAGATGTCCTGGGCGTTGCCGGGCTCCAGGTCGCCGGGGACCGCGGCCTGGATGAACGGCGCGTAGTTGGCCACCGGCATGGTCGCGTTGGCGGCCTTGAGCGTGTTGTCGGCCTGCAGCGAGGCGCCCTGGTAGAACTCGGGCTCGGGCAGGCCGACGGCCTGGTTGGTGCTCTTGGCGCGGGCGTAGTTGAACTGGCCCTGGCCCATGGTCAGCTTGAGGAAGTTGACCAGGGCGACGCCGGCCTTGATCTGGTCCGGGGTGTCCTTGACGTTGAACATGTAGTCGTCGCCGCCGGCCAGGGTGCCCTTGGCGGGACCGTCGGTGCCGGGGATCGGGCCCATGCCGTAGTCGGAGTACTTGGCGTTGAGCTGCTGCACCATGTAGGTGATGTCGTCCGGCGCCGCGACGTACATGCCGAGCTTGCCGGAGGCCATCTGCTTCTGCAGGTCGCCCCACTTGTAGAGCTGGGTGGCGCCCATGGCGCTGTCCTTGAACCGCAGGTCGTGCAGGTTCTGCAGGACGGAGAGGCCCTGGGCGTCGTTGAAGGCGGCGGTCTTGCCGTCGCTGCTGACGACCGGGGCGCCGAGGGCGTCCATCTCGGCGACGAAGTGCCAGCCGCCGTTGTTGCCGGCGCTGTAGTCGCCGTAGCCGCTGATGCCGCCGCCCAGCTTCTGGATCGCGGCGGCGTCGGTGGCGACCTCGGCCCAGGTGGTCGGCGGCTTGTCGGGGTTGAGCCCGGCCTGCTTGAACAGGTTGCGGTTGATGATCATGCCCATGGAGTAGTTGCTCCGCGGGATGCCGTACAGCTTGCCGTCCGACTTCTGGCCGTCCAGCACGCCCGGAAGGATGTCGTTCAGGGTGGGGACGGTGGTGGCGTTGACGTACTGGGTGATGTCCGCGGCCTGACCGGAGTCCAGCACCTGCTGCTTGTCGGTGAAGTACGTGTAGAAGACGTTCGGCTCGGTGTGACCGGCGAGGGCCGCGGTGAACAGCGCCGGGGTCTCGCACGGGAAGGTGTCGATGCTCTTCACCGTGACGTTGGGGTTCTGCTTCTCGAACGCGGCGATGTCGTCGACCCACTGCTGACGGGGAACCGGCTGGCTGGTCGGCGGTTCGCAGTCGATGCTGACGGTCACCTTGCCGCCGCCCGAACTCGCGCCGGCGCTACCGCCGTTGGAAGCAGTCTTGGTGCTGCTTCCGCAGGCGGCCGCGGTGAGGCCGACAGTTGCCGCGAGGAGCAGGGCGGCCGTTCTACGGGTGCGAGGACTGGTCAGTCGCTCACTGGTCATTGTGAGGACCCTTCTGGGTGGCGATTCGGGGTGGCGGTTCAGGGTGTCGTTGCGCTGTGATGCGGCACACTTAACCATCGCCAGCAGATGACCACAATATGTCGACCAAAGATTGCAAGATTTCGACATGGTAACGAGAGGGCATGACAAAGAGGTCGGACGGTAACCGTCCGACCCCTTGACGCTGCACTGCGTGCGGATCCAGCCCGGATCAGGCCCGGATCTAGCCCCGGCTGCGCACCGGCCCGGTCGAGCCACGCACCACCAGCTCCGGCTCGAAGAGCAGCTCGTCGTGGGTGACCCGGGCCCCGGCGATCTCGCTCGCCAGCAGGTCCACCGCGGCCCTGCCCATCGCCTCGATCGGCTGCCTGATGGTGGTCAGCGGCGGGTCGGTGCAGGTCATGAAGGAGGAGTCGTCGTAGCCGACGACGGAGACGTCCCCGGGGACGGTGAGCCCCGCGCGGCGCACCGCGCGCACCGCGCCCAGCGCGATCGGGTCGCTGGCACAGATGATGCCGGTGACCCCGCGGGCCACCAGCCGTCCCGCCGCGACCTGGCCGCCCTCCAGCGAGAACAGCGCGTGCTCGATGTGCGCGTCGGGCAGCTCGACGCCGGCCCGCTCGGCGGCGATCCGCGCCGCGGCGAGCTTGCGCCGGGACGGGACGTGGTCCGGGGTGGCCAGCACCAGGCCGATCTTCCGGTGGCCGAGCGAGACCAGGTGCCCCATCGCCTGCTCCACGGCCACCGCGTCGTCGCAGGAGACCTGCGGGAAGCCCAGCCCGTCGATGGCGGCGTTGAGCAGCACGGTGGGCAGCCCGCGCTGGGCCAGCCGCTCGTAGTGCTCGTGCGGGGAGTCCGCCTGCGCGTAGAGCCCGCCGAAGAAGACCACGCCGGAGACGTGCTGCTGCAGCAGCAGTTCGACGTAGTCGGCCTCGGACACCCCGCCGGCGGTCTGGGTGCAGAGCACCGGGGTGAACCCCTGCTGCGCCAGCGCCCCGCCGACCACTTCGGCGAAGGCCGGGAAGATCGGGTTCTGCAGCTCCGGCAGGACCAGGCCGACCAGCCGGGAGCGCTCCCCGCGCAGCTGGGTCGGCCGCTCGTACCCGAGCACGTCGAGCGCGGTCAGCACCGCGGTCCTGGTGTTCTCGGAGACGCCGGGCTTGTCATTGAGGACGCGGCTGACCGTCGCCTCGCTGACCCCGACTTTCTTCGCCACTTCAGCAAGTCGTCGTGTCATGCCCGCAAGTGTATGTCATGGAGCGCAAGCTGCTTACTATTTCTTGCAATCCAGTGACAAAAACTATCCGGTCTGCACGGCCTGAGCAGCGCGGGCGGGCGTGCACGCCGCCAGCAGGGGCGCGGGCCAGGCGGTCACCACTCCGGCGTGCAGCTCGACGAAGACGCACCCGTCCTCGGCGTTGGAGACCGCCGCCACCGTACTGCCGACCGTACTGCCGTTCAGCGGTCCCGGGAGCGCCGACTCCCGAAATGTGATGCCAGGTGCCGCTTTGGCCCGGGACAGCAGCGCGGCCGTGTCCGCCTGCAGCGCCGCCGCGGTGCCGGACAGCGGGGTCAGCCGGTCCGCCAGCGCCTCGGCCTTCCCGGCCGCCGCGAGCAGGCCGGCCGCCACCGGCGGGCAGTCCGTCGAGCTCCGGACGGCCGCGGCCGGGCCACCCGTCCAGCCGAAGTCGTAGCAGTGCCGCACCGTCGTCCTCCGGTGTCCGGTCAGGGCTCCGCCGACCGACGTACCGGTGATCCGCACGGTCAGCTCGACCTGGCCCGGGGCCGGACCGTAGCGGGCGTCCAGCAGTTGGCCGCCGACCCGTCGCACCGCGCCCGCGTACGCGGCCTCCGCCACCGGGCCCGCTTCCGAGGAGCCGGCCTGCGGGACCGCCCGAAGGGCGAGGAGCAGCGAGGAGGCCCGGTAGTCCGCCGCGGCCTCAGCCTGGGCCCGTCCGTGCGCGGAGCCGATCCAGCCGGCGAACTGACCCACCGCGACCAGCGCCAGCAGGCTGCAGAGCAGCAGCACGAAGCCGAGCCCGTAGCGCCAGTGGAACCGGGGACGGGGCAGGCGGCCGCGCGCGTCGGGCTGGGCTGCGAGTCCGACCACAGCTGTCTCCCCCCTCCCCTCACCCACGTGTGATGGACAGACTCCCAGATGTGCCCGTCCGGTGAAGAACCATGAAGAACCATTGTGGGCCCGGTCGAGCAGGTTTACGGGCGAACGGACACAGCCGCAGCGGCACGGACCGCTCACCGCCGGGCCCGGCGCCGGTGAACCGGCCCGCTGCACCGCTCGGCCTACGACGAAGAACGGAGCACCAGGCTACTGGCTCCGGGGGAGGAGATGACCCCCGGTCAGCGGCAGGAGAGGTGGGGCGACCGGCGCAGATGAGACTTCCGCACCTGGTGTTCACCGAGTCGCGCTCCGGGTCTTACCCCAGTCCTCTAGTTTGGTGTGGCCGAACGAGTCAGTTTGACCGAATCTTGGGGACCTTCTCACAGTATGTCCGTTCCTTCTGCGGCTCTGACCAGCCGTCGCTTCGCCGCCCTGCGCCCGGTCCCGGGGTCCGGCCGACAGAGTCCGTCGTACCTGCACCGGACGCTGAGCCTGCTCGCCGTGCTCGCCCTCTTCCAGGGCATGGCCGATGCGATCCGCGCGCACGCGCTGGCGAACCACACCGTGCTGGCGCTCCTGCTGGCGCTGTACGCGTCGCTGGTGCTGCTGGCCGTGCTGGTGCTCACGGTGCGCCGGCAGCGCGCCCTGGTCCGGGTGGACCTGGCCGTGCTGCTGGCCGGCTTCCTGCGCTTCGCCGCGCTGTTCCTGGCCTCGGTCGGTTCGCACCAGCGGGCCTACCAGGACGACGAGGGGCCGCTGGTCACCCTCGCGGCCCGGGCCCTGATCGCCGGGGGCCATGTCTACGGGCACCACTGGCCGCACTTCGCCCAGCAGTTCGGCGTGGGAACCACTCCGCTGATGAACGGCGACTACGCGGACACCTTCAGCTATCCGCCGCTGAGCGCCTTGCTGGCCGCACCCTTCGTCAACAGCCTGCCCTCCTGGGTGCCCGTGCTCGGCCTGTTCGCCTTCGCCGGACTGACCGCGACCGCGGTGTTCATGTTCTGGGCGCTGCCGGCGCAGCTGCGTCCCGCCGCCACGCTGATCTGCTTCGGCATGAGCTGGTACTTCTTCTACGTCAGGAACGGCTACCCGGTCTTCCTGGCGCTGCCGTTCCTCGCCGTCGCGGTCTACCGGTGGACCCGTACCGGGTCCGGCGGGGTGCTGGGCCGACAGGGCGTCATCTCGGCGGTCTGCCTCGGCATCGCCGCCTCCGCGCACCAGCTCGGCTGGTTCCTGGCGCCCTTCCTGCTGGCCGGCATCCTGCTGGCCCGCCGCGGCGAGCTGCCCTGGCGCGGCGCGCTCCTGGTGACCGGCCGCTGGGCGGCCATCGCCCTCGGCGCCTTCCTGCTGGTCAACCTGCCGTTGATGATCCGGGACGGCACCGCCTGGCTCGGCGGGATCGGCGGCGTACTCACCCAGCACGCGACCCCGCAGGGGCTGGGCGCGATCGACATCAGCTTCTACCTGACCTCCGGCACCGGCAATCTGGCCATGTACTCCTACGCCGCCGCCCTGCTGCTGGTCGCGACGCTGGTCGCCCTGCTGCTCTACCCCCGGCGGCTGTCCCCGGCCCTGGCCCTGCTCCCCTGGCCCGCCTTCCTGCTGGCCCCGCGCTCCCCCGAGACCTACTTCGTACTGCTCACCCCGCTCTGGCTGATCGCCTTCGCCAGTTGCCCGCAGGAGGACTACGGGCGTCTGTGGCAGTGGCGCCCCAGGCTGCTGACCCACCGCCGGGTCCGACTGGCCCTGCCCGCCCTCCTCGGCCTCCCGGCCCTGCTCTGCCTCCTGGTCGCGGTCGCCTCCCCGGTGCCGCTGAAGATGGACATCTCCGCGGTGCAGACCACGGCCAGGACCACGACCGGCGGAAGTTCCACCGGCAGCGGCACCGTCGACATCACGGCACTGACGGTGAAGCTGACCAACACCTCGGACGCGGTGCTCACCCCGCAGTTCGCCTCCAGCGACAACGCCTGGGTCAGCTTCGGCTGGAGAGTCGCCTCAGGCCCGGCCATGCTGGCCCCCGGCGGCTCCGGCACCTACCGACTGGTCCGCCGAAGCACCAGCTCCACCAGCTCGGGCGGCCGGACCTATCTGCGTGTGTTCACGGACGACCCGCAGACCCTCACCAGCGCAGTGATCCCAGCTCACTGACCGGTCCGGACCGCCGTGCCCTCGGCCGAGCTCAGGGCGAGCTCGACCACGGAGACCAGCACCTGCTTGGCCGACTCCCGGACCCGGGCGTCGCACTGCACCAGCGGGATCTCCGCGCCGAGGTCGAGGGCCGCTCGCACCTGGTCCATCGGATACGGGCGGGCGCCCTCGAAGCAGTTGACGGCCACCACGAAGGGGATGCCGCGCTGCTCGAAGTAGTCCACCGAGGGGAAGCACTCGTCGAGCCGCCGGGTGTCGGCCAGCACGACCGCGCCCAAGGCACCCACCGCGAGCTCGTCCCACACGAACCAGAAACGGTCCTGTCCCGGGGTGCCGAACAGGTAGACGGCCAGGCCCTCGCGGATGTCGATCCGTCCGAAGTCCATGGCGACGGTGGTGGTGGTCTTCGCCTCCACCCCCACCGTGCGGTCCACCGGCCGTCCGGCCTCGCTCAGCTGCTCCTCGGTCCGCAGCGGACGGATCTCACTGACCGCACCGACGAGCGTGGTCTTGCCCACCCCGAACCCCCCGGCCACAAGGATCTTGAGAGCCACGGGTGCGGTGACGACGCCGGTACGAGGGGTTATCGGATCCACGCGCGAGATCCTAGCGGCTTCCCGCAGCCCTGACGGGCCCAGATGCCGGGCTAGCCGAACCGACCTCCGAGCGAGTCGACCAGCGCCAGGGCGTCCTCGACCGAGCCGGCCGGGTCCTCCACCGGATACAGGACGCCGCGCACGGTGCGGGAGGCGTCGAGAACCAGGGTCAGCCGTTTGAGCCGGTCCACGCCTGCCGCGCGGAAGGTGGGCAGTCGCAGCGCCGCCGCCAGCCGCAACTCCGCGTCGGAGAGGAGCGGGAAGCTGATCCGCTCGTGTTCGGCGAACGCCGCGAGCTGGTCGGGACGCTGCGTGCTGACGCCGAAGACGCGGGCGTCGCGGGCGGCGAAGTCGTCCATCCGATCGCGGTAGGTGCAGGACTCCAGGGTGCAGCCGCGGGCGCCGGGGATCTCCCCCCAGCCGGGCGGGTAGGCCTGCGGGCCGGGGGCGTAGGCGCCGGGGAAGCAGTAGAGCACGGTCCAGGCCGTCGCACGGTCCACCGGACCCAGTGGATCGACCGGGGCCCCGTTGGCGGACATCAGCTCCAGTTCCGGCAGGCGGGTGCCGACCAGGGCGTGCACCCGTCGGGTCTCCGCCGAGTCGGACGTGCTGGTCGCGGTGAGCGAACCGTCGCCCATGACATGCCGTGCGCCCCAGTCCTGCAGGGCGACCAGAACCGGTAGCAGACCGGTGCCGGAGGGCGTGAGGTGGTACTCGTACCGGGGCGGATGCGGGTGGTACAGGCGCTTCTCCAGGACCCCGTCCGCGACCAGCGCCTTCAGACGCTCCGTCAGGACCTTCCGGCTGATGCCGAGCGCATCGCGGAGCGCGTCGAACTGATGCGTGCCGCCCGCGATGTCGCGGATCAGCAGCAGCGTCCACCAGTCGCCGACGACCGACAGCGCCTGGGCGATCGCGCAGTCCGAGTCAGCCTGTTCCGTGTAGCGCATAGGTCCTGAGTATAGTGAGTTCCGATTAGAGACTTACTGGTGCACGAGCAGACGAGCAACGGGGGCGGGCGGGTATGGCGACGGCAACCACGGACGGGGAGATCCAGGCCGGCGAAAGCCGGGCAGCGGGAGCGGGGGTGTTCTGGCGTTACTGGAGCGCCGGCACGGTGAGCGGGGTGGGCGACGCGGTGACCTCGGTGGCGCTCCCGCTGGTCGCCGTGGTCTCCCTGCACGCGACAGCGCTCCAGGTCAGCCTGATCACGGCCGCCTCCTTCGTCTCCTGGCTGCTCATCGGCCTGCCGGCGGGCGTCCTGGTGCACCGGCTGCCACTGCGCGGCGCACAGGTGGCGATGGACCTGATCCGGGCCGCTGCCGTGGCCTCGGTCCCGCTCGCCGCCGCGTTCGGGGTCCTCCGGTTCACCCAGTTGATCGCGGTCGCGCTGGTGGTGGGGCTGGCGAGCGTGGTCTTTGACGTCGGCAACTCGACCTTCCTGCCCTCGATCGTCAGCAAGGACGAGCTCACCGCCCGCAACAGCCTCACCTCGGGCACCCGCGCGGTGACGCAGCTCGGCGGCCCGTCGCTCGGCGGGGTACTGGTTCAACTCCTGGGCGCGGCAGCGTCCATGGCCGTGGACGCCATCAGCTACCTTTTCTCGGCAACGCTGCTGCGCAGCCTGCCTCGGGCGGCGCACCCGGCGGACGGCGTCCCACGCGGCTCGATGGGCGCGCTGATCCGTGAGGGCTGGCGCTTCGTCACCCGGCACCGGGTGATGGGCCCCTGCCTGGCCGACGCCACCGCGGTGAACTTCGTCTGCGGCGGTCTGATGGCGCTGACGCCCGTCTTCCTGGTCCGCACGCTCGGTGCGCCACCGGCGCTGGTGGGTGCGCTCATCGCCACCGAGGGCGTGGGCAGCCTGCTGGGCGCGGCCGCGACGCCGCGCCTGGTCGCCCGGATGGGCAGCGGTCGGGCGCTCTGCGCCGCGGCGCTGACCGCCGGGGCGTTCGCCCTGCTGATGCCGCTGGCGGGCAAGGGCTGGGCGCTGACCCTCTTCGCCCTGGGCAACGCCGGCTTCGCCGGCGGCGTCGTGGTGACCAGCATCGTGACCCGCACCTACCGACAGACCCAGACCCCACCCGAGCTCCTTCCCCGGGTAATGGCAACCGTACGGTTCATCTCCTGGGGAGCCATTCCCGTAGGCGCCGTGACCGCCGGTGCGGCATCCGCGCTGTGGGGGACGCACGAGGCGCTCTGGCTGATGGCCGGACTCGCCCTGGCCAGCCCCGCCACCCTGCTGCTCAGCCCGATCCGGCGGATGCGGGAGCTGCCTCAGGGATGACGCCGAGCATCCCGCCGTTCTGTAGTGGCGCGGGTGTGGTGCCGCCCGGCCCCGGCGGGGGCGGGACGGCACCGCCGCTCGGCGGAAGCCGTAGGTGGCTTACATGGCGGGTTCATTGCCGCCCTCCGCCGTCCGTGGCTTGTTGCTGTAGCTCGGCTCCGCCTCGCGGCGACAAGGGCGGGGAGGGGTGCGGGCGGCCCGCCGTTGCCGGGCGGCGGAAACTGTAGGTGGCTTACATGGCGGCACCATTGCCGAGTGGCACGCCCGTGGCTTGTTGCTGTTGCTCGCTTCGCTCGCGGCGACAAGGCCGGGAGGGGTGCGCGTTCTCGCCGTTGCCGGGCGGCGGGGCGGTTGGTGGCGGGTCGTGCAGAAACGTTCCTTCCGTGGAGTTGGCCGGTTTTGGGTCACTCCCCATACGTTCGGGTCACTCATCCGACGCCTCCTGCCCGCAATGTCCGGATTGGGCGTCGAGGGAGTGACCCGAACGTATAGGCAGTGACCCGAAAAGCCCGGCCCGAGGGGGAACCGGGGTCAATTTCGGGACAAGGTGTCACTTGATCATGCCGTAATGCGCTATTTGCCCCGATCTCCGCGTACCAAAAGTGCCCTGGCGTACCAAAAGTGACCCCGGTTCGGCCGAAGCCCTGCCGCAGAACCGTTTCTGCGCCCCCACCCACCAGGCGGGCCCGGCAACGGCGCTCGGCCCCGACCCGGCTCCCCCGCTGCGGTTGGCCCGCGAGCGGAGCGAGCAGCAGCAACAAGCCACGGGCGGGGGCGGGCGGCAACGGTGGCGCCATGTAAGCCACCTACAGCTGCCGCCGACCAGCGGAAACGCCCCGCCTCCCCCGCCCCCGCCCCCGCCCCCGCCCCCGCCCCCGCGCACCAGACACCGGCGCCTAGCCGGCCGACAGTTGGGCGAAGCGGGCCAGGCTCTGGGTGTAGGCGACGGGGGTCACGTGGACGGGGCCGGTGTAGGGGTGGGTCATGTGCAGGACCAGGTAGATGCCGAAGCCGACCACTGCGCCGACCAGCCCCAGGGCGATGGACTCGCGCAGGTGGAAGGTGAGTCCGGCGATCGGTGCGTACAGCAGGACCAACAGGCCGGCTCCGATCAGCGCCGGGTAGAGCGGGGCGGGGAGGGTGGCCTGGGTGTCCGCCAGTCGGATCTGACGGGTGGTGTAGACGGTGGCGAGGTCGGTCAACTCCTGTGCTCTGCTTGGGCTGTTGGCCGGGAGCGCCGCTACGTGGGCCCTGACTGCGTCCAGGTCGTTCCAGGTGGCCGGGTTGGCGCTGCCGTGCGCCATGGTGGCCCACTCGCTGCCGATGACCGAGGTGACGTAGGTGGCCAGCAGCGGTCGGGTGGTCGGATCCGCGTCCGTGTAGGCGGCGTTGAGGGCCCGGGACTCGTCGAAGGTGTGCCCGCGGGCGGTGTTGATGTTGGACCAGGAGCCTGCGATCAGAAAGGCCGCCACCAGGATGAAGGCGGACAGCGAGGCGGAGCCCAGGAAGCTGAGGGCGCCGCCTGAGAAAGTCCCCTCCCTGGAGCGGATGGTGCGGCCGAAGGCCGCCAGGACGACCACGGCGGTGAGTGCGCCGAGGAGGACGAAGAGAACGAATCCGAGGATCAACGGTGCCTCCCGACAGCGTGGTTGATGAAGCTCGCGCCGGCCGCGATCAGCGCCGGCAGGGTGACCGCGACCAGGATGAAGGCGGCCTCGGGGGATCCACTGGTGGCCGGAGCGGCGGTGTCGGTGATGATCCGCGGCGGCGCGGTGGTGGTGTGGATCTGGGCGGGACGGGGCGGGGTCGGCAGAGCGGCGAGCGGGTGTGGTGGCGGCGTCGGGGTCGGACGCACCACGATCGGAGCTGGATGGTGTACCGGAGCTGCAGTGTGACGGACCGTCGGATACGCGGCAGGACGCACCACCGGATGCGGTTTCGGGGGCGGCGTCGGCCGGGGTGTCGGCTGCGGCTCGGGCGGCGCGCTGCAGTGCGGGAACGGCGGAAACGGCGGGAAGGACGGGAAGGACGGCAGGGTCGGAAAAGCGGTGGGCGGCGGACCGTCCGTGGGCAGCGGCGGGGGCGGCGGTACCGGCGGTGGTGGCGGGGGCGGCGGTACGGTACAGATCCAGTGATGGTGGTGATGATGCTGGTGGTGAGACGGTGCCATGCGCGCAAGGATTGCCCGGCGCCGCAGCACTTCACGGGAAGATGCGGCAAACCCACCCATCAGGGTGAATACGCCTCAAACACCTGATGCATCAGGGGTGGTGACGATCCGCCGCCATCCGACCGGCGACGGGGCCTACAGCGCCCGCAGCCCCTGGATGACCTCGCGCAGCACGCTCACGTCCGGCAGCAGCGCCGTGGGCACCGGCCGGCTCACCCGGATCAGTTCCGCGTCCAGGAGGTCGCCCAGCAGGATGCGTACCACGCCCAGCGGCAGATCGGTCTCCGCGGCGACCTCCGCGACCGAGAGCGGTCGGGACCGGACCAGCGCCAGGATCTGCTGGTGCTCGGGGCCGTCCGCGCTCTCCCCCGCGTCCGGCTCGGTGAGGCCGGTCCGGTCGGCGGCGACGACCTGGGCGATCACGTCGAACGCCGCGCCCTCCGCGTGCCGGGTGCGGCCCCGGGTGAGCGTGTAGGGGCGTACCAGCTGCGACTGTTCGGCCTCGTCGTCCCAGGAGTCGTCGCCCAGGGAGCCGCCACCGTCGTGGCCCGGGTCCTCGTGGCCCGCGTCCTCATGGCCGGCGCCGTCCGGTTCGGCGCCGTCCTCCTCCGGTAGTCCGTCGTTCTCCCAGGAGCTGTCCCCCCAGGCCCTTCGTCCCCGGCCGCCGAGGCCCCCCGTCTCCGGCACGATGCCACTCACCGCCCCGTGGGCAGGCCCGCCCGGGGCTCGCTGCCGAGGTGTTCGCCGACCCGCTTGACCAGCAGCGCCATCTCGTAGGCGACCAGGCCCACGTCCGCCTCGGCCTCGCTGAGCACCGCCATGCAACTGCCGTCCCCGGCGGCGGTGACGAAGAGGAAGGCGCGGTCCAGCTCGATCATGGTCTGTCTGACGCCGCCGGCGTTGAAGTGCCGGCTGGCGCCCTTGGCCAGGCTGTGGAAGCCGGACGCGACGGCGGCCAGGTGCTCCGCGTCCTCGCGGGTCAGCCCGGAGGAGGCCCCGGTGGCCAGCCCGTCGCTGGAGAGCACGACCGCGTGGCGGACCTCGGGGACGCGGCGCACCAGGTCGTCGAGCAGCCAGTTGAGATCGCCGGTGGACGTGTTCGGTACGGTCATCGGGAGGGTCCTTCCGCTGAGGGTTCGGGGGATGCGCCCGCGCGGGCGGTGTGCGGATCATCGGCCGGGAGCGCCGGGCCCTGGTCGGCGCCAGCCCGGCCACGGCCCCGGCTGAGGCCGCGCTGGAACGAGGCGAAGGTGGCCCGTACCTCCTCGGGCGAACGTTCCCGCGCCGGGGGCTGCACCTGCCCCAACGGCTCGGAGTGCTCGGCGGCGGCCTCCTGGGCGGCGACCCGCAGCTGCGGGGCCAGGCTCGCCTGGCGCACCCGGCGCGGCAGCAGCGGCGCCGGCTCGGGCACCTCACGCACCGGAACCTCGCGTACAGGCGCCTCACGCACCGGAACCTCACGCGCAGGCGTCTCCCGCGCGGAACCGTCCCGTGCCGCCAGATAGCTGTCGGCCCGGCTGGACACCGGACGCCGCTTGGGCAGGGCCGCCAGGCCCGGCTCCTCCCGGACCGCGGCCGGGAACGGCGCCGCATGGCGCGGGCCCGTCCTGCGCTGCGGCCCGGGCTCCCGTCCGGACTCCCCGGCCTCGCCGGGCTGTTCCGGCTCCCCGACGCCACCGGCCGCGGCCGCACCCGCCCCCGTCGGCAGCTCCCTGCGGGCCCGCGAACGGGTCACCTGCAGTGCGTTGAGCGGCAGCGCGTGCTCGGCCGTGAGGTCGGACTCGGACTCCTCGACCGGCGCGTCGCCGCCCCGCGAGGGGACCTCGGTGATCAGCTCGCGCGGCAGCAGTACCACCGCGGTCGTCCCCCCGTAGGGAGAGCGCCGAAGCGACACCTGCACGCCGTGACGGGCACTCAGTCGGCTGATGACGAACAGCCCGAGCCGGTCCGTGTCCGTGAGGTCGAAGTCGCCGCCGGTGGCGAGCCGGGCGTTGGCCGCCGCCATCGCCTCCTCGCCCATGCCCAGGCCGCGGTCGTCGATCTCCAGGACGAAGCCGTTGGCGACCTCCTCGCCCTGGACCCTGACCTGGGTGTGCGGCGGGGAGAACACCGCGGCGTTCTCGACGAGTTCGGCGATCATGTGCACGATGTCGGACACCGCTCCGCCGACGACGGCCACCTGCGGCATCCGGTGCACCCGCACCCTGGCGTAGTCCTCGACCTCGCCGACGGCGGCCCGCACCACGTCCAGGATGCGTACCGGACGGCGCCAGTTCCGTCCGGGCGCGGAGCCGGAGAGGATGATCAGGCCCTCGGCGTGGCGGCGCATCCGGGTGGTGAGGTGGTCGAGCCGGAACAGGTCCTCCAACTCGTCCGGGTCCTCGGCGCGGCGCTCCATCTCGTCCAGCAGGGTGAGCTGCCGGTGCAGCAGGGCCTGGCTGCGCCGGGCCAGGTTGACGAAGACCGCGGCGACCCCACGGCGCAGGTCGGCCTGCTCGACGGCGGCCTCGACGGCGGCCCGCTGCACCGCGTTGAAGGCCCGGCCGACCTGGGCGATCTCGTCGTTGCCGCTGGGCCGGACGGTCACCTGGGGCACCTCGGCCGCGAGGTCGACCCGGTCGCCCGCACGCAGCCTGCGCATCACCTCGGGCAGCCGCACGCCGGCCAGATCGAAGGCGTCGTTCCGCAGTCCGACCAGTTCCCGGACCAGCCCGCGGCCGATCCGCAGCGACAGCGCCAGCGTGAGCACCACCGCGAGCAGCCCGATCAGGCCGATCGCGGCGGCTCGCCAGATCACGCCCATGGCATAGGACCTGGCCCGGTCGTTGGCGAGCGCGACCGACTTGGTATCCAGGCGGGACAGTTGGCTCAGCGCCGTGTCGAAGGTCTGCGTCCAGGCGGCGCCGTCGATCAGCTTGGGCGCCTGCTGGGCGTCCAGCGCGCTCACCGCGGACTCCAGACTGTTCACCTGGGTGTAGACCTCGCCGGTGGTGAAGTCCTGGAAGAGCGCCCGCTCCTGGTCCGGGAGCTGCGACTGGTGCACCTGGAACAGCAGCCGCTCACCGGCGCTGACGCTGAGGAACTGCTGGTACTCGCTGGCGCCGAAGAACCCGATCGCACGGGCCCCGTACATCAGCGCGTCCTCCTCGGAGATGTACTCGCGGGCGCGCACCAGCTCGACCAGGTTGCCGGCCTCCCGGGTCAGGTCGCCGGCCTGGAGATTGCCCATCTGCAGCCGCAGGTCGAAGAAGGGGTCCTGGGCGCCGGTGTACCAGCTGAAGGCCTCGTTCCAGTCCTCCTTGCGGCCCACGGCCTCGGCGCGCTGCGCCGGCAGAGCCGTGAGCTGGGCCAGGATGCCCTGCAGCGCCTGCTTCTGAGCACCTGTCAGATCGTCGAGCTTGCCGCTGTCGCTGGCGTGCGCCTGGAACACGGCAGCCACCTGGTCGGTGGCCGACTCCGCCTTCTGCAGCGCGGTGCTGTCGCCCTTGCCCGGGGCCGCGGCGATATAGGCGACCGCGGCCCTGCGCTCGTCCTGCAGCGCTCGGGAGAGGTCGTCGGCGGGCGTGCCGAACCAGCGGTAGTCCGAACCGATCTGGACCAGGCTCCACACCTGGTCGATGCTGGTGGCCGTGGTCCAGGCCCAGAGGCCGGTCAGCGAGACCAGCGGTATCAGGAGCAGCGCGACGATCTTCGCGCGGACCGACCTGCTGCGAATGCGCATGGACTCCTCCGGACCGACCGCTGGAGGTGCACGCGGAGGCGGACGCGACTGGACGGCATGGGTGAGGGACGGTGGTGTCTGGGATGGCGCTGTGTCGGCGAGAGCCTACTACCAGTGGGCGCGTCAGTTCGAGCTTCGCTCAGCTACGTCATTGTCAGTTGCGAGATTCCCGTACGACATCCCCGGTCCGCCGTCGCCCCGCCCCACCCGTCAGTGCGCGAGCGCCCCCGCGCACAGTCGACGCAGCGGCCCGATGACCGCCTCGGGCCGCTCCAGCAGCAGCATGTGGCCGCAGCCCGGCTCGATCTCCAGCTGTGCGTCCGGCAGTTCCTCCAGCAGGCGGCGGCTGTGCGCCACCGGGGTGAGCCGGTCCAGCGTGCCGACCACGATCTGCACCGGCACGCCCCGCAACGCACCCAGGGCGCCCGCCTTGTCATGGAGCATCAGCGCCGGGAACCAGTCGGCGACGGCGGTCATCGGGCAGGCGTGGATCATGCGCGCTCCGGCGAGCACGGCCTCGCGGGCCGCCTTGGGGCCGTAGAGGTAGCGCTTGACCAGGAACGGGTTGACCCGCCCCTCGGGACCGGGCAGCCGGGTGCGGATCCGCTCGGAGCGCTCGGCGGTGCGCGAGCAGTAGCCGAAGAAGGCGGATTCGAGATGCCCCAGCGCACGCAGGCGTAGCGGCGCGCCCTTGCGGCCGCGCGGGTCGAGCTGCCCGGCGGAGGTACTGGTCAGCAGCACTCCGGCCACCCGCTCCGCGAAGAGCCCGGGCCGGGCCGCGGCGAGCGCCATCACGGTCATCCCGCCCATCGAGTGGCCGCCGAGGACGAGCGGACCGCTCGGCGCGGTCTCCTCGATCACCCGGGCCAGGTCCTCACCGAGCAGGTCGATGCTCCAGGGCCGGGCGCTGCCGTCGGTGGAACCGCCGTGGCCGCGCTGGTCGTAGCGGACCACCCGGATCCGCCCCTCCGCCGCCAGCTCCTGGGCGTGCCGTTCCCAGGCGCCGGCGTCCAGGGTCCAGCCGTGCGCCAGGACCAGGGTGACCGCGGCGTCCTCGGGACCGTCCGTCCGGACGGCGAGCGAGGCCCCGTCGGCCGTGGTCACGGACCGCATGCCGGTGGCGCCGGGCGCGGGGGCGGCAGCGGGGACAGCTGGGACGGTGGACATGAACGGCCTCCTGGTAAGGGGAGAGCAGTACTTACTGACTGGTAAGTTATGTCCGGCGTCGACACCCCGTCAACGGGTCCGCACAACCTGGCCCGATCGGTGCGTGCACATCACGTGGAGACGCGTGGAGATCGGGCGCACACCCTGGCCACAGGTATTACCGTCAGATAACTTTCCGGCACAGAACGGCGTGAAACGGCGCCACCGACGGAGAGAGCAAGAGTGCGCGAGTTCTCGGTTCCAGCACTCACGGAACCGCCCACCACTGGCGGCCTCGCCGAGTCCGTCTTCACCACCGCCCTGGCTCAGCCCGACCTGGCCGCCCTCTCCCGGCGCACCCAGGACGGCAGCTGGCAGACCGTCACCGCCGCGCAGTTCCGTGACGAGGTCGTCGCCATCGCCAAGGGACTGCTGCACCAGGGCGTCCGTTTCGGCGACCGGGTCGCGCTGATGTCCAGGACCCGGTACGAGTGGACCGTGCTGGACTACGCGCTCTGGGCCATCGGGGCCCAGCCCGTCCCGGTCTACCCCACCTCCTCCGCCGAGCAGGTCCGCTGGATCCTCGCCGACTCCAAGGCCGTGGCCTGCGTCGTCGAGCACGAGGACCACGCCATGACAGTCGGCTCGGTGGTCGAGGGCCTCCCGGAGCTGCGCAGCATCTGGCAGTTGGACGCCGGCGCGCTCCGCGCTCTCGAACTGGCCGGCCGCGGCGTCCCCGACGACCTGCTGGACCGCCACCGGAAGGCGGTCACGCCCGAGTCCACCGCGACCGTCATCTACACCTCGGGGACCACCGGACGCCCCAAGGGCTGTGTGCTGACCCACGCCAACTTCGCCGCCGAGACCGACAACGTGGTGGCCCGGTACCACGAGGTCTTCCAGAACAAGGCCAGCGAACAGCCCGCCACCCTGCTGTTCCTCCCCCTCGCCCATGTCTTCGGCCGGATGGTGCAGGTCGCGGCGCTGCGCGCGGGAGTGCGGCTGTCGCACGAGCCCAGCCTCGCGCCGGCCGACCTGATGCCGGCGCTGGAGTCCAACCGGCCGACCTTCATCCTCGCCGTCCCCTACATCTTCGAGAAGCTGCTGCAGCGGGCCCGTGAGGTGGCGGAGGAGGCCGGGAAGCTGGGGCCGTTCGAGAAGGCCGTGGACGCCGCGGTGCGCTACGCCGCGGCGGTGGAGCGGCACGCGTTCGGCGACGGACCCGGTCCGAGCCCGGCCCAGCGGGTGCAGCACCAGGTCTACGACCGGATGGTCTACAGCAAGGTACGGGCCGTCCTGGGCGGCCGGGTGCGGCACGCCTTCTCCGGCGGCTCGGCGATGAACCGCGAGCTCGGACTGTTCTTCGCCGGCGCGGGGATCACCGTCTACGAGGGCTACGGGCTCACCGAGTGCACCGCGGCCGCCACCGCCAACCCGCCCGACCGGCCGCGCTTCGGCACCGTCGGACACCCGGTGCCAGGCACCTCGGTACGGATCGCCGACGACGGCGAGGTGTGGATCAACGGCGGCCAGGTGTTCCAGGGCTATCTGAACGATCCGCAGGCGAGCGGACTGACCCTGCACGACGGCTGGCTCGCCACCGGGGACCTCGGCCACCTGGACGAGGACGGCTATCTCACCATCACCGGCCGCAAGAAGGAGATCATCGTCACCAGCAGCGGCAAGAGCGTCGCCCCCGCCGTCCTGGAGGACCGGGTGCGGTCCCACCCCCTGGTCGCGCACTGCATGCTGGTCGGCGACAACCGGCCCTACATCGGCGCGCTGCTGGTCCTGGACCCCGACGCGCTGGTGCGCTGGCAGCGGCAGCGCGGCAAGCCGGACCAGTCCGCGGCGACCGCGGCGCGGCAGGATCCGGACCTCCAGGCCGAACTGCAGCGCAGCGTGGCGATGGCCAACACCGCGGTCTCCCGCGCCGAGTCCATCCGCGCGTACCGGGTCCTCCCCGGCGAGTTCACCGAGGACCGCGGGCTGCTGACGCCGTCCCTGAAGATCCGCCGCCGCGCCGTGGCCACGACCTACGCCACCGACATCGACGCCCTCTACGCCTCCGCCGGCGCCTCGTCGTAGACCACCTCCAGCTCGAAGCCCTGACCGTCGATCAGATGCACCGCCTGCCCGGAGTCGACCCGCTGCACCCATCCCGTCGCCAGCGCCGCCGCCAGCACCAACGCCCGCTCACCGCGCAGCGCCAGGTGGTTGATCCCGGCGCGCAGCCGGTCGTGTCCGCCGGCGCGCAGCGCGGGCGACTGCTCGATCACCAGATAGCTGCCGTCCCGGCTGCGCCAACTGCGTCCGTGCTCCCAGTGCTGGAACGGCGCGCAGCCGAGGGCCAGCAGGACAGGGCCCCACTGGCGCTCGGCTGCGGCGAGGTCGTCCATCCACAACTCGACGTGGTGGACGAAGGACTGGTTCTGGTGGTCGTCGTTCATGACGACCCTGATCCTACGACGCCGATCCGACGGCGCCGATCCGACGGATCAGCCCGCGGCGCTGGTGAAGCCGGGGAGGTAGCCGCCGGACTGGCCGGCCGCGGTCGGGTGGTAGGACTCGTCGATCGGCCAGGTGGTGCTGTGCAGCCAGGGGTCGCTGGAGCAGATCTCATGGCCGGTGAACGCCCCGCGGACGTCCACGAAAGTGAAGCCCGCGTTGGCGGCGCGCTTGGCGATCACGCCGTCCAGCTCGTCGGCCGCGGCATTGATGGCGTTGCGCGAGGTGTCGCTGATGCCGAACAGGCAGCTTCCCGGGACCTTGTAGAGGTGCGGGTAGTCCAGCACCACCACCTTGGCGTTGGGGGCGTCCGAGTGGATCGCCGCGTAGGTCGCGTCGAGCCTGGCGGCCAACGGCCCGTTGATGTAGGTCTCGGCGGTGGAGACGGCGGACAGGCAGGAGCTGGTGCCGCCCAGCACGCAGGTCGTCATGGTGCTGGAGAAGCCGGCGTCGTTGCCGCCGATGGTGATGCTGACCAGCCCGGTCGAGCTGCTCAGCGTGGAGAGCTGGCTGCTCAGCACGTCCGCGGTGGTCGCGCCGGAGCAGGCCTTGAAGGAGAAGGACGAGGGGCTGTGGGCGGCCTGCCACAGGTAGGGGTAGGACTTGGTGCTCTGCTCGCAGCTGCCGCTGGAGCTGGTGTAGCTGCCGGCGCCGACGCCGCTGGAGTACGAGTCCCCCAGGGCGACGTAGCCGGGCTCGGACGCGTGGGCCGGCACGGCGGCCAGGCCGGTGCAGGCGAGGCCGAGGGTGGTGAGGAGGGTCAGGGTCGCGGTGCGGAGCGAGCGTGCGCCGGGTGAGCGCATGGGACCTCCACTGCTGATGGGTGGCGCACGGGGTGACGTGCGTCACGCCATTTATACCGGCGAGTAACCCAATTCAACAGTGTTCATGCCATGGAATCTGACGTGTCGTCACCCAAATGGTCACTCGTGTCGTCACCCGTCCCATCAGCCAAGGAAGGACAGCCGGACGGTGCGCCGGGGGTTGTCGCCGTTGGTGTCGACGAGGACCACCGACTGCCAGGTGCCGAGCGCCATCCGTCCGCCGACCACCGGCAGGGTGGCGTGCGGCGCGACCAGCCCCGGCAGGACGTGGTCCCGGCCGTGCCCAGGGCTGCCGTGGCGGTGCCGCCAGCGGTCGTCGGCGGGCAGCAGGTCGCGCAGCAGGGCCAGCAGGTCCTGGTCGCTGCCGGCGCCGGTCTCGATCACGGCGACGCCCGCCGTGGCGTGCGGCACGAAGACATTGAGCAGCCCGTCACGACCCGGGGCCGCCTCGCGCAGGAAGTCGTCGCACCGGTCGGTGATGTCCACCGCGGCCTCGCGGCTGCCGGTGGTGAGTTCGAACGTCAGCGTGGTGAAGGCCATGCGCCCATCCTCGCGCACCGGCCGACCGGCTACCGTTCCCTGTCGTCCGCCCCGGGCGAGTCGTGCGACCCGTGCAGCCCGTGGAGCCAGGGCGCCGACTGGGCCGCCTCGACCTGCTGGTGCAGATCGTTGGCCGCGTCCAGTGCGCTGCCCAGCGACAGCCCGAGCGCCCCCGTCAGCACCGCCGCGGCCAGCAGCGACGCCCGGCGGCGGCGCGGCGCGGCCCTGCACTCCAGCATCGCGGCGACCCGGCGCGGCACCGGCCCCGCCGCCATCCGCAGCGCCCCCGCGCCGGCCCCGGCCAGCGCGGCCCGGCCGACCGCCCGGGCCACCAGCCGCCGGTCGGCGACCCGCTCGGCGGCGGACTCGTCGGCCCAGCGCTCCAGGCTGTACGCGGCGCCGTCGCGCAGCGGGCGGAGCAGCGGATGCAGTGCCACGGCCAGGTCGGCCAGCAGCAGGAACCGGTGGTGATGCCCCGCCAGATGGGCCCGCTCGTGCGCCAGCAGCACCTCGCGCTCATCTGCGGGGAGCGCCTCGATCATCCCCGCGGTGACCACGATCCGGTCCCGGCCGCCCCGGAACAGCCCCCCGGGCAGGGCGTACGCGTCCGGCAGCCGGTCCGGCAGCACGATCAGGTCGACGTCGCCGCCGGCGCCGGGGCCGGTGTGACGCGCGACCAGCATCCTGGCGGCGGCGTGCTCTGCCCGGTGCCGGCGCAGTACCCGCAACGACCGCAGGGCCAGTACGACCAGCACGGCCGCGGCCACCGCTCCGACCGGCGCCACCGCTCCGGGCGCGAGATGCCGGGCGACCGGCAGGTCGAGGTGGCCCAGCGCGGCGACGAACGGCAGGTGCAGCAGCGCCGCCACGGTCAGCAGGACGAGCGCTGCCGCACCGGCAGCGGCCAGCCCGGCCGCGGTCGCGGTGAGCAGCCAGGCGGCGGCCCTGGGCGGCAGCAGGTCGGGCAGCGCGCCCATGGAGGGCAGCGCGAGCAGTGGTGCGAGCAGCAGCGGGAGCAGCAGCGGCGCCCAGACGTCGATGGTCACGGCCGCACCCCGTCGTCGCCCGCGTCCCGGCTGAGCAGGGCCCGCAGCACCTGCTCGTCGTCCTCACTCAGTCCCGAGACGAAGCGCGCGAGCACGATCGAGCGGTCCGCCTCCTTCTCCAGTTCGGAGCGCATCCGCCGGGCGGCGAGCCCGGGCGCGTCCTGCGCCTCCTGCGCCGGCGCGTAGGCGAAGGCACGCCCGACACGCGTGCGGACCACCACTCCCTTGTCGAAGAGCCGGGTGAGAATGGTGTTCACCGTGGTCCGGGCGAGTTCGCCGCCGATGGCACGCTGGATGTCGCCGGGCGTCAGCGCCCGCTCCCCGGCCCAGAGCACGGCGAGGACACTCGCCTCCAGCTCGCCGGGGTGGCGACGCTGCGGTCCGATCATCGTCAAGGACTTTCGCCTCCCACGAGCCAACCGTTGTTATCCACTAGAGTGGCAGCAACCGTCTACACACATGTAGACGATAGTGCTTGGACTCGAACCAGTGTCCCCCATCGCAGGAGTGTGACGTCCATGGCCCCGGACCCGACGGCCTTGATCAATCTGGCGGTGAACCCGCTGGACGCGAACTCGCTGCTCGCCTCCTTCGGGGCGCTCGGCATCGCCGTCGTCCTGTTCGCCGAGACCGGGCTGCTGGTCGGCTTCTTCCTGCCCGGCGACTCGCTGCTGTTCACGGCCGGTCTGCTCTGCACCACCAGCAAGAACGGCGTCCACCTCAACCTGGCCGAGGTCCTGGTCGCCGCCGTGATCGGCGCGCTGGTCGGCGCGCAGGTCGGCTATGTCATCGGGGTCCAGGGCGGCAAGGCGCTGCTGGCCCGCAGCAAGAGCAAGCACCTCCAGCAGGGCGCGGTCCGGGCCGAGGAGATCCTGGCCAAGTACGGATACGCCAAGGCGATCGTGCTGGCCCGCTTCATCCCGGTGGTCCGCACCGTGCTCAACCCGATGGCCGGGGCCCTGAACGTCCCGGTCCGCACCTTCACGCTCTGGCAGGTCGTCGGCGGCGTGCTGTGGAGCGTCGGGGTCACCCTGGCCGGCTACGGCCTCGGCAACACCATCCCCAGCATCGACAAGTACCTGCTGCCGATCATCGCCCTGATCGTCGTGGTCTCGCTGATCCCGATCGTGCTCGAGGTACTGCGCAGCCGCAGGGCCGCCAAGGCGGCTCAGTGATCCAGCACTCCCCCACGCTGCTGGCAGCGCTGGACGGCAAGTCCATCGACGGCGGCCTGTACCACTGGTTCATCACCCAAGCCGCGAACGCCCCGCACTGGCTCGACGACCTGGTCTCCTTCTACGCGACCTACGGGCTGGGCCTGTTCGCGCTGATGATGATCTGGTGCTGGTGGCGGGCGCGCCGGTCCCGCGACTCGGTCGCCATGGCGATGGCCCTGGCCGTGCCGGTCGCGGTGGTCGTGGCCTATGTCGTCAACGACATCGTCAAGAGCGTCTTCGACGAGGCCAGGCCCTGCCAGGTGATCACCTCCCCGGCGACGGTGCAGCCCTGCCCCGGGGTCGGCGACTGGGCATTCCCGAGCAACCACTCGGCAATCGCGGCGGCCGCCGCGGCGGCGGTCTGGCTGATCAGCCGCAGACTCGGGATCATCGCGACGCTGGCCGCTCTGGTGATGGGCTTCTCCCGGATCTGGGTCGGCGCCCACTACCCGCACGACGTCGTGGTCGGCCTCGTCGTCGGAGCGGTCGTGGCCGTCCCGGTGATGCTGGCGGCCAAGCGCTACGGGCCGCCACTGGTGGTCCGGCTGGAGTCGGGCTTCCTGCGCCCGCTGCTGACTGCATAGCTCAGGACCGCCGTAGCTCAAAACGTGTGTGGGCCCGTACCCGGTACCGGGTACGGGCCCACGGCGCGTAGTGGCTCAGCTCAGCTCGACGCCCTGGCCCGGCGCCAGCCGCTCATAGCCGGCGTCCTTGACCAGCATCCCGATGAACCGCTCCACCCCGGCCAGCCCCAGCGGGCTGAGCAGCACATCGTGCAGGGCGAACGCCCGCTCCGCGCCGACCGCGCGGGCGTAGTCAACGACCTCGCCGGTCTTGGACCAGGGCGCGTGCACCGGCAGCAGCAGCGTCGGGACGGGCCGGTCGGGTACGGTCAGCGCGTCTCCGGGGTGGAACACCTTGCCGTCCACGGCGAAGCCGATGTTGCCGATCCGCGGGATGTCCGGGTGGATCAGCGCATGCCACTCGCCGTGCACCTCCACCTCGAACCCGGCCGCGGTGAAGGCGTCCCCGTGCCCGACCCGGTGCACCCGCCCCTCGCCCAGGCCGGTCAGCTGCTCGGCCACATCGCCGTTGGTCCAGATCTCCAGCGCCGGATTGGCCTCGGCGGCGGCCCGGAGCCGGGACTCCTCGAAGTGGTCGAAGTGCTCATGGGTGATCAGGACGGCGTCCGCACCGTCCAGCGCCTCCGCCTCGGAGAAGACCCCGGGGTCGAGCACCAGGGTCCGGCCGTCCTTCTCCAGCCGGACGCAGGAGTGGGACATCTTGGTGAGGCGCATGGCTCTCCTCGTCGGTTCGCGCTGTCACTGCATGATAGGGGCGTCGGTTCCGTCACCGACGAACGGTCGCCACCATCACGAACTCGTTGTACTTGAAGCTGCGCCCGGCCGCCCGCGGCAGCGGGAAGGAGTACGACCGGACGACGTCCAGCCCGGCCGTCTCGACATGGGCGCGCAGCCCGTCCAGGTCGACGAAGCGCACATGGGTCGCGTCGCTTGCGAAGCCGGCCTCCTGAGGGGTGATCAGGACCACCTTGCCACCGGGCTTCACCGAGGGGAGGTAGGTCGCCAGCAGTTCCTCGGCGACGTCCTGGTCCAGGTGCTCCAGCACATGCGCGCAGAGCAGGCTGTCGAAGCTCTCCGGCTTGCCGTCGTCCGACGCGCTGAACTCGTCCGGGGTGTACGCGTTGAGGCCGCGCGCCCGGGCCGTCGCCACCGAGTGCTCGTTGTGGTCGACGCCCACGCTCGAAGGTGAGCACGCCAGCAGATTGCGGCCGAGCCCGCAGCCCACGTCCAGCACCCGGCCCAGATCGAGCCGACGGAGGTTCCACCGGTAGGGCGCCTGAGTCGGCAGCAGCCGCTTCAGGCCGGACGTCTCCAGGGTCGCCAGACGCTCGGTGTATTCCGGGAGTGCCGTCGGCGCGCCGTCGTCGTCGGAATCGCCGTGGGAAGAGTGCTCTACCAGCTTGTCCATGAGGGGTGACACCTTCAGGTATGGAGTCTGTGGACCTCTGTTCGAGAAGCTTAAGGCCCGCAGGGCGTCAGGTGGCTCCTGGCTGTCGTTCCGGTGTGATCTTCGCGAGCAGGCGGACCCCGACTCCTGGCCCGCCGCCCGGCCCGTCTCCCCCGGCTGCGGTCGCGCTACAGCGCGGCCTCTCCGCGCTCCTTGGTGCGGATCCTGACCAGGGTGTCGACCGGCTGGACCCACACCGTGCCGCCGCTGCCCGCACCCGCGACGGTGATCACCTGGACCACGTCCACGGCGTCCAGATCGGTGGTGACGATGTCCATCCGCACGGCGGGGTGCAGGGCGACCTGCCGGCGTACCCCCCGGTACACCTCGTACCGGGGGGTACGCCGGCCCCGCCCGAGCGGTGGCGCCAGTACGGTGCTGACGGTGACCCCCGGGATGCCGAGGGTCCGCAGCGCCTGGTGGACCTGCTCGAAGCCGGCCGTCGGAAGGACGGCCGTGATCAGTTTCACGGTTCAGCGGCGGGTTCGGCGCTCTTGGCGGATGCCGGGGCCTCCGTCGGCGGAGGGCCGGTGCTGACGGAGCCGGCGCCCACGGCCGCCAGGCCCTCCTCGCTCGGGTACGCCTCCTCGTCGTGCACGGCGAGGTCGCCCAGCTCCAGCACTTCGTCGGGGGAACGGAGTTTGACGAACAGTCCGATCACCTTGAGGATCACGAAGGTCATCAGGCCGTCCCAGACGATGATCGTCCCGGCCGCCCCGGCCTGCAGCGCCAGCTGCTTGGGGTGGCCGTGGAACAGGCCCGCGACGGAGACGGCGCTGCCGTCCTGGTTGTAGTAGATCGCCATCGCCGGGTCCGCGAACAGGCCGACCAGCAGGCCGCCGACCAGACCGGCCACGCCATGGGTGTGGACCACGCCCAGGGCGTCGTCGACCCGGCTCATGAACTTCAGCTTGCCCAGCTTGTTCCAGGACAGCCAGACCAGGACCGAGGCGATCAGACCGATCAGGATCGCACCGACGCCGGTGACGAAACCCGCTGCCGGAGTGATCGAGACCAGACCGACGATCATGCCGTTGACCGCGCCCAGGAAGGTGGGCTTGCGCTGCGCGCCGGCGAACATGTCCAGCAGCAGCCAGGTGAGCAGGGCGACCGCCGTGGCCAGGTTGGTGTTCAGCACGCCCGCGGCCGCGTTCTGGCCGCCGAAGTACATGTCGCCGCCGTTGAAGCCGTTCCAGCCGAGCCAGAGCAGACCCGCCCCGACTGCCACCAGAGGCAGGTTGTTGGGCACGGCTCTGGCTCTGTCCCGGGCCAGCCTCGGTCCCACGACCGCGGCTGCCACAAAGCCCGAGGTCCCGGCGGCGAGGTGGATGACATAGCCGCCGGAGTAGTCCAGCGCGCCCATCTGGGCCCACCAGCCGCCGCCCCAGAGCAGGAAGGCATTGACGGAGTAGACGATTCCGGACCACAGCAGTACGAAAAGCAGCCAGGCTCTGAAGTTCATCCGGCCGATGACACTGCCGAGGAACAGCAGCGGGGTGATCGCCGCGAAGGCGAACTGGAAGTAGGCGAGAGTGGACTGCGGGAAGCGGAAAGCCGGCATCAGGCCGGCCCCGCTGACCAGTGGAATGTTGGCCTGGCCGATCTCGGCCTTGGCACCGGTGATGGTCCCGGGCTTGCCCACGGCCGCGCGCAGGATGCCCGGG
Organism: Streptacidiphilus sp. EB103A; assembly: GCF_041261405.1. Classification (NCBI taxonomy): domain Bacteria; kingdom Bacillati; phylum Actinomycetota; class Actinomycetes; order Kitasatosporales; family Streptomycetaceae; genus Streptacidiphilus; species Streptacidiphilus sp. EB103A. The sequence continues at coordinate 402,010 of NZ_JBGCAQ010000003.1, read as the reverse complement.
CCCATGTGCAGTGGACTGCCGAAACTCATCTTGAACTCGTAGAGCACCCAGGCGACCAGCACGATGGAGAACGCGCTGAACGCCATGAGCATGGTGTTGACGGCCCATTTGCGCTGGACCAGACCACCGTAGAGGATCGCGATACCGGGAATGCTCATCAGACCGACCAGCGTCGCGGCCACCAACTGCCACGTGTTGTCGCCCGAGTTGAGCCAACTTGGATAGGGAATCACTGCGCAGTGCCTCCCGTCGGGGATTGAGCGGCGCGGCCGAGCCGCGCACATCCAACCGGAAGGTCCAGCGGTGCGGTTTCCCTGACGTTGCGTCAGTATTTCCGGGCGGAAAATTACCCTTTCACTGATGAATGATCAGTTCCGTTGCAGGAAAAGGATGTTGATGGATTCAACTCCGTGGGCGGCGCTCCACCCGGCTGCGCTTGACGGTGCGGAAACGCCGGGCCACCTGACGTGCCAGGTCGGCCGCCCCGACCAGGCCGGCCTCGTTGCCCAGCCGGGCCAGCACGATGTCCGCCTCGGGGCGGAAGCCGCGTCCGGTGAGGTTGCGCCGGAACGCCTCCCGGGCCGGGCCGATCAGCAGCTCGCCCGCCGCGGAGACCCCGCCGCCGATGACGAAACGGCCCGGGTCCAGGGCCGCGGCGAGGTTGGCGATGCCCAGGCCGAGCCAGTGGCCGATCTCCTGGAGCAGCTCGACCGCCACCGCGTCGCCCTGCTGCGCCGCCTCGGTGACCAGCGGCCCGGTGATCAGGCTGACGTCGCCGTCGACCCGGTCCAGCAGCGGCTGGGCGACCGGGGATTCGGCGGCGGCCAGCTCCCTGGCCTCGCGGACCAGGGCGTTGCCGGAGGAGTACTGCTCCCAGCAGCCCCGGTTGCCGCAGGGGCAGCGCAGCCCGCCCGGCACCACGGTCATATGGCCGAACTCCCCGGCCATGCCGTACCGCCCGCGCTCCAGCCAGCCATCGCGGACGATGGCGCCGCCGATGCCGGTGCCCAGGTTCACCATGACCAGGTGGTCGGCGCCGGCGCCGGCGCCGAAGCGCCATTCGGCCCAGGCGGCGGCGTTGGCGTCGTTCTCGACCACCACCGGGAGCCTGAGCCGCGAGCTGAGCGCCTCGCGCAGCGGCTCGTTGCGCCAGGAGAGATGCGGGGCGAAGAGCACCCTGGACCGGTCCGCGTCCACGAAGCCGGCCGCGCCGATGCCCACCGCGTGCACGTCATGACGGTCCGCCAGGTCCAGCACCAGCTCGGTGATGGTGTCCTCGACCACCTTGGGGCTCTTGCTCTTGTCCGGGGTCTCGGTGCGCAGCTGCTCCAGGATCCGTCCGTCGCCGTCCACCACCCCGGCGGCGATCTTCGTGCCGCCGATGTCGATGCCGACGGTCGGCAGCCGCAGCAGCCCGGGGCGGGGGGCGCCGTCACGGCGCGGCGGGGTGCGGCGTCCTGGGGTGCCCAGCCGTGTGGCGCTGAGGCCGGTGCCTCGGAAGTAGGGGCTGCGCGGGGTCGTCACGTGGTCGGTTCCGTTCCTTCACCTGGGTCTGTGGTGTGGCTGCCAGCCATCCTCCCTCCTTTCCGCGGCGGGAAGCGACCCGGCCCCCGTCCGTCAGGACAGCTCCAGCGCCAGGTAGAAGTCCACCCGGTCCTCCAGCTTGGACAGGTCCCGCCCGGTCAGCTCCTCGATCCGGCCGATCCGGTACCGCAGCGTGTTGACGTGCACGTGCAGGGCGGCGGCGCAGCGGGTCCAGGAGCCGTCGTAGCGGAGGAAGGCGCCGAGGGTGCGGACCAGGTCCGCCTGGTGCTCCAGGTCGTAGCCGATCACCCTGTCGAGCAGCCTGCTGCGGAAGGCCCGGCGTACCTCGTCGGGGACGGCCGCGAGCAGCAGCACATGCGAGGCCAGCTCCTCCGGACCGCTGACGCAGATCCGGCCGACCCGGGACGAGGCGATCCGGCGGGCGTGCCGGGCCTCCTCCAGCGCGCCGCGCAGCCCGCCCGCCGAGGCGGCCGGGGCGCTGGCGCCCAGGGTGAGCCGGCCGTCCGCACCGAGCCCGGCCTCCAGCGGCGCCAGCAGCGTCCGCAGCTGCTCCGCCATGGTGCCGCCGTCGGCCGGCTCGGGGACCAGCAGGATCGCGCCGGTCCCGCCGCCGCCGATCAGCGCCCGGTCGTCCGCGCCGGTCAGCGCCTCGACCAGGGCGGCCCTGGCCGCGCCCTCGGGCAGGCCCTGGCCCTCGGCGGAAACCACCACCCAGGAGTCCGGCACCGGGGCGTCCAGGGCGGTCTGCGCCATCGCCAGCGAGGCCTCCAGCGCGCGGCTGAGCTCCTCCGGCGGCGCGTCCCGCTGCAGCAGCGTGATCACCTCGTCGGCCAGCCGGATCCGCAGCCTGCGGCTCTCGTCCCGGCGCTCCCGCTCGGCCGCGGCCAGCCTGGCGAGGTTCTCGGCGAGCTGCTGGCGCTTGGGCGTCCACTCGGTGACATCGCCCTCGACGGCCAGCAGCCACTGCGCCAGCAGCCCGGCGCCCTCGGCGGCGACCGGCAGCACCGAGAACTGCCGCGGGCCGACCCTGGCCCGGACGGACGGTCCCGGACGGCGGCGCTGACCGTCCAGGTGGGCCCGGACCAGTTGGTCCCGTTCGGCCTCGTTGAGCCGGTCGGGTGGTCCGGCGACGACCCGGCCGCTGGGAGTGAGCACCCAGCAGTCCAGGTCCAGATCGCCGCCCAGCAGCTCCAGCACCGCGTCCAGCCCGGCCCCGCCGCTGGCCGAGACCAGTACCCGGTGCCGGTCCACCAGCGCCGACAGGTCGGCGGCCCGGTCCGCCGAGACCTGGCGCACCACGTACTCGGTGAGCTGCGCGAACGCGACGTCCTCGGGCACCGCGAACAGCGGCATCCGGTGCCGCTCGCAGGCCGCGACCAGGTCCTCGGGCACAGGTCCGACCTCTGCCTCGCCCGCCGCGAGCCCGACGGCGCCCGCGGCGGCGAGTCCTCGGACGAACCGCTCCGAGTCCTCGGCGCCGCTGCGCCACAGCATCCCGGTGAGCACCAGCTCCCCGCCCTGCAGGTACCGCCCGGGATCGTGCAGGTCGGTGGTCATCACCCCGGACACCACCCGGTCCAGCTCCTCGCGCCCGGCCAGCAGGCGCAGCCGCGGTGCGGCAGGCGCGAGCAGTGCTCCGATCCGCACGGGGATACCTCCGGGTCAAGGTTGACGTTTTGTGGCAAACACGTTGCCGCACGTTACCCGACCCGACCCGCCAAGCGGCAACCCCGGACGCGCCCAAGGGGCGCGGGGAACTGCGCGACCAGCCACCCACGAAGAGTCAGCCGGTCAACCCACCCCTCACCCGGTGAGCCCCCTCCGCACCAACAACGGCTCGATCTCAGGCCCCCTCCCCCGAAACGCCGCGAACGCCGCCATCGCGTCCTTGCTCCCGCCCACGGCGAGAAGCTCCCTGCGAAAGATCTCCCCGCTCTCCCGGATCGTCTTCCCGTTCTCCTTGAACCACTCCACCGTGTCCGCGTCCAGCACCTCCGACCAGATGTAGCCGTAGTACCCCGCCGCGTACCACCCGCCCGCGAAGATGTGCGCGAAGTACCCGCTGCGGTAGCGCACCGGGATCTCCGGCATGGCGATGCCGTACCGCTCCAGCGCCGCGGCCTCGAACGCCGCGACCTTGCCGGGGTCGGTGCCGGCCGGGAGGGTGTGCCAGGCCCAGTCGAGCAGCGTCGCGGCCAGGTACTCCACGGTCCGGAAGCCCTCGCCGAAGCCCTCGGCCTGCTTCATCCGGGTGACCAGCTCGGCCGGCATCGGCTCGCCCGTAACGTGGTGCCTGGCGTAGTTGGCCAGCACCAGCGGCCAGTCCGCCCACATCTCGTTGACCTGCGAGGGGTACTCGACGAAGTCCTGGGCCACCAGGGTCCCGGAGACCAGCGGGTAGCGGACGTCGGAGAGCAGGCCGTGCAGCGCGTGGCCGAACTCGTGGAACAGCGTGGTGACCTCGTCCCAGCTGAGCAGCGCGGGCTCGCCGGCCGGGGGCTTGACGATGTTCAGGTTGTTCACCACCACCGGCAGCGTGCCCAGCAGGTGGGACTGCAGCACCACCTCGTTCATCCAGGCGCCGCCCCGCTTGGACTCGCGGGCGAACCAGTCGCCGATGAACAGTCCGACCGGGCTGCCGTCGGCGTCCTTGACCTCGAAGACCCGGCTGTCGGGGTGGTGGCCGACCAGGTCGGTGCGCTCGGTGAAGCTGAGCCCGTAGACCTGCTCGGCGGCGAAGAAGGCGCCGTTGCGGATCACCGACTCCAGCTCCAGATAGGGCCGCATCACCGAGGCGTCGACGTCGTAGCGGGCCCTGCGGACCTTCTCGGACCAGTACTTCCAGTCGGCGGCCTCGATCCGCTCGACGCCCGCCTCGGCGGCCAGCGCCTCGGCCTCGCGGCGGGCGTTGGCGACGGCCGGGCCGACCAGTCCGGTCAGCATGGTCTCGACGGCCTCGGTACTGCCGGCCGTCTGGTCGGAGACCACGTACTCGGCGTGGTTGGCGAAGCCCAGCAGGGCGGCGCGCTCGGCGCGGAGCACCACCATCCGCCGGATCAGGTCGGGGTTGGACTCGGCGCCGCGCCCGAGCGAGGCGGCCAGCAGTCGGCGGCGCACCGTGGGATCGTCCAGGGCCGCGAGCTCGGGCTGGTTGCTGAAGCTCTGCAGGCTGAGCACGTATGTGCCGTCGTGCCCCAGCGCACGGCCGTTCTCGGCGGCGGCCGCGACGGCCAGTTCGGGGAGTCCGGCCAGCTCCTCGGCATGGTCCAGGACCAGGGCGGCCGCCCTGGTGTCGGCGAAGACGTTCTGCTCGAAGGCGGTGCCCAGCGAGGCCAGCTCGGCGTTGATCTGCCGCAGCCGGTCCCGCTCGGCCTCGCCGAGCCGGGCGCCGGCCCGGACGAAGCGAGCGTGGTAGCGCTCCAGGACGTGCTCCGACTCCGGATCCAGCCGCAGCTCGGCGCGCTGCTCGTAGAGCGCGTCGATCCTGGCGAAGAGGGCCTGGTCCAGGTTGATCGCATCGCTGTGCTCGGCCAGCCGGGGGCTGATCTCGGCATCCAGGGCCTGCAGGCCCGGGGTGGTGTCGGACGCGGTCTTGTTGGAAAAGGCGAGCGACACCCGGCTCAGCACGGCGCCCGAGCGCTCCAGAGCCTCGATGGTGTTCTCGAAGGTCGGCGGCTCCGGGCTTTCCGCGACAGCGGCGACCTCGGCGAGCTGCTCCGCCATGCCTGCCTCGAAGGCGGGGAGGTAGTGCTCCTCGCGGATCTCGGCGAACGGCGGCAGCTCGAACGGCAGGGGGCTGGGGCTCAGGAAGGGGTTGCTCATCCGCCAGACACTACGCCTCGGGGTGGCAGATCAGCCGCTGAATTCGGGCGCGGGTCCGCCCGGTGACGATCCCGTGAACGGAGGGCCATCGGTTGGAGAAAAGTACAGCGCTTCCGGTGGGTCCGTACCGAGGGGTTCATGCCATCAGTGACTGCCGACGCACCCCTCGGCGCTTGTCTACTGCTCACAACCCCGCACACCTGCAGCAGACCCCCACAGCACGACCCACCGCACGTCTGACGAAGGAGTCACCGCATGGAGTTCCTGCGGCCCGCCACCTGGGACGAGGCACTCGCGGCGAAGGCCGAGAACCCGTCCGCGCTGCCGATCTCCGGCGGCACCGATGTGATGGTCGAGCTCAACTTCGACCGCCACCGCCCCGGCGCCCTGCTCGACCTGAACCGCGTCACCGAGCTCACCGAGTGGGAGTCGGGAACCTACGAGGGCCAGGAGGGCGAGGTGATCCGGCTGGGCGCCGCCGTGCCCTACGCCCGGATCAGCAAGGAGCTGTCCGGACCGCTGCAGGGGCTGGCCATCGCGGGCAACACGGTCGGCTCCCCGCAGATCCGCAACCGGGGCAGCGTGGGCGGCAACCTCGGCGGGGCCTCCCCGGCCGGCGACGCCCACCCCGCCCTGCTGGCGGCCGGCCGGGACGTCTTCGTCGAGGCCGAGTCGGTGCGCGGTACCCGGCTGATCGCGATCGACGACTTCTACGTCGGGGTCAAGCGCAACAGCCTGCAGCCGGACGAGCTGATCCGGGCGGTCCGGATCCCGGTCGCGGATGGACCGCAGCAGTTCTCCAAGATCGGCACCCGCAACGCCATGGTGATCGCGGTCTGCGCGTTCGGCTTCGCGCTGCACCCCAAGAACGAGACAGTCGGCACCGGCATCGGCTCCGCCGCGCCCACCCCGCGCCGCGCCCCCGAGGCCGAGCAGTTCCTCGCCGACGAGCTCGCGGACCGCGGCCTGTGGCAGAGCGGCGGCCTGATCGGCCCGGCCGCCGTCCAGCGCTTCGGTGAGCTGGTCTCCGCCGCCGCCTCCCCCATCGACGACGTGCGCGGCAGCGCGGCCTACCGCCGCCACGCCCTCGCGGTGATGGCCCGGCGGACCCTGACCTGGACCTGGAACGAGTACACGCAGTCCCTGAGGAGCGCAGCAGCATGAGGGTGACCTTCAACGCCAACGGTCGGCCGGTCGAGGCCGACGACGTCTGGGAGGGCGAGAGCCTGCTGTTCATGCTGCGCGAGCGGCTGGGCCTGCCGGGCTCCAAGAACGCCTGTGAGCAGGGCGAGTGCGGCTCCTGCACGGTCTACCTGGACGGCTCCCCGGTCTGCAGCTGCCTGGTCGCGGCCGGCCAGGTGCAGGACCGCGAGGTCCGCACCGTCGAGGGCCTGGCCGACGACGTGAACGGGCTGGACCCGGTGCAGCAGGCGTTCATCGACGCCGGCGCCGTCCAGTGCGGCTTCTGCACCCCCGGGCTGCTGGTGCAGACCCACGACCTGCTGGAGCGCAAGCCGCAGCCCAGCGACAACGACATCCGCGAGGCCCTGTCCGGCAACCTCTGCCGCTGTACCGGCTACGAGAAGATCATGGACGCGGTCCGCCTCGCCTCCGCCCGCAAGTGCAGCAGCGACAGCTCGGAGGTGTCCCAGTGAGTACCAGAACCATCCGTGGTGAGAAGAACCTCCAGGACATCACCACCGCGCACCCGGACGGCATCGGCGGCTCCCCGCTGCGGCCCGACGGCACGCTGAAGGTCAGGGGTGAGTTCGCCTACTCCTCCGACCTCTGGCACGAAGACATGCTGTGGGGCATGGCGCTGCGCTCGCCGCACGCCCACGCGAGGATCCTCTCCATCGACACCACCGAGGCGCTGACCCAGCCCGGCGTCTACGCGGTGATGACCCATGAGGACATCCCCGGCAGCAAGTACTACGGCCTGGAGATCAAGGACCAGCCGGCCCTGGCCTTCGGCAAGGTCCGCTACCACGGCGAGGCCGTCGCCATCGTGGCCGCCGACCACCCGGAGACCGCGCGCCGGGCGCTGGCGAAGATCAGGGTCGAGTACGAGGTGCTCCCGCCGATCACCACCGAGGAGCACTGTCAGAACCCGGAGACCTACGGCTACGTCCACGAGCCGCACGAGTACCGGGGCCACGCCTCCGGCAACGTCGTGCACTCCCAGAAGGTCGTCTCCGGCCTCGGCGTCAACGACGACGTCCGGGCCATGGCCGATGTCGTGGTGGTCGGCGAGTACGAGGTCGGCATGCAGGACCAGGCCTTCCTCGGTCCGGAGTCCGGCCTGGCGGTGCCCGCCGAGGACGGCGGCATCGACCTCTACATCGCCACCCAGTGGCTGCACGTGGACCGCGAGCAGGTCGCCCCGGTGCTCGGGCTGCCCGAGAACAAGGTGCGGCTCACCCTGGCCGGCGTCGGCGGCGCCTTCGGCGGCCGCGAGGACCTGTCCATGCAGATCCACGCCTGCCTGCTGGCGCAGCGCACCGGAAAGCCCGTCAAGATCGTGTACTCCCGCGAGGAGTCCTTCTTCGGGCACGTCCACCGTCACCCGGCGAAGATGCGCTACGAGCACGGCGCCACCCGCGACGGCAGGCTCGTCTACATGGAGGCCCGGATCGTGCTGGACGGCGGCGCCTACGCCTCCGCCTCCCCCGCCGTGGTCGGCAACGCCTCCTCACTGAGCGTGGGCCCGTACGAGGTCCCCAACGTCAATGTGCTGGCCATCGCCTACTACAGCAACAACCCGTCCTGCGGCGCGATGCGCGGCTTCGGCGCCGTCCAGGCCTGCTTCGCCTACGAGACCCAGCTGGACCGGCTGGCCGCGGAGCTGGACATGGACCCGGTGGAGCTGCGCCAGCTGAACGCCGTCTCGCAGGGCTCGCACCTGCCGACCGGTCAGGTCATCGACGCCCCGGCGCCCGTGGCCGAGCTGCTGCAGAAGGTCAAGGACCTGCCGCTGCCGCCTCCGCTGGACACCGAGCACCACCTGGACATCCGCGAGCTACCCGGCGCGCTGTCGAACACCTCGCACGGCGAGGGCATCGTCCGCGGCGTCGGCTACGCGGTGGGCCTGAAGAACGTCGGCTTCTCCGAGGGCTTCGACGACTACTCCACCGCCCGGGTCCGGCTGGAGGTCATCGGCGGCGAGCCGGTCGCCATGGTGCACACCGCGATGGCCGAGGTCGGCCAGGGCGGCGTCACCGTGCACGGCCAGATCGCCCGCACCGAGCTGGGCGTGGAGCGGGTCACCATCCACCCGGCCAACACCGAGGTCGGCTCGGCGGGCTCCACCTCCGCCTCCCGGCAGACCTACATGACCGGCGGCGCGGTGAAGCTGGCCGCCGAGGCGGTCCGTAACGAGCTGTTCAACCTGGGGCGTTCGCGCTACGGCTGGACCTACAACGACCTCTCGCTGATCGGCGGCAAGGTCGTCTCGGCCTCGGCCGGCGTGCTGATCCCGATCGTGGACCTGCTCGGCGACCAGGCGATCGACCTGACCCGCGAGCACCACCACCGGCCCACCGTCCCCTTCGACAAGGAGACCGGGCAGGGCTTCGGCCACGTCCAGTACACCTTCTGCGCGCACCGCGCGGTGGTGGACGTGGACGTGGAGCTGGGCCTGGTGAAGGTGGTCGAACTGGCCGCCGCCCAGGACGTCGGCAAGGCGCTGAACCCGCTGTCGGTGATCGGCCAGATCCAGGGCGGCTCCACCCAGGGCCTGGGCCTGGCCGTGATGGAGGAGATCATCACCAAGGACGGGAAGGTGCGCAATCCCTCCTTCACCGACTACCTGATCCCCACCATCCTGGACACCCCGCCGCAGCCGGTGGAGATCATGGAACTGGCCGATCCCAACGCCCCGTACGGGCTGCGCGGGGTCGGCGAGGCCCCCACCCTCTCCTCCACCCCGGCCATCGTCTCGGCCATCCGCGCCGCGACCGGCCTGGCCCTGAACCGGGTGCCGGTCCGCCCGGAACACATCACCGGGACCTGAGGTCTGAGGTCCCGTCAATGAACCTCCCCGGGGCGGCCGTTCTGTCTTCCCACAGCTCCGCCCCGGGGTTGCACCACCGCAGTACCGAGCCGCAGTACCGAGGTACATGCATGAACCACCAGGCGCACGACCGGATCAGCACCACCGCCCGTACACCGCTCTCGCCGGAGCCGTACGGCCGGACAGCACCACCTGCGAGCCGCACCGTCCCCTGTTCCCCTACCAGATGGGCCACCAGGCCGGCCGCGAGCCCCACCCCAACCCCCTATGAACCTTGGGAGTGGAACCCGTGACCCAGATCCCCACGGAATCCAGAGTTACCGCCGAGACCGACGCGGACGCCACCTCGTCCCCGTCCCCGTCCCAGCCCCCGGCCCCGGCAAGCCCCGCGCCGAAGAACGCGCTGGACGCCTACTTCAGGATCAGCGCCCGTGGCTCGTCCATCGGCAACGAGATCCGCGGCGGCCTCACCACCTTCATGGCGATGGCCTACATCCTGCTGCTGAACCCGATCATCCTCTCGGTGGCGGACGTCAACGGCAACCACCTGAACCACGCCCAGGTCACCACCGCCACCGCCCTGGCGGCGGCAGTCACCACCATCCTGCTCGGCGTGGTCGGCAACGCCCCGCTCGCCGCGGCGGCCGGGCTCAGCGTCTCCAACACCCTCGCCGCCGTGATGGCCCCGCACGTGACCTGGCCGCAGGCGATGGGCCTCTGCGTGATCTACGGCCTGCTGATCGTGGTCATGGTCGTCTCCGGGCTCCGAGAGATGATCATGAACGGCATCCCGTTGGCGATCAAGCACGCGATCACCATCGGCATCGGGCTGTTCATCGCGCTGATCGGCCTGGTCAACGCCGGATTCGTGACCCGCGTCCCGGACTCGGCGCACTCCGAGACCCCGGTCCAGCTCGGCTCCATCGGCAACCTCACCGGGTGGCCGGTCCTGATCTTCGCCATCACGCTGCTGTCGATCTTCGTGCTCCAGGTCCGCAAGGTCCGCGGCGCGATCCTGATCGGCATCGCCATCGGCACCGTGCTCTCGCTGATCCTGCAGGCCGCGCTCAACCTGCCGGCCGGCACCTGGGGCCTGTCCGTGCCCAAGTGGCCCGGCAACCCGGTCTCCGCCCCCGACTTCGGGCTCTTCGGCCACATCGACCTGTTCGGCGCCTTCGGCTCCAACGGCATGGGCGCGCTCAGCGCGGGCTTCGCAGTCTTCACCCTGGTCCTGGCCGGCTTCTTCGACGCGATGGCCACCATCATCGGCATCGGCACCGAGGCCGGGCTGGCTGACCAGCAGGGCCGGATGCCCGGCCTGTCCAAGGCCCTGCTGGTGGACGGCGCCGGCGGCGCGATCGGCGGCCTCGCGGGCGCCTCCGGCCAGACGGTGTTCATCGAGTCCGCCACCGGGGTCGGCGACGGCGCCCGGACCGGCTTCTCCAGCGTGGTCACCGGCGCGGTCTTCGCCTTCATGCTCTTCTTCACCCCGCTGGCGGGCATGGTCCCGGGCCAGGTCGCCGCGGCCGCCCTGGTCGTGATCGGCTCGATGATGCTCAGCCAGGCCCGCCACATCGACTGGAGCGACCGCGAGGTGGCCGTCCCGGCCTTCCTCACCATCGCGCTGATGCCGTTCACCTACTCCATCACCGCGGGTGTCGGGGCCGGCGTCATCTCCTACGTCGTCATCAAGGCCAGCGCGGGCAAGTGGCGCGAGCCCGGCCTCCTGATGTGGTCGCTCTCGCTGGTGTTCGTCGTCTTCTTCGCCCTGCACCCGCTCAAGGCCTGGCTCGGCATCCACTAGCCGGTCCCCCTCTCCCTCCGTCCGCTCTCTCCATCCCCTCTACGTTTCGAAGGAGCCACCCATGCAGGACATCGCCGAGCAGGTCAACGCCTGGCACGCAGCGGGTCGCTCCTTCGCCGTGGCCACCGTGGTGTCCGTCTCCGGGAGCGCCCCGCGCGACCCGGGGGCGGCCCTGGCCGTGGACACCGACGGCGAGGCCGTCGGCAGCGTGTCGGGGGGATGCGTGGAGGGGGCGGTCTACGAGCTGTGCCAGTCGGCACTGGAGTCCGGGAAGCCGGAGCTGCACCGCTTCGGCTTCTCGGACGAGGACGCCTTCGCGGTCGGACTGACCTGCGGCGGCATCATCGACGTCTTCGTCCAGCCGGTCGTCCCCGGCGCCTCGGACGGGCTGGACGCGGCGCTCGCCCACATCCACTCGGGCACCCCGGTCGCCCTGGTCCGCGCCATCGCCGGACCGGCCGCCCTGATCGGCTCCGCCCTGGCCGTCACCGCCGACACCCACCACGGCACCCTCGGCCGGCACCCAGGGCTGGACCCGGCCGGCCTGGAGCGAGCCGCCGCCACGCACAGCCGGGCCATGCTGGACGCCGGGCGCACCGGGCAGTTCACCCTCGCGCTGGACGGCCGCCCGTGCACCCCCGACGCCACCTCCGCGGAGACCGACGCCGACTCCTCCTTCGCCTTCGCCTCCGCCTCCGAACGGACCGTCACCTTCTTCGTCGAGTCGCATGTCCCCGCCCCCCGCATGATCGTCTTCGGGGCCATCGACTTCGCCGCCGCCGTCGCCCGGATCGGCGGCTTCCTCGGCTACCACGTCACCGTCTGCGACGCCCGCCCGGTCTTCGCCACCGCGCGCCGCTTCCCCACCGCCGACGCCGTTGTCGTCGACTGGCCGCACCGCTACCTCGACGCCGAGGTCGCCGCCGGACGGGTGGACGGCCGAACCGCGCTCTGCGTACTGACGCATGACGCCAAGTTCGACATCCCGCTGCTGGAGCGCGCGCTGCGTCTGCCACTGGGCTTCGTCGGCGCGATGGGGTCGCGCCGCACCCACCTGGAGCGCCTGGAACGGCTGCGCGCGGTCGGGCTCACCGAGCTGGAGCTCTCCCGGCTGCGCTCCCCCATCGGCCTGGACCTGGGCGCCCGCACCCCGGAGGAGACCGCCGTCGCCGTCGCCGCCGAGATCGTCGCCCACCGCCGCGGCGGCACCTGCCTCCCGCTCAGCAGCCACGGCGGCCCGATCCACCACGACCACCCGCTGCGGGTGAGCGACCTGCCGCGCCGAATCGCCTGAACCCTTCGAACCCTTTGAACCCGTCGGCGCTCGGCCTGGTGGATGACTTATGCTTCCCAGGCGGGCCGTAACTGGCGCTTGGGTGGACGACCACCGGGGAGCGACCCGCCTTCAGAGCGAAGCCGCGCGCCTGGGCACTCCCTTCCGACCCCGGGATCCGCCCATGTCCGCCCAGCTCATGTCCGGCACCGCCATCGCCCAGGAGATCGTCGAACGCTGCGCCCAGCGGGCGCGAGCGCTGTTCGAAACGCGCGGCGTACGGCCCAGCCTCGCCACCGTCCTCGTCGGGGACGACCCGGCATCGGTCACCTACGTCACCATGAAGCGCAACCGCAGCGCCAAGGCCGGCATCGACTCCCGCCTGGTCCGCCTGCCCGCCGAGACGACGACGGAGGAACTGGTCAGCGCGGTGCGAGCGCTGTCCGACGACCCCGACGTGCACGGCATCCTGCTCCAGCACCCCGTCCCCGCGCACATCGACGAGCGGGCCGCCTTCGAGGCCATCGACCCGGCCAAGGACGTCGACGGCGTCACCATGCACTCCTTCGCCGCCATGGCCTTCGGCGACCCCGGCTTCGCCTCCGCCACCCCCGGCGGCATCATCCGGCTCCTCGAAGCCTACGGCGTCGAACTGACCGGCCGTCAGGCCGTCGTGGTCGGCCGCAGCCCGATCCTCGGCAAGCCCATGGGCATGCTGCTGCTCGCCCGCGACGCCACCGTCACCTACTGCCACTCCCGAACGGTCGACCTCGCCTCGCACGTGGCCGCCGCCGACATCGTGGTCGCCGCCGTCGGCAAGCCCGAGTTCATCAAGGGCTACGACATCAAGCCCGGCGCCGTCGTCATCGACGCCGGCTACAACCCCGGCAACATCGGCGACGTCGACTTCGCCGGCGCGATGGAACGCGCCGCCCTGGTCACCCCGGTCCCGGGCGGCGTCGGCCCGATGACGATCGCGGTCCTGCTGGAACAGACGGTGGACGCGGCGGAGCGGGGGTAAGGGGGGTCGGGGGAGGCGGGGCGTCTTCGCTGGTCGGCGGCAGCTGTAGGTGGCTTACATGGCGCCACCGTTGCCGCCCACCCCCGCCCGTGGCTTGTTGCTGTTGCTCGGCTCCGCCTCGCGGCAACCAGGGCGGGGAGGGGTGCGGGTCCTCGCCGTTGCCGGGCGGCGGAAACGGTAGGTGGCTTACATGGCGCCACCATTGCCGAGTGACACGCCCGTGGCTTGTTGCTGTAGCTCGCTTCGCTCGCGGCGACAAGGCCAGGGAGGGGGTGCGCGTTCTCGCCGTTGCCGGGCGGCGGGGCGGTTGGTGGCGGGGCGTGCAGAAACGATCCTGCTCGTTGGCTTGGCCGGTTTGGGGTCACTGCCCATGCTTTTGGGTCACTCGTCCGACGGATCCCGCCCGCTATGTCCGCTTTTGACGTCGAGGGAGTGACCCGAACGTATAGGCAGTGACCCGAAAAGCCCGGCCCGAGGGCAAACCCGGGTCACTTTCGGGACAAGGTGTCATTTGATCATGCAGAAATGCCCCATTTACCCTGATCCTGGCGTACCAAAAGTGCCCCCGCGTCCCAAAAGTGCCCCCGGTTCGACCGGACCCCGCCCGCAGAACCGTTTCTGCACGCCCCACCCGCGACCCCCAGCCCGGGAACGGCGCCCGGCCCCGACCCGGCTCCCCCGCTGCAGTTGGCCCGCGAGCGAAGCGAGCAACAGCAACAAGCCACGGGCGCGCCACCCGGCAACGAACCCGCCATGTAAGCCACCTACAGCTGCCGCCAACTACCGGCTAGGCCGCACCACCTCCCCGCCCCCATTAGTTCAACTTGTAACGTGTCATGTCCCCCCACCTGTTCGTATTTAGGTCACTTTGACTTCACACCTTGAAGGCATATTCTGCGTTGGTTGACTAAAGCCTTCAAGTCCGGCAAGGATGCCGGGCGCCAAGGAGCCCCACAGTGACCAGCACAGCCTTGCCCACGTCCCCCAGCTCTCCCGCGTCCCCGCGGACCGCCGGTGACAACCTGGGCCATGTCATCTTCATCACTGCCGCCGCTGCCATGGGCGGCTTCCTCTTCGGGTACGACAGCTCCGTCATCAACGGGGCCACCGGTGCGATCCAGAGCAAGTACGGCATCGGGTCCGCCGAGCTGGCGCAGGTCGTCGCCATCGCGCTGATCGGCTGTGCGATCGGCGCGGCCGTGGCCGGGCGGGTCGCGGACCGGATCGGGCGCATCCGCGTCATGCAGATCGCCGCCGTCCTGTTCACGGTGAGTGCCGTCGGCTCGGCGCTCTCCTTCGCCGTGTGGGACCTCGCGCTGTGGCGCGTCATCGGTGGGTTCGGCATCGGGATGGCGTCCGTGATCGGCCCGGCCTACATAGCCGAGGTCGCACCGCCGGCCTACCGGGGCCGGTTGGCCTCGTTCCAGCAGGCGGCGATCGTCATCGGCATCGCCATCTCCCAGCTCGTCAACTGGGGCCTGCTCAACGCCGCCGGCGGCAGCGACCGCGGCCACCTGCTCGGGGTGGAGGCCTGGCAGGTCATGCTCGGCGTGATGGTCATCCCCGCCGTGGTCTACGGGCTGCTGTCCTTCGCCATCCCCGAGTCCCCGCGCTTCCTGATCTCCGTCGGGAAGACCGACCGCGCCAAGGCCGTCATCGCCGAGGTCGAGGGCGACGGCCTGGACCTGGACGCCCGGGTCGCCGAGATCCGTGCCGGGATGCAGTCCGAGCACAGGTCCACCTTCAAGGATCTGCTCGGCGCCCGCTTCGGCTTCAAGCCGATCGTCTGGGTCGGCATCGGCCTGGCCGTGTTCCAGCAGCTGGTCGGCATCAACGTCGCCTTCTACTACTCGAACACGCTGTGGCAGTCGGTCGGCATCGACCCGAGCTCGTCCTTCCTCTACTCGTTCACCACCTCGATCGTGAACATCATCGGCACGGTCGTCGCGATGATCCTGGTCGACCGGATCGGGCGCCGGGCGCTCGCCCTGATCGGCTCCTGCGGCATGGCCGTCTCGCTGGCGTTTGAAGCCTGGGCGTTCTCGGCCAAGACCGGGACGACGCTGCCGCACGCGCAGGGCATGGTCGCGCTGATCGCGGCCCATGCGTTCGTGTTCTTCTTCGCGATGTCCTGGGGCGTCGTGGTCTGGGTCATGCTCGGCGAGATGTTCCCCAACCGCATCCGCGCTGCCGCGCTGGGCGTCGGCGCAGCGGCCAACTGGATCGCCAACTGGGCGATCACCGCGACTTTCCCGAGCCTCGCGGGCTGGAACCTGACCACGACCTACGTCATCTACACGGTGTTCGCCGCGCTCTCGATCCCCTTCGTGGCCAAGTTCGTCAAGGAGACCAAGGGCAAGCGGCTCGAGGACATGGTCGGCTGAGCAGCAGTCAGCGGCAGGTCAGCCACCACTGGCCGATGGTGTGGTACTTGCGGTCGAAGTCCCGGTCACCGAGGAAGCCGCCGATCGGCGCTCCCAGCCGCACGCGTCTGCCCTTGACCCGGTGGACCATTATCTGCTTGGCGCCGAGCAGCTCGCGGATGGTGAAGCCCTCGATCTCGCTCCAGGGGATGGTCCGGTGACCCCCTATCCGCTCGACGACCAAGGCGTCTCGCGTGAGACTGACTGCCCTGGTGCCGTTCACGACGAACCCGACCAAGCCGACCACCGGGACCCCGATGGCCGGCGCGAAGAAAGCCGCCGGGTGAGCCACGACGGTGAACAGAGAACCGGAGGCGAGGCCCCCGAACAGCATGCCGATCGGTACGAACAGCAGGCCCAGCAACAGCTGCCGGAGCGGCTGCCGGAAGCGGATCGACTCCACCGAACCGTCGACTGCCGCCCCCCGTATGGTGACGCCGTCCTTCCAGCTCATGCCTGTTCTGCTCCCGCCCCGACCGCTGATGATCGCCGAAGCATGACATCCCGGCCCCGGTCTGTCGAGCAGTGGTCCGAGGGCGTTCAGATGCCGCCGATGCCGGCGATGCTGCTGCTGGAGTCGCCCGGCGAGGTGTGCGACAGCGAGGCGTAGCCGCCGCGCTTCTTCGGGCTGGCTGTGCGGAGCTGTACCACCGCGTCGCGGACCTGGCGGAGGACGGTGCGGACGGCGGTGTCCGGGGCGGCGAGTGCGTCCGGGGCTGCGGTGGCCGGCAAGGCCTCGCTCAGGGAGCGGGTGGTGTCGGCGATGGACTCGCGGAGCTCCTCGTGTTCCGGGCCCGGGAAGAGGAGCGGGGTGAGGCCGGCGCGGTGGGCCAGTGCGGCGAAGGGCTCGTCCTCGATCCTGAGCAGCGACAGCCGGGCGATCAGCTCCTCCCGCTCGGACGGGTCGGTGAGGGCGATGCGCGAGGTGGGGATCAGGCCGAGGCGGCGGCCGCGCTGCGGGGCTATCGCGCCCTCGTTCTCCAGCAGGGCCCGGTAGCTGTCCCGGAGCCCCGGTGCATGGCGCTTGATCCAGGCCTGGATGACCTTGGGTTCGGGGATGAGCTTGATCACCGCGATCGCGCGGTCGAACTGCGGGTCTCCGGTGTGCGGCTCGGTCTGGGTCCGGCCGAGGACGGCCAGGTTGGCGCCGTGGATGCCGAGCCGCCCCGCCTCCAGCAGATCGAGGAGTTCCGCTCCGGCCAGGGCGCAGCCCAGCTCCGGTCCGCCGCCCAGTTCGCCGGTTCGGTCGTCCCAGGCCAGCAGTGCGAGTTCTCGTCCGCGTGTCATGCGTTCAACGTATGTCGCTGTGACTCCTACGGACAGGCCTGCGGCCTTCAGGTTATTTCGACTGCTCAGAGCGACAGCGCCAGCAGGACCGGGGCGGCGCGGGAGGCGAGGGTCTCCGCCGTCTCGCGGAGGCGGAAGGACTGGTCCAGCGGGAGCGAGAAGCCGAGGGCGCCGACGCTCCCTCCGGCCGTGATCGGGACGGCGGCGCAGACGGTGTCGAGGGCGTACTCCTGGAGGTCCAGCACCGGGACGGTCGCCGGCTGGCGGTCCAGGCGGTGCAGTAGCACGGTCTGGTCGACCTCGGTGCGCTCGGTGAAGCGGGCGGCCGGGTAGCGGAAGAAGTGGTCCCGGCGGCCGTCGTGGTCGAGCTGGCCGAGCAGGCACTTGCCCAGGGCGCTGGCGTGGCCGGTGGCCCGGAAGTCCACCCATTCGTGGACGCTCGGGGTGGACGGGCCGTCCACCACCACGTCGACGGACACCTCGCCGTCCTGGTAGCGGCTGAAGTAGACGGCGGCGCCGAGTTCGTCCCGCAGTGACGAGAGCTTCGCCAGCAGCCGGGACTGGACCATCAGCTCGCGGTTGGCCTCCCCCAGCACGGCCAGCGCGCCGCCGAGGACGTAGGCGCCGTCGTCCAGACGCAGCAGGTAGCCCTCGCGCTCCAGGGTGCGCAGCAGCCGCCGCGCCGCCTCGATCGGGAGGCCGACCTCGGCGGCGAGCTCGGCCGGGGTGCCCCCGTGCGCGCGCCGGTCCACCGCTTCGAGCAGGCGCAATGCCCGCGCGACGGGGCCGCGCGGGGAGCCGGAGGGTGGGGCCGAATCGGCCGGACGGGTTCTGTTCTGTGCCGCCATGCCCATCAGAGTAATCAGCGGGACGTCCGATGGGCATGGCTTGCACGGAATGCGGGAATGACCGTACGTCAGTCCGACGGCACTTCCTGGATGATGGAGAACGTCGCACCCCACGGGTCGGACAGGGTCGCCATCCGGCCGAAGGGCGTGTCCTGCGGCGTCTGCAGGACGTTCGCCCCGCGCTTGACGGCGGCGTCGGCGGTGCTGTCGGTGTCGTCGACGCAGAAGTAGGTCATCCAGTGCGAGGGGACCTCGGGCGGGAAGTTCTGGTCCGTCATCGGGTTGATGCCGCCGACCGGGCGTCCGTCGACCTGGATGGTCAGGTAGCCGCCGGCCCCTTCGGGCGCTCCGGGGATCGGCCCGACGCCGAGGCCGAAGACGTTCTTGTAGAAGGCTGCGGAGGCCTCCGCGTCGCGGGTGTTGCACTCGTTCCAGGCGATCGCGCCCGGCTCGTTGACCAGCTGCGCGCCGATGAAGTCCTTGTTCTGCCAGACCCCGAAGACCGCGCCGGCCGGGTCGACCGAGACCATCATCCGGCCGAGGGTCATCACGTCCATCGGCGGCATCATGACCGTGCCGCCGGCCTTGCCGACGGCGGCCGCGGTGGCATCGGCGTCCGAGCTGGCCAGGTAGGTGGTCCACACGGTGGGCGTGGACTCGTCCATGGTCGGGCCGATGCCGGCGACCGGCAGGCCCTTGTACGTACAGACGGCGTAGCCGCCGGTCTCGGCGGGGCCGGGTTCGCCCTGCCAGCCGAGGATGTCGCGGTAGAAGTCGAGTGCTGCCTGCTGGTCCGGGACCATCAGGTCCACCCAGCAGGGGGTTCCAGGTGCGTAAGGGGCTTTGACTTCAGGCATCGGTGCGAGCCTCCGGAATGAGACGTGCGGACGGTCCCCCCGGAGGCCACTCTTCACCGTCCGGAGCCACTCCGCTACCGGAATCGCAAAATAGAACAAAAAAGCGAACCCCGGTGCGACGCTGCACCGGAGTCCGCTGGTCCTCACGCCTCGTCGGCGTTGCGGACGGCCTCGACTGCGGCCTGCAGCCGCCTGCCGTAGTCGGCGTCGGCCGCGTGGAAGAACGGCAGGACCCGCTCGACCACGTCGTCGCGGGCGACCGAGCCGATGGAGCCGGCCAGGTTGGCGATCAGACGGTTCTTCTCCCCGTCCGACATCAGCCGGTACAGCTCACCCGCCTGGAAGAAGTCGTCGTCCTTGGCGTGGGCCTGGGCCGCATGGGTGCCGGTCCAGCCGTGCACCGCGGTCGGGGCGGCCAGGGCCTGGTCGGTCTGGTGCGGGCCGTCGTAGGAGTTGGGCTCGTAGTTCTTGGCCCGTCCGGCCGGGTTGACCGCGCCGAGGCCGTCACGGCCGTAGTTCTGCGCGGTGGTCGCCCTGGGGGCGTTGACCGCGAGCTGGGTGTGGTTGACGCCCAGGCGGTAGCGGTGCGCGTCCGCGTAGGCGAACAGCCGGCCCTGGAGCATCTTGTCGGGCGAGGGGCCGATGCCGGGGACGAAGTTGTTCGGCGAGAACGCGGCCTGCTCGACCTCGGCGAAGACATTGTCCGGGTTGCGGTTCAGGACCAGCCGCCCGATCTTCTGCAGCGGGTAGTCCGCGTGCGGCCACACCTTGGTGAGGTCGAACGGGTTGAAGCGGTAGTCGGCGGCGTCGGCCACCGGCATCAGCTGAACGTGCACGGTCCAGGACGGGAAGATCCCGCGCTCGATGGCCTGGTGCAGGTCGCGCTGGTGGCTGTCCGCGTCCTGGCCGACCAGCTCGGCCGCCTGATTCGCATCCAGGCTGCGCACGCCCTGGTTGGTCTTGAAGTGGTACTTCACCCAGTAGGCGGCGCCGTCCGCGGCGACCCACTGGTAGGTGTGCGAGCCGTAGCCGTTCATGTGGCGGTAGGAGGCCGGGATGCCGCGGTCGCCGAACAGCCAGGTGATCTGGTGGAGCGACTCGGGCGAGTAGGACCAGTAGTCCCAGACGTTGTCCGCCTCCTGCACGCCGGTGAACGGGTCGCGCTTCTGCGAGTGGATGAAGTCGGGGAACTTGATCGGGTCCTTGATGAAGAACACCGGGGTGTTGTTGCCGACGAGGTCGTAGTTGCCCTCCTCGGTGTAGAACTTCAGCGCGAAACCGCGGGGGTCGCGGACGGCGTCGCCGGCGCCGAGGTTGCCGGCCACGGTGGAGAAGCGCAGGAAGACCTCGGTGCGCTTGCCGACCGTGTCCAGGAAGTTGGCCCGGGTGTACGGGGTGACGTCATCGGTCACCTCGAAGTAGCCGTAGGCGCCCGAGCCGCGGGCGTGCACCACGCGCTCCGGGATGCGCTCGCGGTTGAACCGGGCGAGCTTCTCTATCAGTTGCTGGTCCTGGATCAGGACCGGGCCGCCGATGCCGGCCTGGGCGCTGTTCTGGTTGTCGGCGACGGGGGCGCCGGACTCGGTGGTGAGGATTTTGGACATAGCGGTACCTCGGTAGTGGCTCGGGGAAAGTTGAAGGGTGGTGCGGCGGCTACTGGGCAAGGAGAGGCGCCGCGCGAAGCGCGCCGCATGAGGGTGGCGGCGGGCGACGGGAGGGCGTCAGACGCCCAGCAGCCGCCAGATCGCAGCCCGGCGGCGGGAGGTCTCCGCGCCGTCGGGGGTGTCGCCGGGCTGGAGTGCAGCGACCGCCGACTGGATAGACGATGCGTCAGCAAGAATGCGGGAAGCGGTGATTGACGTAGCCTCAGCCGGTGTGAGTCCGGCCTCGACGAGCGCCTGCTCGGCCTCCGCCGCCGGGACGAGGTTGAACCAGCGCAGCGCCAGCGCCGCGCGCCCCGCTTCGGTGAGGCGGCCGGTGAGGCGCAGCCGGGCCACGCCGCCGTCCGGGAAGACGTTCAGCCGCGCACCGGCGACCGGGCGGTGCGGTTCGACCCGGAAGCGGTGCCGGGTGTCGGGCTGGAGCCGGGTGCGCGGCAGCAGGTCGAACCACTCACCCGTCGCGGCGTCGCGGCCCGAGACCGAGGCCCAGCCGGGGCAGTTGGCGACGAAGTGGGTGGTGTCCAGCTCGATCGCCAGGACCTCGCCGGTGCCGGCCAGGTCCAGCTCAACCCAGTCGTTGTCCTTGTTGCGGCGGCGCCGGGTCTCCCAACCTTCGCCCATGACGGCCGCGCGGCCCAGGGAGTTGAGGTTGTGCGGGGAGGAGAAGTACCGGTCGGACGCGCCGGTGGCGACCCCGCCGTGCTCCTGCGCGGCCAGGTCGAAGGTCAGCCCGTCCAGGTCGCGCGGGTCGGGTACGACCTCGCCGTGGACGCGGAGCCGGGCGACGCCGCCGTCCGGCCAGATGTTGAGGCGGACGTGGGTGAAGCGCTGCTCAGTGTCGACCGGGAACTCATGGGCGGTGTCGCCCTTGAGCGCGGTGCGGGGGACGATCTCGGTCCACTCTGCGGCGGCCAGCTCGGCCGGGGAGGGGTGCCCGGGGACGGAGGCGGCCTCGACCGAGGCGGTCTCCGGGTAGTTGCCGGTGAAGTGGGCGGTGTCGACGATGACGCCGCGGACGACGCCCGCCGCGCCCAGCCGGACCACCGCCCAGTCGTGGTCCTCGTCGGTGGGGTGCGGCTCGTCGGCGCTCACGCCACGGCGACGGCGGGTCTCCCAGCCGTCCATGATCTGGCCCTTGTGCCCGAAGGTGTGCGGCCGGAACTCGGCGGAGGCCGCGACGATCAGGTTCTCCTTCTCGGCGAACAGCTCGTCATTGGCGTCCACCACCCCGGCGCCCAGCCCGCGGGCCGCGAGGTTGACCAACTCGGTGAAGGCGGTGGGCTGCTGACTGTCGGTCATGCTTCTCCTCGGACGATGATGCGGCCGATCGGACGGGCGTCCGCGTCGACGTCCACGACCTGGCCGCGAAGCCAGGTAGTACGGACGGCGCCGGTCAACGAGCGGCCTGCGTATGGGGTGACGGGATTACGGTGGTGCAGGCCCTCGGGGTCGACGGTGAAGGCGGCGTCGGGATCGAAGGCGACCAGGTCGGCGTCCATACCGGGGGCGATGGCCCCCTTCGTACACAGCCCGACCAGGGACGCCGGGCCCGCGCTCATCCAGCGCACGACGTCGGTGAGGGCGAAGCCGCGACGGCGGGCCTCGGTCCAGATGGCCGGCAGGCCGAGCTGGAGCGAGGCGATGCCGCCCCAGGCGGCGGCGAAGTCGCCGCTGCCGCCGTAGCGGGCGAGGTGCTTGAGGTCCGGCGTGGACGGCGAGTGGTCGGACACCACGGCCGCGAACTCCCCGTCCGCCAGGGCCTGCCAGAGCAGGTCGCGGTTGGACTCGTCCCGGATCGGCGGGCAGCACTTGAAGGCGGTGTCCCCGTCGGGGACCTGCTCGGCGGCCAGGGTGAGGTAGTGCGGGCAGGTCTCGGCGGTGACCTGGACGCCGTCGGCGCGGGCCTGCCGCAGCAGCGGCAGCACGGCGGCCGAGGAGACGTGCAGGATGTGCACCCGGGCGCCGGTGCGCCCGGCGGCGGCGAGCAGCCCGGCCACAGCGGTGGCCTCGGCGTCGTCCGGTCGGGAGGCGAGGAAGTCGGCGTAGTGCGGGCCCGGTTGCTGTGGCGCGGCGTCGAGGACGGCGGGGTCCTCTGCGTGGATGATGGCCAGCGCGCCGATCCGGGCCTGCTCCGCGAGGGCCTCTTCGAGTTGATCGCCCGTCAGATGTGGGAACTCGTCCACCCCGGAGGGGGCGAGGAAGCTCTTGAAGCCGAACACCCCTGCCCGGTACAGCGGTTCGAGATCAGCGGTGTTGCCGGGGATCGCACCGCCCCAGAGGCCGACGTCGACGAAGGTCTGGCCGTCGGCGGCCTTCCGCTTGGCCTCCAGGTTGGCGACCGTGGTGGTCGGCGGGATGGAGTTGAGCGGCATGTCGACGATCGTGGTGACCCCGCCGGCGGCGGCCGCGCGGGTCGCGGTGGCGAAGCCCTCCCACTCGGTCCGGCCCGGCTCGTTGACGTGCACGTGGCTGTCGACCAGGCCGGGCAGCAGCGCGAGGTCGCCGAGGTCGACGAGGTCGAGGTGCTCACCGTCGGCCTGCCCGTACGGCAGCACCTCGACGATCTTCCCCTCGCGGACCACGACATCGGCGGCCTGCTCCCCCTCGGGAAGGACGGCGCGACGGGATCGGAAGACCTGGGTCAACTCAACCTCCGGAATCGGTGCTGCGGCTCAGGTGGTACGGCTCAGGTGGTACGGGGAGACTACGGGCGGTTTCAACAAAACGTCAACGTTCGAATCTCCACATCGACTGCGCTCAGAGAAACCGCCGATCAGAGCAGGAACTGTTGAGCGATCCGCTCGCCCGCCAGCTCGGCCAGCTCCGCAGCGCGGGCGATGCTGTCGCCCGCCGCCGCGCCCGGTCCGGCCAGCGCGGCGAGTTCGTAGGCTGCGGCGAAACCGGCGGCGCGCCAGGTGGGACCGTCGAGTTCGAGTCGGCCTGCCACAGCGACCACCGGGACCCCCGCCCCGGCGGCCGCAGCGGCGACCCCGGCGGGGGCCTTGCCGTGCAGGGTCTGCACGTCCAGGCAACCCTCGCCGGTCACGACCAGGCCGGCTCCCCGCACAGCCTGGTCGAAGCCCAGCAGATCGAGCAGCAGCTCGATGCCGGGCCGCATATGGGCCCCCAGCAGCGCCATCGCGCCGAAGCCCAGGCCGCCGGCCGCGCCGGCGCCGGGCGCCTCGCACAGTTCGGTCCCGGTGGCCTTGGCGACCGCGTCGGCCCAGTGCGCCAGCGCCGCGTCCAGTTCGGCCACGTCAGCCGGGCTCGCGCCCTTCTGCGGGCCGTAGACGGCGGGGGCGCCGCGTGCGCCGAGCAGCGGGTTGTCGACATCGCCGGCGATCACCACGTCGACCCCGCCGAGAGTTCCCGCGACGGGTCCGAGGTTGAGGTGGTGCAGCCAGCGCAACGCGGCACCACCAGGAGGGAGGTCGGCGCCGTCGGCGTCCTGGAGCGTCGCACCGAGGGCCTGGGCCAGGCCGGCGCCACCGTCGGTGCAGGCGACTCCGCCCAGGCCGAGGACGATGCGGGTGCAGCCGAGCTCAAGCGATCGGGCGATCAGCTGCCCGGTGCCGTAGCTGCTCGCCGTCAGCGGTGCCGGGACCCCGCCGGGGAGCAGGGTCAGGCCGCTGGCCTGGGCGGCCTCGACTACAGCGGTGTCGTCGAGGACGGCGATGGCCGCGTCGACCGGTTCGCCGGTGGGGCCGCTGACCGTCAGCGCGATGCGGCGGTAGCCCGCAGCGAGCGCGGCCAGGACCGTGCCCTCCCCTCCGTCGGCGACGGGCAGCTTGCGGACGTCGGTGCCGGGCGCGATCCGCAGGATGCCCGCGGCGATGTGCTCGGCGGCCTCGGCGGCGGTCAGGCTGCCCTTGAACTTGTCGGGGGCGATGACCACATGACCGGTGGTCCTCTGGTGCTGGGTCATCGCCGTCCTCTTCTGCGTTTCACGGTGGGTCTCCTCCCGGCGGCGCGGGCACGACCGGATTCCATCATGGGATGGGTCACGCCGCCGGGAGGAAGCGAAGGAAGCTTGGTGCCCCCCGCGTCGGCGGGCACGACCGGAGATGGATACGCCGGCGCGGGGGGAGTTCTGGTGGCTAGGCCAGGGTGTTGAGGAGAGCACTGGGCGCGTCCGAGGCGCGTTCGGCGATCGGCTCGAACTCGTTCACCTTGTCGATCTCGACGCCCATCGACACATTGGTGACGCGTTCCAGGATCACCTCTACCACCACCGGCACCCGGAACTCGGCCGCGAGCTTCTTGGCCTGCTCGAACGCCGCGCCGAGCTCACTGGGGTCGAACACCCGGATCGCCTTGCAGCCCAGACCCTCGGCGACCTTGACGTGGTCCACGCCGTAGCCGTTGACTTCGGGAGCGTTGACGTTCTCGAAGGACAGCTGGACGTGGTAGTCCATGTCGAAGTTGCGCTGCGCCTGGCGGATCAGGCCCAGGTAGGCGTTGTTGACGACGACGTGGATGTAGGGGATCTGGAACTGCGCCCCCACCGCCAGCTCCTCGATCATGAACTGGAAGTCGTAGTCACCGGAGAGCGCGACGACCGTGCCCTCGGGGTCGGCGGTGGCGACGCCCAGCGCGGCCGGCAGGGTCCAGCCCAGCGGGCCGGCCTGGCCCGCGTTGATCCAGTTGCGCGGCCCGTAGACGTGCAGCATCTGCGCGGCCTGGATCTGGGAGAGGCCGATGGTGGTGACATAGCGGGTGTCGCGTCCGAAGGCGAGGTTCATCTCCTGGTAGACCCGCTGCGGCTTGACCGGCACATTCTCGAAGTCGGTCTTGCGCAGCAGTTCGCCCTTGCGCTCCTGGCAGCTCGCCGCCCACCCGCTGCGGTCCTTGATGCGCCCTGCCGCCTTGCGCTCGCGCGCCACCTCGACGAAGAGCTCCAGCGCGGCCCTGGCATCGGAGACGATGCCGAAGTCCGGGGCGAAGACGCGGCCGATCTGGGTCGGCTCGATGTCGACGTGGACGAAGGTACGCCCGGCCGTGTAGGTGTCGATGCCGCCGGTGTGGCGGTTGGCCCAGCGGTTGCCGATGCCCAGCACGAAGTCCGAGGAGAGCATGCTGGCGTTGCCGTAGCGGTGCGAGGTCTGCAGGCCGACCATGCCGGCCGTCAGCTCGTGGTCGTCCGGGATGCTGCCCCAGCCCATCAGGGTCGGGACCACCGGGACGCCGGTCAGCTCGGCGAACTCGACCAGCAGGTCGGCCGCGTCCGCGTTGATGACGCCGCCGCCGGAGACGATCAGCGGCCGGTCGGCGGCCTCCAGCAGGTCCAGCGCCTTCTCGATCTGGGCCCGCGACGCGGACGGCTTGTAGACCGGCAGCGGCTGGTAGGTCTCGATGTCGAACTCGATCTCGGCCATCTGGACGTCGATCGGCAGGTCGAGCAGGACCGGGCCGGGACGGCCGGAGCGCATCAGGTGGAAGGCTTGCTGGAAGGCGCCCGGCACCTGGGCAGGCTCCAGCACGGTCATCGCCATCTTGGTGAGCGGCTTGGCGATGGAGGTGATGTCGACGGCCTGGAAGTCCTCCTTGTGGAGCTTCGAGACCGGCGCCTGCCCGGTGATGCACAGGATCGGGATGGAGTCCGCGCTCGCCGAGTACAGACCGGTGATCATGTCGGTGCCGGCCGGGCCGCTGGTGCCGATGCAGACGCCGATGTTGCCGGCCTTGGCGCGGGTGTAGCCCTCCGCCATGTGCGAGGCGCCCTCGACGTGGCGCGCCAGGATGTGGGTCAGCCCGCCGTTGGTCCGCATCGCGGAGTAGAACGGGTTGATCGCCGCACCCGGAAGGCCGAACAGGTGCGTGACGCCCTCGGCCTTGAGGATCTCAACAGCCGCCTGGGCGGCAGTCATACGTGCCATGTCAGTTGACCTTCCGTCCGGCGAAGCGCTCGACGCCGCGCAGCAGTGCCGAGTGGTCCAGCGAGCCGTCGCCGTTGGCCCGGGCCGAGGCGACGAGCTGGGCGACCAGGGAGCCGACCGGCAGCGGCGCCTCGACGGCGCGGGCGGCGGCGGTGACGATGCCCATGTCCTTGTGGTGCAGGTCGATCCGGAAGCCCGGGGCGAACTGGCGGTCGACCATGTTGGCCTTCTTGCGGTTCAGCACGGTGGAGCCGGCGAGGCCGCCCGCGAGGACGTCCAGCGCGGCCGGGAGGTCGACGCCGGCGTTCTCCAGGAAGACCACGGCCTCGGCCACGACCTGGATGTTCACCGCGACGATCAGCTGGTTGGCGGCCTTGACGGTCTGTCCGGCACCGGCCGGGCCGACGTGGATGACCGTGGTGCCCAGCGCGTCGAACAGTGGCTTCGCCTCGGCGAAGTCGGCGGCGCTGCCGCCGACCATGATCGAGAGCACCGCCTCGATGGCACCGGCCTCGCCACCGGACACCGGGGCGTCCAGGGTGCGGATCCCCTTCGCGGCGGCGGCCTCGGCGACCCTGGCGGAGGTCTGCGGGGTGATGCTGCTCATGTCGATGACCAGGGTGCCGGGCTTGGCGTTCTCAAGGACCCCGCCCTCGCCCAGGATGACCTGCTCGACCTGCGGGTCGGCGGGGACCATGGTGATCACGACCTCGGCCTCCGCGACGGCCTCGGCGATGCTGGCCGCTGCGCGGCCGCCGTCCGCGACGAGCTTGTCGATGGCGGGCTGGGTCAGGTTGAAGCCGGTGACGGTGTGGCCGGCCTTGACCAGGTTGGCAGCCATCGGGCTGCCCATGATTCCGAGGCCGATGAACGCGATGGTGCGGGGTGACATGTGGTGCTCCTCAGGGGGTGCAAGTTGAGGGGGTGGGAGGGTGCGGGTCTGCGGGGGCTTGTCGCGCAGTTCCCCGCGCCCCTGAGCGGTGGTCAATGACGCGAGAGAAAGTTGCAGCCCCCTAGGGGCGCGGGGAACTGCGCGACAAGCCACCTACGAACGTGCACTGGTGCGCAGGTCCCGGGGCAGCCAGGCGAAGGGGTCCTGCGCTTCCGCCGCCTTGTACTCCAGGCCGATGTACCCGGTGTAGCCCACGGCGTCGAGACGGCTGAGCAGGGACGGGAAGTCCAGCTCTCCCGAGCCCGGGAAGGTACGGGCCGGGGCGTCGGCCACCTGTACGTGGCCGATGCGGTCGGCGTGGGTGTCGATGACCGACAGGAGGTCCTCGCCGTTGCGGGCCAGGTGGTAGAGGTCGCAGAGGAAGCGGGTGTTGTCGAGGCCGGTGACGGCGTTGACCTGGTCCACCACCGCGACGGCGTCCTTGCTGGAGAGCAGCCCGTAGAGCGGCGCCTCCGGCGCGTTCAGTGCCTCGACCAGGAGGGTCGCGCCGATGCCGTGGACGGCCTGCGCGGCGAGCGCGAGGTTCTCCAGCGCCAGTTCGTCCTGGACGTCGATGTCCACCCCCTCCACCCGGTTGCCGTAGAGCGCGTTCAGCGAGCGGCAGCCGAGCGACTCGGCGAGGCCGACCGCGACCGCGATGTTGTCGCGGAACTGCTGGGACTCGGCCGGCCGCGAGAGCAGGCCCTTGGAGCCCGCCGCCATGTTCCCGGCGTCGAAGTTGAGCCCGGTGAGCTGGACGCCGGCGTCGGTGAAGGCGCGGCGCAGCGCGTCCAGGTCGCTGTCGGGCGGGGTCGGGCCGTCCAGGGTCCACCAGAGTTCGGCGGCGTCGAAGCCGGCTGCCGCCGCCGCGGCGGGGCGCTCGAACAGCGGGAGCTCGGTGAAGAGGATCGACAGGTTCACGGTCCAGCGCTGGTCGAACCAGTCGTTCTGCGCGGCGGCGGTCATGCGATCACCCAATCAACAATTCCACAATACGGAAGCTTGTTTCTGCTTGATGGAACTATCGCATGGCGGCGCGCGGGACTGTCAAGGGCTTCCGCAACAAAATGTTGAAGTTGGCCGGTCATCACCCCAGCCCGCCCCCGAACGGTCGGATACGCTGCGCCCGTGCGATTGAAGGTGGAGTTCACGACAGAGCCGTTCGAACTCGACGGCTTCCCCGACCATGCCAAGGCCGCCCGCCGAGCCGTGGACGAGGCGGGACTGACGGTCGACGTCGGCCCGTTCGGCACCAGCGCGGAGGGCGAGGCCACTGCCGCCCTCGCGGCCGTCGAACGACTGCTCCGGGAGACCCTGGCCAGCGGCGCCACCCGGATCTCACTCCAGGTCAGCACCCTGGACGAGACCGGCCTGCCGATAGCCGAGCGAGAGGAGGACGGCGCATGAGCCGCGAGGAGCACCCGCTGGCGCAGGCCATCAAGCCGCTCCTGGACGCGGTCGGCGCCACCGCGGTCAGCCCGGCCGACGCCCGGCCCGACGACGTCCTGCTGGAGTGGGACGATCAGCCGGCCGTGGCCGTACGGCTCCCCGGACTGGAGAGCGCGCTGGACCGGCTGCTCGGCGAGGTGCGCCGGCAGTTCGGCGGCGCGGAGCTGACCACGCTGGACCGGGCGAGCAAGCAGCGGGTGGTGGCGCAGCTGGAAGAGCGCGGCGCCTTCACCATCCGGCACGGGGTGGAGACCGTCGCGACGGCGCTCGGCGTCAGCCGCTTCACGGTCTACAACTACCTCAACCGGCAGCAGGCGACCGCAGCCAAGGACACCTGAGCACCGTCAACACGGTTTCAACAAACTGTTGACGTACGGCGGCCCGTAGACCTAGCTTTTGGATGACGCCCCTCCGAGGAGGTCATCCGTGGCCCTGTCCACCTCCGCGCTCGCCCGGCTCGAAGCCGGGCTCGACGAGATCTGCTCCAGCCCCGCCTGGGCGAAGCTCGTCCGGACCGCCGGCCCCTGGGCCGACTCCGACGCCGTGCACGCCGCCAATGCCGCGGCGATGGCCCGGCTCAGCGCCGCCGACCTGGCCGACGCGATGGCGGGGCACGCCCGGATCGGGCAGCCCAAGGCCGGGGACGCGACCTCCGAACGCGAGCAGTCCGGTGTCCGGGCCGCCGACCACGCCCTGCTGGACGAGCTGGCGCAGGCCAACGCCGACTACGAGGCCAAGTTCGGCCATGTCTTCCTGATCTGCGCCACCGGCCGCACCGCCGAGATGATGCTCGGCGCCCTGCGCGAGCGCTACGGCAACGACGCCGCGACCGAGCGCGAGACCGTCCGCGGTGAGCTGCTGAAGATCAACGACATCCGTATCGACCGGCTTCTCACCGAGAACTGACGGAGCATCATGACGTCCATCTCCACCCATGTGCTGAACACCAGCACCGGCCGCCCCGCCGAGGGCGTCCCGGTCGAGCTGGCCCAGCGAGGGGCCGACGGCGGCTGGACCGTCCTCGGCGGCTCCAAGACCGACGCCGACGGCCGCTGCAAGGACCTGCCGGTCCCGGACACGGCGGCGGGGACGGTCCTGCGGCTGAACTTCACCACCGAGGGCCCCTTCTTCCCCGAGGTCTCCATCGTCTTCGACGTCGACCCGGCCCAGGCCCACTACCACGTACCCCTGCTGCTCAACCCGTACGGGTACTCCGTCTACCGAGGAAGCTAGAGAACCCATGGCTCACGTTCTTGGCCAGAACCAGTACGGAAAGGCGGAGACCCGTGTCGTCCGCATCCACCGCGACGGTGCCCGCCACGAGATCAAGGACCTGAACGTCTCGGTCGCCCTCTCCGGCGACCTGGACGACGTCCACCTCACCGGCTCCAACGCCAACTGCCTGCCGACCGACACCACCAAGAACACGGTGTACGCGTTCGCCAAGGAGCACGGCATCGAGTCCGCCGAGGCCTTCGGCATCCTCCTGGCCCGACACTTCGTCGACAACAACGAGCCGATCCACCGGGCCCGGATCCGGATCGAGGAGTACAGCTGGGACCGGATCAGCACGCCGGACAACTCGGCGCCATATCTTGAGAAGCGCAGCATAGGATCGGAAGAGGTCGGCCACTCCTTCGTCCGCAACGGCGGCGAGATCCGCACCGCGCAGATCACCTATGACGGCAGCCGCTTCGAGGTCATCTCCGGCCTCAAGGAACTGACCGTCATGAACTCCACCAACTCGGAGTTCTGGGGCTACATCAAGGACAAGTACACCACCCTCAAGGAGGCATACGACCGGATCCTGGCCACCCAGGTGACGGCCCGCTGGGCGCACTCCTGGAGCGGCGAGGAGACCCAGCCCAACTGGGAGCGCTCGTACCCCCAGGTACGCCGCCACCTGTTGGAGGCCTTCGCCGAGACCTACTCCTACTCGCTGCAGCAGACCCTGTACGCGATGGGCAGCCGGGTCCTGAACAACCGCGCCGAGGTGGACGAGGTCCGCTTGGAGCTGCCCAACAAGCACCACTTCCTGGTGGACCTGGAACCGTTCGGCCTCAAGAACAACAACGAGGTCTACTTCGCCGCGGACCGCCCGTACGGTCTGATCGAGGGTACGGTTCACCGCGAGGGCGTGACCCCGGTCATCCCGGTGGCCTAGCCCTCCCCCAGATCCACCCCAGGGATTCTCCCGCCGTCCCGCCCTGGGCAGCCCCACCCGACGGCGGTCCCGCCAACCGCCATCGCCGAGGAGCTGAGACAAGCAGATGACAACCCTCCCCCCGTCCTCCGACGAGCGCATCGTCATCGAGAACGCGGCCATCGCCACCGTGGACGCCGCCGACAACGAGTACACCCGCGGGCATGTCGTGATCGCCGGCAACCGCATCGAGTCGGTCGGCGAGGGCCCCGCACCGCAGTGGCTGCAGGGCGTGGTGCGCCGGATCAACGCCGAGGGCCACCTGGTCACCCCGGGCCTGGTCAACACCCACCACCACTTCTACCAGTGGATCACCCGCGGGCTCGCGCAGGACACCATCCTGTTCGACTGGCTGGTCGCGCTCTACCCGACCTGGGCCCGGATCGACGACCGGCTGGTCCACGCCGCCGCCCAGGGGTCGACGGCCGCCCTGCTGAAGTCCGGCTGCACCACCGCCAGCGACCACCACTACGTCTTCCCCAGGGACGGCGGCGACATCCTCGGCGCCGAGATCGAGGCGGTGGCCGAGCTCGGCATGCGCTTCACCGCGCTGCGCGGCTCGATGGACCGCAGCAAGAAGGACGGCGGCCTGCCGCCGGACCACGCGGTGGAGGAGACCGAGGCGATCCTGATCGCCTCGGAAGCCGCCGTGGACCGCTACCACGACGCCTCGTTCGACTCGATGCTGCAGATCGCCATCGCGCCCTGCTCGCCGTTCTCGGTCTCCACCGAGCTGATGCGCGAGGCCGCCGTGCTGGCCCGGCGCAAGGGCGTACGGCTGCACACCCACGGCTCGGAGACGGCCGAGGAGGAGCAGTTCTGCAAGGAACTGTTCGGCATGGGCCCGACCGACTACTTCGAGTCCACCGGCTGGCTGGGCGAGGACGTGTGGATGGCGCACTGCGTCCACATGAACGACTCCGACATCGCCAAGTTCGCCGAGACCGGCACCGGTGTCGCGCACTGCCCCTCCTCCAACGCCCGCCTCGCGGCCGGTATCGCCCGGGTCCCGGACATGCTCGCGGCCGGCGTCCCGGTCGGCCTGGGCGTGGACGGCACCGCGTCCAACGAGTCCGGCGAGCTCGGCACCGAGCTGCGCAACGCGCTGCTGATCAACCGGCTGCACGGCCGCCCCGACGCGCTCACCGGGCGCAAGGCGCTGCGCCTGGGCACGATGGGCGGCGCCAGGGTGCTGGGCCGGCAGAACGAGATCGGCTCCATCGAGGTCGGCAAGCTGGCCGACCTGGCGCTGTGGAAGATCGACGGGGTGATGCACTCCTCGATCGCCGACCCGGTTGCCGCGCTCACCTTCGGCGCGCTGCCGCCGCTGACCCTGCTCCTGGTCAACGGCCGCCCGGTGGTCGAGAACGGCCACCTGACCACGGTCAACGAGGACCGCATCGCCAAGGCCGCCGCCGACGCGGCCAAGGAGCTGACTTCCCGCACCTGAACTGGTGCAAGAACCCCCTGTTCTCCGGGTGCCGCTGGACGGTGTGGCACCCGGGCTCCCCGGCCGCGCCCTGCGCGCAGCCGGGGACCGCGGCCCCGGATCCACGGCGAGGATCCGGGGCCGCGGCGTGCCCGTGCGGACCGACTCCGACCCGACTCTGCCCAGATGACATACCAGCGGGTATGTTGGCACTCCAAAGGTGTTACCCATTAGTAGGGAGTCAGGTATGCGGGCGATACAGATCACCGAGTTCGGCGGCCCCGAGGTACTGCGGCCGGTCGAGCTGCCCGATCCTGTGGCCAAACCGGGGCAGCTGCTGATCGATGTCGCCGCGGTCGGCGTGAACTACGCGGACACCCACTCCGTGGAGGACTCCTACCTCTCCCGCAGTACCCTGCCGATGGTGCCCGGCGGCGAGGTCGTCGGTCGGACCGCGGACGGGCGCCGGGTGGTCGCGCTCACCGCCACCGGCGGCTACGCCGAGAAGGCCGTGGCCTGGGAGAACATGGCGACCGAGGTGCCCGACGAGGTT
This sequence comes from Streptacidiphilus sp. EB103A, assembly GCF_041261405.1. Taxonomy (NCBI): domain Bacteria; kingdom Bacillati; phylum Actinomycetota; class Actinomycetes; order Kitasatosporales; family Streptomycetaceae; genus Streptacidiphilus; species Streptacidiphilus sp. EB103A. The sequence goes on along the minus strand of NZ_JBGCAQ010000003.1, from coordinate 369,016 downwards.
TCCGACGGGGCCGCGCTGGCGCTGGTCGTCCAGGGCCTGACGGCCTGGCACCTGCTGCGGACGGCCGGACGCATGGCCCCGGGCGAGACCGTGGTGGTACACGCGGCGGCGGGCGGCACCGGCTCGCTGGCGGTGCAGCTGGCCCGGCGCTTCGGGGCCGGACGGATCATCGCCACCGCGTCCAGCAAGGAGAAGCGGGACCTGGCCCTGGAGCTCGGCGCGGACGTCGCGGTGGAGGCCGAGGCCGAGGGGCTGAAGGAGCGCCTGGTCGAGGCCAACGGCGGCGCCAAGGTCGACCTGGTGCTGGAGATGACCGGCGGCCCGGTGTTCGACGCCTCGCTGGCCGCGCTGGCCCCGTTCGGGCGGCTGGTGACCTACGGCATGGCGTCGCGCACCGAACCGCGTCCGGTGGCCGCCGGAAAGCTGATGGCGCACTCGACCGCCGTGGTCGGCTTCTGGCTGATGCACTGCATGGGCAAGCCCGCGCTGCACGCCGAGCCGATGGCGGAGCTGCTGCACATGGTTGCCGCCGGCGAGCTCAACCCGCTGGTGGGCGAGGCGTACCCGATGTCCGAGGCCGCACGGGCTCACACTGAGCTGCGCGCTCGGCGGACCACGGGGAAGCTGGTGCTGGACCCCCGGCGGTAAGGTGCACCGTTCTGCATGGTTTGTCGCGCAGTTCCCCGCGCCCCTGGGGGTCTGCAACTGGCCCAGTTGCAGTTGCCCAGGGGCGCGGGGAACTGCGCGACAAGCCCGCTACGGTCCGCAGTCAAGAGCCCATGCCTAGCCACCGCTGTTCTGACGGTCCATCATCTGCCTCGTAGGACACGATCCCGGGAGGCATCATGTCGAAGAAGACCCGCAAGCGCAGCTGGCGCAGGCGCAAGGCCAACCACGGGCGGCGCCCCAACTGCCGCTGACAGGCAATCAGGCGGCGGTGACCGGGAAGGACCTCCCCAGGTTGCTCCCGGTCACCGCCGCCGGTCGTGACTGCCCGCTCAGCCCAGCAGGGCGTACCCGGGCAGGGTCAGGAAGTCGGGGAACTCCTCGGCCAGCGCCACCTGCTCGAACAGCCCGGCCGCGTCCGTCCAGCGTCCGGACTGGTACGCCTCGTCGCCCAACTCGGCGCGCAGCTCCGCGAGTTCGGTGGCGACCAAGTCGCGGACCAGCTCCGGGGTGACCTTGACGCCGGTGTCGTCCAGCACCACGCCGTTGTAGATCCACTGCCAGATCTGCGAACGGGAGATCTCCGCGGTGGCGGCGTCCTCCATCATGTTGAAGATGGCGACGGCGCCCAGGCCGCGCAGCCATGCCTCGATGTAGCGGATGCCGACCTGGACCGCGTTGTGCAGCCCGACCGCGGTGCACTGCCCCTCCGCGCCGGCGATGTCCAGCAGTTCGGCGGCGGTGACGGCGCCGGCCGGGTGGACGTCCTTCTGGTGGGGGCGGTCGCCGAGCACCGCGTCGAAGGCGGTCCGGCAGATCGGCACCAGGTCCGGGTGGGCCACCCAGGAGCCGTCGAAGCCGTTGCCGGCCTCGCGCTCCTTGTCGGCGGTGACCTTCTCCATCGCGGCGGCGTTGACGGCCGGGTCGCGGCGGGAGGGGATGAACGCGGCCATCCCGCCGATGGCGTGGGCACCGCGCCGGTGGCAGGTCTGGACGAGGAGTTGGGCGTAGGCGCGCATGAACGGCGAGGTCATGCCCACGGAGTTGCGGTCGGGGAGGATGTACTGCTCCCCGGCGTCACGCAGGTTCTTGATGATGGAGAAGAGGTAGTCCCAGCGCCCGGCGTTGAGCCCGGCGGCGTGGTCGCGCAGCTCGTAGAGGATCTCGTCCATCTCGAAGGCCGCGGTGATGGTCTCGATCAGGACGGTGGCCTTGATGGTGCCGTGCTCAATTCCGAGGGTCTCCTGGGCATGGGTGAAGACCTCGTTCCAGAGCCGGGCCTCCAGGTGGCTCTCGGTCTTGGGGAGGTAGAAGTACGGGCCCGAGTTGGGGTCCTCGGGACCGCGGGCCAGCAGCCGGGTGGCGTTGTGGAAGAAGTAGAGCCCGAAGTCGACGAAGGCGCCGGCCACCGGCTCGCCGTCCACCAGCAGATGCGCCTCGTCCAGGTGCCAGCCGCGCGGCCGGACCACGACGGTGGCGAGCTCGGCGTCGGGGCGCAGGGCGTAGCTCTTGCCGGCCTCGGTGCTGAAGTCGATGCGGCGCTCGAAGGCGTCGATCAGATTGATCTGCCCCTCGACGACATTGCTCCAGGTCGGCGCGGTGGCGTCCTCGAAGTCGGCGAGCCAGACCTTGGCACCGGAGTTGAGCGCATTGACGACCATCTTGCGGTCGGTGGGGCCGGTGATCTCGACCCGGCGGTCCTGCAGGGCGCGGGGCGCGGGGGCGACCTTCCAGTCCCGGCTTCGGACGGCGGCGGTCTCCGGGAGGAAGTCGAGGGTGCCCTCGGCGGCGATCCGGGCGCGGCGCTCCTTGCGCAGGGCCAGCAGTTCGCGTCGGCGCGGCCCGAAGCGGCGGGACAGACCGGCGACAAAGGCGAGCGCCTCCGGCGTCAGGACCTCCTCACCACGGTCGACCGGGAGGCCGGCGACGAGGATGGATTCGGGTTCGGCTTCCTGCGGTCCTGCCATGGTCCAGTGCTCCTTCGGGATGATGATCGAAAGGCGTGCTCGGTACCCTCGGTCTTCTGTAAGGTGGAGGCTAGTTTCCGCGATACAGAATTTCAACACTTTGTTGATGTTGATCGCGGCACACCGTACCCCTGCCCTGGAAGGTAGTCCTGTGGCGGTATCCCCCGCATCGATCGACGCACCGACAGCTGACCGCTCCGGAGGCGTCCAGTCCGTCGAGCGTGCCTTCCAGCTGCTCGAAGTGCTCGCCGACTCGGGCGGGGTGAGCACGCTGAGCGATCTCGCGGCGGCCTCGGGACTGCCGATGCCCACCATCCACCGCCTGGTCCGCACCCTGGTCCAACAGGGGTACGTCCGCCAGGACACCGCCCGCCGCTACACCCTCGGCCCCCGGCTGATCCGCCTCGGCGAGACCGCCGGACGGCTGCTGGGCAGCTGGGCCCGGCCGTACCTGGCCGAGCTGATGGAGGCCACCGGCGAGACGGCGAACCTCGCCGTCCTGGAGGCAGGCGAGGTCGTCTACGTGGGGCAGGTGCCCTCCCGGCACTCCATGCGGATGTTCACCGAGGTCGGCCGCAGGGTGCAGCCGCACTGCACCGCCGTCGGCAAGATCCTGCTGGCGCAGTTGCCCCGGGAGGAGGCCGCGGGGGTACTCGGCAGCGGGGCGCTGCCCGCGCACACCGCACACACCGTCACCGACCCGTCCCTGCTGCTCTCCCAGTTCGACGCGATCCGTGCAGGCGGCTACGCCGTGGACGACCAGGAACAGGAGATCGGCGTCCGCTGCATCGCCGTCCTGGTCCCCGGCGCACCCACGCCCACGGCGCTCTCCATCTCGGGGCCGGAGGCCCGGGTGCAGGCGCTGGAGTCGCGGAGCGGGGGGCTCATTCCGCAGATGCGGGAGATTGCTGTTCGGTTGGGCAACGCTTTGGGGACGGCTGACTGAACGTAGATGGTTGTTCGCGCAGTTCCCCGCGCCCCTGGGGGTCTGCAACTGGCTCAGTTGCAATTGCTCAGGGGCGCGGGGAACTGCGCGACAAACCATGCACACGGTAGAGCGCCCCGCTAACCCCGCCACCGCTCCCATTGGTCAACGGTGTCGACGTCGTCTCCCGTGGCAACGTCCCCACACTCCACCAACAAAACCTCCCCCGCCCGCGCAGCGAACAGCGCCCGCGCCCCGGCGTCCCCCACCGCACCCTCCGCCGCCTCCGCCCAGTACCGCGCCGGGATGAGCACCGGATGCCCCCGCATTCCCCCGTACGCCGCCGCAGCCAACCCCTCCGAAGCAAGCAGCCGCGCCACCGCCGCCGACGTCAGCCCGGGCGTGTCGACCAGCGCGACCAGCGCCGACGGCGCGTCCGCGGGCAGCGCGCTGAGCCCCGCACGGAGCGAGGACCCCATCCCGGACGCCCAGTCCGCGTTGCGCACGACCCCGCAGTCACCGAGCTCGGCCGTCGCAAGGACCTCCTCGACCCCCGCGCCCAGGACGACCACGATCCACTCGCACCCCCCCGCCCGCAGCACCGCCAGCGCATGCTCGATCAGCGGGCGCCCCCGGTACGGCAGCAGCGCCTTGGGGCCGAGCCCGAGACGGCGACCCGCGCCGGCGGCCAGCAGCAGGGCGACAGGTGGTGTGGAGGGCATGCGTCCAGTCTGCCGGGAGGGACCCGGACCCCGCGTTGGACGAAACTACAGCCGTACCAGCACCCCCTCCCCCGTTCACCGGGGCTTCACCCGCTGGACCGCCGCCCGGCGCGGCCGTTCTACTGAGCCAATGCCCAGCACTGCCGTCTTCTCCCCCCTGATGGACCGCCTCGGCCGGGTCCACACCGATCTGCGGGTCTCCCTCACCGACCGGTGCAACCTGCGCTGCAGCTACTGCATGCCGGAGGAGGGCCTGGCCTGGCTGCCGAAGCCGGAGCTGCTGACCGACGACGAGCTGGTCCGGCTGGTCGGCCTGGCGACCGCGCGGCTGGGCATCCGCACGGTCCGGCTCACCGGCGGGGAGCCGCTGCTGCGGCGCGGGCTGCCGGGCCTGATCGCGCGGCTGACCGCGCTGCCGTGCGCGCCGGAGCTGTCGATCACCACCAACGGCATCGGCCTGGCCCGCACCGCCGCCGCCCTGCGGGAGGCCGGACTGCGCCGGGTCAACGTCAGCCTGGACACGCTGCGGCCCGAGCGCTTCGCCCGGATCACCCGCCGCGACCGGCTCCCGGACGTGCTGCTGGGCCTGGCCGCGGCGCAGGCCGCAGGGCTGGCCCCGGTGAAGATCAACGCCGTGCCCGTGCGCGGCGTCAACGACGACGAGATCGCCGACCTGGCCGCCTTCGCGGTCGAGCACGGCTACCGGATGCGCTTCATCGAGTCCATGCCGCTGGACGCCCAGGGCGCCTGGGACCGGGCCAGGATGGTCAGCGCCGACGAGATCCTGGAACAGCTCGGTGAACGCTTCGAGCTGGAGCCGCTGCCCCGCCAGGGCAACGCCCCCGCCGAGGAGTGGCGCGTCGTCGGGACGGACGCCGCCATCGGCGTGATCGCCAGCGTGACCCGACCGTTCTGCGGCGGCTGCGACCGGGTCAGGCTCACCGCCGACGGCCAGCTCCGGAACTGCCTGTTCGCGGCCACCGAGTCCGATCTGCGCGCCCTGCTCAGAGGCGGTGCCGACGACGACACCGTCGAGGCCGCCTGGCGCGCCTCGGTCGCCGGCAAGGGCCCCGGCCACGCGATCAACAGCGCGGACTTCCGGCAGCCGGACCGCCCGATGTCGGCCATCGGCGGCTGATCGCACGCATTCCTGCACGATCCTTGCAGTCCCGTCCGATAAAGGGCCTCCCCGAACCCGTTTGGATCAGCGAGGATGTTAGAGCGCAGCCCGCCCCGACCGGAACGGACGGTTCGTCATGCCCGCCACGCCGCAGCCCGAAAGCCAGGGGGCTTCACAGCCCTCTGCCCGCCCGGTGCGCTGCCCGTCCTGCCGCCGGGAGCACGCCTACGAGCCCTCGGTGTTCCCGTGTCCCTGCGGGGCCAGCCTCAAGGTGCCGCTGCTGCGCGGCGGGGTGCCGGTCCAGGTCCGGTTCCGCTCCTGGGAGGACTCCTGGCTGAGCATGCGCTGCCCGTCCTGCGGCCGGTCCGAGCAGTGGCCGCAGCCCGAGTTCACCTGCTCCTGCGGGGCCACCGTGCGGCTGCCGGTGGACACCGACCGCAGGCCGGTGCCGATCGCGCCGCCCAAGCCGCCGCCGGTCCAGCGCCCGGCGGTCCAGCACCCGGCCGGGCAGCAGCCGCCCGTCGTGCCGCCCCCGGTGGCCCGGCGCCCGGCGCCCTCGCGACCGCCGTTCGTCCCGCATCCGGTGCGGACCTCGGAGGACGCGATCCTGGCCGCCGCCCGTTATCTGGAGTGGCTGGGCTTCGGCACGCTGGAGGTGTCCGACTCGCAGGACCGTGAGGGGGTGTGCCTGCTGGGCAGCACGGTCGTCGCCCAGGTCGACACCTGGACCGAACCGGCCGACCTGCGCGCGGTCGAGTGCCTGTGGCTGAACACCCTGCACGCCGACGAACTGCAGCCGGTGATGTTCACGCTGGCCGGCTACAACCAGGAGTCCCGCAACCGGGCGGACCAGCTGCTGGTGGCCCTCTTCGAGCTGGATCTGGAGGGCGTGCCGCAACCGGTGAACTCCGCGGCCCGGGAGCTGTTGCGCACCGGCGGCTCGAACTGACGTATCGTCAGTTGGAACTGGGCGTGTGTTTGATCTGGCGCGGGTGGTCGACTCGTGTTGCAATTCCGTCACCCCTCAGCTTCACCAGGCGGGTTCAAGTCGACGCAAGCAGGCCACCAGCGGGGTTCGCAGGGGTACGGGGCGTCGCGCCCCGAAAAATTGGAGTACCGGCCAGCAGCACGGAGGGGAGCCGTCCTTGTCGGTCAACCGAGACGCGTCGGACCAGCGAACGGCAGCGATCCCGAACCCCGACGACTCGGTTCCCGGAGCCGCCGCCCCCGACGACGGCGCCACGGTGTGGCTGCTGCGCTCGCGCGGCTGCTGGCAGGCCGCCGCCGCACTGCTGGAGCCGGCCGCCGCGCACTCCGCCGAGGCGGCGCTGGAGCGGGCCGAGCTGCTGATCGAGCGCGCGCTCTTCGAGAACCGGGGCTGGGGCGAAGCCGAATCCGCGCTGCGGCTGGCCGAGGCCGGCGCGCGGGTCGACACCACTCGCGCCGCGGCGGCCTGCGCGCGCGGCTACCTCGCCTACTGCGCGACCCTGCTCCAGGTCCACGACCGACTGGACGAGGCCCAGATGGCCCTCGGCCGGGCCTCGGCCATGCTGCCGCCGGACGCACCGGGCCGTCCGCTGCTGGACTTCCGCCGCGGCCTGGTCGCCGAGAACCTGCTGAAGGACCCGGCCGCCGCCCGCACCACCTACCGCCGCGCCCACGCCGGGGCCGAACAGCAGCGGGACGACCTGCTGCTCTCCTACACCTGGCGGCATCTCGCCTCGATCGCCCAGCAGGACGGGAACCTGGCCGGGGCCAGGCACGGCTTCGCCGAGTCACTGCGGCTGCGCGAGCTGGTCGGCTTCGCCATCGGCATCGCCCCCGCGCTGGCCGCGCTCGCCGAGGTCTCCCCCAGCCCGGAGGCCGTCCTGCTGCGGGCCCAGGCCGCCCGCCTGGTACGGACGTTCGGCGACGTACCGGTGTGGCTGGCCGAGGAGCGCGATCCGGACGGCCTGCGGCCCGACCAGCGCGCCGATCAGCGGGACGGGCAGGCGCCGGGGCGGGCGTAGAGGCTGACCTCGACGCCCCGGACCTCCAGGCTGGTGCACTTCTGGAAGCCGGCGGTCAGCGCCGCCTGCTTGGCCTTGTCCCGGCTCGCAGCGGTCGGAGAGGGGCCCTTGCCCTTGGTGCGGACGGTGATGATCCGGGCGAAGCCGGCCATCCGTGCCTCGATCTGCTGCGGGGTCAGCTCGACACCGCCCAGCGTCGCGGATCCGGCCACCGGAGCGGACAGCGCCAGATCGGTCAGCCCCGCGTAGTCCTGCGGGAAGACCAGCTCGGAATAGCGTCGCGAGGACGGCAGGAAGAGCACCCCGTCCCCCGGCCGGGCGAGCGCGGCGACGGCCCTTGCGGTTCCCTGCAGGTCGTCGGACCGGCTCATCGGTGTGCGCAGCTGGGTCTCGACCGGCAGCAGCAGGAGCAGCGCCAGCGGCACGGCCAGCAGGGCGCGCGGGCCGACCCGGGGCAGTCGTCGTCCGAGCGCGTCCAGCGCCGAGCCGACCAGCAGGGCCAGTCCCGCGTACTCGAACAGGACATAGCGGTCCAGGTAGACCGGGTGCACGAGTGAGACGGCCAGCAGGAGAGCCTGCGGCAGCAGGAGCAGTGGCAGCGCGAACCCACGCAGGCTCACGCCGCCGGCCGGCCGTTGCGGGACCAGCGCGCACAGCGCGCCCAGCAGGCACATTCCGGCGGCGAACAGCACCGTGTCAGTGGTCGGCGCGGTGATCCAGGCGACCTGCTTGGCCTGCTCCGTCCCGACCACGGCCAGCGGCGCCAGGCCGGCCGGCACCGCCGCCATGGCCAGGCACCAGCCCACCCGGACCCGGCGCTCCACCCGGGCCAGTCCGAGCGTCACCGCATGGGCAGCGACGGCCAGCGCCGCGTACTCGTGCAGCAGGCAGGTGGCCAGAGTGGCAGCCGCGTAGCCGCACCAGCGCCCGGGGCCGGGGCGTTCCACGGCCCGGAGCAGCAGCAGTCCGCTGCCCACCACCGCGGCCATGACCAGCGCGTACGAGCGGCCCTCCTGGGCGTACTGCTGGACGGCCGGGAAGACCGGCAGGACCAGCCCCGCGGCGAGCCCGGCGCGCGGTCCGGCGAGCCGGCGTCCGATCAGGGCGACTCCGGCCGCCGCGGCCGTGGTGCCCAGCACCGAGGGCAGCCGGAGCAGCGCCGGGCCGCCGTCGTGGAGCTGGAACATGCCGTGCAGCAGCAGGTAGTACAGCGTGTGCACGGCGTCGACGTGGTGGGCGAGTGCCCAGATCTGCGCGGTGCTGCGGTGCGCGACCTCCAGGCTGACCGCCTCGTCACCCCAGAGGCTGCGGTCCCGGCCGATGCCCCACAGACCCAGCGTCAACGCCAGTACCACAGGAGGCAGCAGCAGGGCCAGGGTCCCGGGCGTCCACTCCGGTCCGCGACGGCCGTCCCCGGGCTGCTCGGAGGGGCGAAGCCGCAGGCCGGAGTGGGTGGGGACGGGGGACATCCGGCCACCCTACCCGGTGCGTACACCAACGATGGATACACCCTTCCGGTGTATCCATCCCAAAAGCATCATGCGCCCCGCAGGTTTGAGCCAGGATGGTTCCCACTTCGGCACCGGCCGGGGCATCCGAGGTTTGGGCAGGGGCATGAGAGTTACCGACATAACGCTGGGGTGGGGCGTCGCGGTCGTCGCGAGCCTCCTTCTCATCGCGGGGCTGGCGACCCTGCTGCGGTCGCGCGGCTCGGCTTCACGCGCGAGCACCGACTCCTGGGAACGGAGCGAGGAACGGCGCCGGAAGAAGGAGGCGCTCTACGGTTCGGCCTCCTACGTCCTGCTGTTCTGCTGCGCCGCCGTCGCCGCCGCGCTGTCCTTCCACGGGCTGGTCGGCTTCGGTCTGCAGAACCTGGGGCTCTCCGGCGGCTGGGAGTACCTGGTGCCGTTCGGGCTGGACGGCGCGGCGATGTTCTGCTCGGTGCTGGCCGTGCGCGAGGCCAGCCACGGCGACGCCGCGCTGGGGTCACGCATCCTGGTGTGGCTGTTCGCGGCCGCCTCCGCCTGGTTCAACTGGGTGCACGCGCCGCGCGGGGTGGACCACCACGGTGCGCCGCAGTTCTTCGCCGGCATGTCGCTCTCCGCGGCGGTGCTGTTCGACCGCGCGCTGAAGCAGACCCGCCGGGCGGCGCTGCGCGAGCAGGGCCTGGTGCCGCGGCCGCTGCCGCAGATCCGGATCGTGCGCTGGCTGCGCGCGCCCAGGGAGACCTACGCCGCCTGGTCGCTGATGCTGCTGGAGAACGTCCGCAGCCTGGACGAGGCCGTCGACGAGGTTCGCGACGACAAGCGGCAGCGCGAGATCGAGCGGCACGAGCAGCGCCGGGCCTCCCGTCATGAGCGCGCCGAGCTGCGGGCGCTGAGCAGCCGGGGCTGGTCGCGCGGGCTGCGCGCGCGGGCGGAGCTGCCCGCGTCGGCCGGTCCGCGGACGGCGGGGGGCGAACGCTCGCCGGCCGCGGAGCCCGTCATAGCGGGCAACGACCCGCTGGAGACGGAGACGCCGAGGATCGAGACAGCAAGGATCGAGACGCCGGTGGTCGAACTGCCGGTGCGGCCCAGGCCGGAGGAGCGGACCTTCGACCTGTCGGCCGAGGACGACACGCTGACCCTGCCCCGGCTGGACTCGCTGGAGCAGAAGCTGAAGGACCTGGAGCAGCTCTACGGCTGAGGTTCCGGCGCCGCCTCCGGCTTCGGCTCGGGGGCGGCCCCGGCCGTCGGCTGACGGTGGATCAGCTCGAACCACATCCGCTTGCCGCTGCCGCGCGGGTCCACGCCCCAGGCGTCGGAGAGCGCTTCGACCAGCATCAGCCCGCGCCCGGAGGATGCCTGCTCCCCGGGCGTGCGGCGCCGGGGCCAGAGGTCGGACTCGTCGTCCACCTCGACCCGGAGCCGGGCCGGGCCGGCCGGGCCGCCCTCCCGGTAGAGCCGGGCGGTCAGCAGCGCGTCCCGGTCGGTGTGCACCAGGGCGTTGGTGATCAGCTCCGAGGTCAGCAGTTCGACGGTGTCGGCGAGGTCGCCGACACCCCAGCGCCGTACCGCGTCGCGCAGCTCGCCGCGCACCTCGGAGATCTGCGCCAGGTCGGCCTGCTGGATCCGGCGGCGCAGCTGCCGCGGGCGGTTCTCGGCCGGACCCTCCCAGCGGAGCAGCAGCAGCGCGATGTCGTCGTCCCGCTCATGGCTGTCGGCGGCCTGCTCCTCCAGCCGGTCGGCCAGCGCCTCCAGGGCGGCCGGCCCCTCGGGGTGCGGACCGGCGATGGTCCGGCGCAGCCGCTCCATGCCCTCGTCGATGTCGATGCTGCGGGTCTCCACCAGTCCGTCGGTGCAGAGCAGCAGCAGTTCCCCGGGGTCCAGGGTGAAGCGGGTGACCGGGTAGGCGCTGTCGGGGTCGATGCCCAGCGGCAGCCCGCCCGCCACCGGCTGCACGGCGGCGCTGCCGTCGGCGCGGCGCACCAGCGGGTCCAGATGCCCGGCGCGCACCGCGTAGACGGCGCCGTAGTCGACGTTGACCTCGGCGTAGAGGCAGGTCGCGAAGTGCCCGGTGTCCAGGTCGGCGAGGAAGCGGGAGGCACGGGCCATCACGGCGGCCGGCGGGTGGCCCTCGGCGGCGTAGGCGCGCAGGGCGATCCGCAGCTGGCCCATCACGCCGGCGGCGTGCACATCGTGCCCCTGGACGTCCCCGATGACCAGTCCGACATGACCGCCGGGCAGCGGCACCACGTCGTACCAGTCGCCGCCGATCTGCAGCCCGGTCCCGGCCGGGAGGTAGCGCACGGCGGTGCTGAACCCGGGCAGCGGCGGCACCCGGCGCGGCAGCAGCACCCGCTGCAGGCCCGCGGCCAGCTCGTGCTCGGCGTCGTGCAGCCGGGCCCGGGCCAGCGACTGGGCGACCATGCCGCCCAGGGTGCTGAGCAGGGTCCGGTCCTCGGCGTCCAGGGACCGTTCCTCGGTGAAGCTGACCAGGCACACTCCCAGCGGGCGACCGCTGGCGATCAGCGGGAGGAAGGCCCAGGTGCTGTGCCGTGAGTGCACGACCGGCGCCCAGGCGACGGGGAAGCGCTCCTGGTACTCGGGCCGGCTGGAGATGAACACCGGGGTGCGGGTGCGCAGCGCCAGCGCCGCAGGGTGGTCGGCGTCCAGCGGGACGTGGTTGTGCGGCGGCGGCGCGGTGTCCGGGTCGTAGCCGGTGGAGCGCAGGATCTGGATCCGGCCGTTCTCCAGCGCGGCCAGGATCAGCCCGTCCGGCGGGATGCCCGGGAGCGGCAGCTCGGTGAAGACCCGGGCGACGTCGTTCATGGTGGTCGCCTCGGACAGGGCCCGGGCGGCTTCCTTGATGAAGCGGGTGCGCTCCTCGCGGAGCACCGCGAGATGGTCGGCGCGGACGCGTTTGTGCAGCTCAGCGGTGGCGTCCCAGACAAAGCCGACCATGTGCGAGGGCCTGCCCCGCTCATCGGCCAGGACCCGGCCGCGGAAGCGGACGGCGTGCATCTCGCCGTCGGCGAAGACGGTGCGGTAGTAGGCGCCGCACTGGCCCAGCGTCTCGACGGCCCTGGCCACCCGGCGTCGCACGATCGGGGCGTCGTCGGGGTGCAGCATGGCGAGGAAGGACTCGGAGTTCATCGGCGGGGGGCGGTGGCCGGTCCCGTCGTCGAGGGGGATACCCAGGATGAGGCAGGCGCGGTCGTCGCCGTCGACCAGGTCGGTGTGCAGGTCCCAGTCGAAGGAGCCGATCCCGTTGGCGGCCATGGCCGGCGCCAGCCAGGCGGGAGCGGCCTCGCCGTTGGTCTCGGCGCCGCCGTTCTGGGGGCCCGCCGCCAGAAGGCCGGATGCCGGCAGGAACGGGAAGCCCGGAAGGTCGGCGGGCGGGCGCGGCGACGGCGACTGGGGTGCGGACGCCATTGCTCTCCCTGCCGGTCGTGGTCGGTGATTCTTCGCCGTCGGCAACCCGCTGAACAGCGGGTCGGCGACTCAGTGAATCCTCACGTTTATCTTGGCTTCATCCTGTCGGATGAAGGTATCAGCGGCAATGCCGGAATCGGAGCCCGGCGCGTCCTCCGATTCAGCCCTCGGTGACCAGGGAAAGCCGAGGGTGACCCCACAGGAGGTGGCTGTCGTGCACGACGACCGTCGCATGGTGGAAAGCCGTCTGGAACGGGCGGTGTCGCAGTTCGTCCACCCCGCCCGCTATCCGCTGACCGTGCCGCTGCAGGTGTCGGCCTGGCACGCCCCGGGCGAGCCGGTGCCGGTGCAGGAGGCCCTGAAGGCGGAGTACCGGCCGTTCGAGACCGGCGGGGAGTGGGGCGGGCCCTGGTCCACCACCTGGTTCCGGTTCCAGGGCGAGGTTCCTCCGGAGTGGGCCGGACGGCGGGTCGAGGCCCTGCTCGACCTCGGCTACGGCGGGGCCTGGCCGGGATTCAACGCCGAGGCCCTGGTCCACGACCGGGACGGGGTCCCCGTCAAGGGCATCCACCGGGACAACCGCTGGATCGCGGTCGGCGCTCCGGTCGCCGGTGGCGAGCGGGTGGAGCTGCTCGCCGAGACCGCGGCCAACCCCGACATCCTCGGCAACGGCTTCCGCCCCACTGCCCTCGGCGACCGGCTGACCGGCGGCGACACCCCGCTCTACCGGCTCGGCCGGGCCGAACTGGCCGTCCTGGACGAGCAGGTCTTCCACCTCGATCTGGACATCGAGGTGCTCAGCGGCCTGATGCACGAGCTGAGCACCGAGGACCCGCGCCGGCACGAGATCCTGCGCGCCCTGGAGCGGATGCTGGACATGCTGGACCTGCACGACGTCCCCGGAACGGCGCTCGAAGCACGAGACCAGCTCGCGCATATGCTCGCGCGCCCCGCGCACGCAAGCGCACACCGGCTCTCCGCGGTAGGGCACGCCCACATCGACTCGGCCTGGCTCTGGCCGCTGCGGGAGACCGTCCGCAAGACGGCCAGGACCTTCGCCAATGTCACCGCGCTGGCGCAGGACTATCCGGAACTGGTGTTCGCCTGCTCACAGGCCCAGCAGTACGCCTGGACCAGGGACCACCAGCCGCAGATCTGGCAGCGCATCAAGGACGCCGTGGCGGCCGGGAACTGGGCCCCGGTCGGCTCCATGTGGGTGGAGTCCGACACCAACATGCCCGGCGGCGAGGCCCTGGCCCGGCAGCTGGTGCACGGCAAGCGGTTCTTCCTGGACGAGCTGGGGGTGGAGACCGAGGAGGTCTGGCTGCCCGACTCCTTCGGCTACACCGCCGCGTTCCCGCAGCTGGCCCGGCTGGCCGGGGTGCGCTGGTTCCTCTCCCAGAAGATGTCCTGGAACGAGACCAACCGGATGCCGCACCACAGCTTCTGGTGGGAGGGCATCGACGGCAGCCGGGTCTTCACCCACTTCCCGCCGGTCGACACCTACAACGCCACCGTGTCGGGGAACGAGCTGGCCCGGGCCGTGCGCACGTTCAGCGACAAAGGGCTGGCGACCCGCTCGCTGCTCCCCTTCGGCTACGGCGACGGCGGGGGCGGCCCCACCAGGGAGATGCTGGAGCGGGCCCGCCGGGTCCGCGACCTGGAGGGCTCGCCGCGGGTGGTGGTCGAGGCGCCGTCGGCCTTCTTCGCCGCGGCGGAGGCCGAGTACGGGGCGGCGGCACCGGTCTGGTCCGGCGAGATGTACCTGGAGCTGCACCGCGCCACCTACACCACCCAGGCCGCGACCAAGCGCGGCAACCGCCGCAGCGAACACCTGCTGCGCGAGGCAGAGCTGTCGGCCGCGAGCTTCCTGCCTGCGGCGGAGTACCCCTACGAGGAACTGGACCGGCTCTGGAAGACGGTGCTGCTGCACCAGTTCCACGACATCCTGCCGGGCAGCTCCATCGCCTGGGTGCACCGGGAGGCGCGGGAGACCTACCGGGCGGTGGCGGAGGAGCTGGAGGCCCTGATCGCCTCCGCCTGCCCGGCCGGCGACGGGGAGGACGGCGACCGGATCCTCAACGCCTCCTCGTTCGACCGGGCCGAAGTGCTGGACGGCCGGTGGGCGCAGGCCCCCGCGCTGGGCGTCGGCACCCTCTCGGCCGGCCTCCCGGCCGGGATCGCCCCGGTCCGGACCGCCTCCTCGCCCGACGGCACCGTCCTCGACAACGGACTGCTGCGCATCACGGTCACCCCGGACGGCCTGCTCGGCTCGGTCCTGGACCTGACCGCCGGCCCGGTCGGCCGTGAAGCCCTGGCTGCGGGAACCTACGGCAATCTGCTCCAGCTCCACCCGGACCACCCCAGCAAATGGGACGCCTGGGACATCGACCGCCACTACCGCCGCCGCTGGACCGACCTCACCGCGGCGGAGTCGGTGACCGTGGCCTCGGACGGCCCGATGAGCGCCACCGTCCGGGTGGAACGCGCCTTCGGCGCATCACGCATCGTCCAGCTGCTGACCCTCGACGCCGGATCGCCGCGGCTGCTGATCGACACCGACATCGACTGGCAGGAGTCGGAGAAGGTGCTCAAGGCCGCCTTCCCGCTCGACGTCCACGCCGACCGCTCCAGCTCCGAGATCCAGTTCGGTTACGTCCAGCGCCCCACCCACGCCAACACCAGCTGGGACGCCGCCCGCTTCGAGATCTGCGCGCACCGGTGGGTCCATGTCGGCGAGCCCGGCTACGGCATCGCCGTCGTCAACGACTCCACCTACGGCCATGACATCAGCCGCGACGGATCCACCACCACCGTCCGGCTGACCCTGCTGCGCTCCCCGCACTCCCCCGACCCGGAGACCGACACCGGTCGCCACCGCTTCCGCTACGCCCTGCAGCCCGGCGCGACCCTGACCGACGCGGTCGCCGCGGGCCACGCCCTCAACCTCCCGCTGCGCCGCACCGCCGCCGCACCGGCGCCCCCGCTGATCTCCCTCACCGGCCCCACCACCGCTGTCGTCGAGTCCGTCAAGCTCGCCGACGACCGCTCCGGCGACGTGGTCGTCCGCCTCTACGAATCCCTCGGCGCCCGCACCACCTGCACCCTCCACCCCGCCTTCCCCCCGACCTCAGCCACCCTCACCGACCTCCTCGAACGCCCCACCACCCCGCTCTCCCCGGCCCCCGACGGCACACTCACCCTCCCCCTCCGCCCCTTCCAGATCCTGACGGTGCGGCTCCGCCGGGAGTGAGCCGGACCGCAGTCCGGTCACCGCCACGAACGGTCCTTGCTGGACATCGACCCGGCCCTCGGGGTTCAATGCCAGCGAGGGTTTGAACGGCGTTCTAAAGACCGGGACGAGGCATTGTGCGACTGACACCGACCGAGCGGGACCGGCTGCTGCTCTTCACCGCCGCCGAGCTGGCCCGTGCGCGGCGGGCGCGCGGGGTGCGGCTCAATGTGCCGGAGGCGACCGCGCTGATCGCCGACACTGTGTGCGAGGCCGCCCGGGACGGCAGGCGGCTGGCCGAGGCGGTCGAGGCCGGGCGGTCCGTGCTCACCGCGGCGGACGTCCTGCCCGGTGTTCCGGACGTGGTGACCACGCTGCAGGTGGAGGCGGTGTTCGACGACGGGACCAGGCTCTGCGTGATCGACGACCCGTTCCGCGGCGCGGGATCGCTGGGGCCGGACGCCCCGGGGGCCGCGCTGCCCGGCGCGGGCGAGGGCTATCAGCCGCCCGAGCCGCCGGTGCGGCTGCCGGTGCGCAACACCGCGCCGGTGCCGATCAGCGTCACCTCGCACTTCCACTTCTTCGAGGCCAATCCCCGGCTCGCCTTCGACCGCGCCGCCGCCTACGGCACCCGGCTGGCCATCCCGGCCGGCTCCACGGTGCGCTTCGACGCGGGCGCGACCGTGGAGGTGGAACTGCAGCCGATCGCCGGCGCCCGGGTCGCCATCGGCTTCGCCGGCCTGGTGGACGGCCCCCTGGACGCCCCCGGCGCCAGGGAAGCGGCGCTGGAGAAGGCCCGCGCCACGGGATATCTGACGCAGTACCAGGAGGACGGCCAGTGACCGCCAGCGGTTTCGACGCCCACGGCTGCCACGGCCGCCCCGGGCCCAGCAGCACCATCACCCCCGCCGACTACATCGCCGTGCACGGTCCGCGCGCCGGCGACCGGGTCCGGCTGGGCGACTCGGGCCTGATCGTCCGGGTCGAGTCCGACTCCCAGCAGCCCGGCGAGGAGTTCCTGGCCGGCTTCGGCAAGACGGCCAGGGACGGCCTGCACCTCAAGGCCGCCGCCGTCCGCGACACCTGCGACGTCGTGATCAGCAACGTCCTGGTCATCGATGCCGTGCTGGGCATCCGCAAGACCAGCATCGGCATCCGTGACGGCCGGATCCACGCCATCGGCCGGGCCGGGAACCCGGACACCCTGGACGGGGTGGACGTCGTGGTCGGCACCGGCACCAGCATCGTCTCCGGCGAGGGCATGATCGCCACCGCCGGAGCCATCGACACCCATGTGCACCTGCTGTCGCCGCGGATCATGGAAGCCTCGCTGGCCTCCGGCGTCACCACGATCATCGGCCAGGAGTTCGGCCCGGTCTGGGGCGTCGGCGTCAACTCGCCCTGGGCGCTGCGGCACGCGTTCAACGCGTTCGACGCCTGGCCGGTGAACATCGGCTTCCTGGCCCGGGGCTCCTCCTCGGACGGCGCGCCGCTGGTCGAGGCCCTCGCCGAGGGCGGCGCCTCCGGCTTCAAGGTGCACGAGGACATGGGCGCCCACGCCCGGGCCCTGGACACCGCGCTGCGGGTCGCCGAGGAGCACGACGTCCAGGTCGCCCTGCACACCGACGGGTTGAACGAGTGCCTGTCCGTCGAGGACACCCTCGCCGTGCTCGCGGGCCGCACCATCCACGCCTTCCACATCGAGGGCTGCGGCGGCGGGCACGTCCCCAATGTGCTGAAGATGGCGGGCGTCCCCAATGTCATCGGATCCTCCACCAACCCGACCCTGCCCTTCGGCCGGGACGCGCTGGGCGAGCACTTCGGCATGATCGTCTCCGCCCACGACCTCAAGGTCGACCTGCCCGGCGACGCCGCCATGGCCCGCGACCGGATCCGCGCCGGGACGATGGGCGCCGAGGACGTGCTGCACGACCTGGGCGTCATCGGCATCACCTCCTCCGACGCCCAGGGCATGGGCCGGGCCGGCGAGACCGTGCGCCGGACCTTCGCGCTGGCCGGGAAGATGAAGTACGAGCTCGGCCCGATGGACGGCACAGGTTCGTTCGGCGAAGTGAACGGCGGCGACGACAACGAGCGGGTGCTCCGCTACATCGCCAAGCTCACCATCAACCCGGCCATCGCCCACGGCCTGGCCCACGAGATCGGCTCCATCGAGGTCGGCAAGCTCGCCGACCTGGTGCTCTGGCGCGCCGACCACTTCGGCGCCAAGCCGCAGCTGGTGCTGAAGTCCGGCTTCCCCGCCTACGGCGTCACCGGTGACCCCAACGCCTCCACCGACCGCTGCGAACCGCTGGTACTGGGCCCGCAGTTCGGGGCGCACGGGGCGACCGCCGCCGACATCTCGGTGGCCTTCGTCGCCCGGGCCGCCGTCGACAACGGCGACGCCATGCCGACCCGCCGCCGCCGCGTCGCCGTCCGCAACACCCGCGGCATCGGCCCGCGGGACATGCTGCGCAACGGCCGCACCGGCACGGTCGACGTCAACCCCGCCACCGGGCTGGTCTCGCTGGACGGCGAACTGCTGCAGTCCGTCGCCGCCGAATCGGTGTCCCTCAGTCGCCTCTACTTCCTCTAAGGACAAGCACCATGACGAACCATCAGACCCCGGCCGAGCTGGGCTACTCCATGCCCGCCGAATGGCAGCCGCACGACCGCACCTGGATGGCCTTTCCCACCCCCAACGAGACCTTCGGCGGCGAGGACCTGCACGCCGCCCGCGCGGCCTGGGCGGCCGTCGCCAACACCGTGGTCCGCTACGAGCCGGTCACTCTGGTCGTCAATCTCGGCGAGACCGAGGCGGCCCGCGGCTATGTGTCCGCCGAGGTCGAGATCGTCGAACGGCCGCTGGACGACGCCTGGATGCGCGACATCGGCCCCACCTTCCTCACCGACGGCAAAGGCGGACTGGCCGCCGCCGACTGGGTCTTCAACGGCTGGGGCGCCCAGGAATGGGCCAGTTGGGAGCACGACCAGCACATCGCCGAGGAGGTCAGCGCCCTGGCCGGGGTCCGCCGCTTCGCCTCCCGCCTGATCAACGAGGGCGGCGGCATCCACGTCGACGGCGAGGGCACCGTACTGCTCACCGAGACCGTGCAGCTGGGCGAGGGCCGCAACGCGGACTGGACCAAGGAGCAGGTGGAGGCGGAGATCCACGCCCACCTGGGCACCACCAAGGCGATCTGGGTCCCGCGCGGGCTGACCCGCGACTACCAGCGCTTCGGCACCCGCGGCCACATCGACATCGTCGCCGCCTTCCTCAGGCCCGGCACCGTCGTCGTCCACAGCCAGCCCGACCCGGCCCACCCCGACCACGAGGTCACCCGGCAGATCGCCGACCTGCTCCGAGCCTCCACCGACGCCCGGGGGCGCCGACTGGAGGTGGTCGAACTCCCGGCCCCCACCGTCCTCTTCGAGGAGCACGGCGAACCCGTCGACTACTCCTACATCAACCACTACCTCTGCAACGGCGCAGTCGTCCTCTGCGCCTTCGACGACCCCCGCGACCAGTCCGCCGCCGAACTGTTCGCCCATCACTTCCCGGACCGCAAGGTCGAGTTGGTCGACGCCCGGGAGATCTTCGCAAACGGGGGCGGCATCCACTGCATCACCCAGCAGCAGCCCTCGGCCTGAAGGAGGCGACGGGCCCGGCGCGGCGGGCCGCTCAGTGGGGTGTCCGGACCTCCAGCCAGACCGTCTTACCCCGGTCGGACGGGACGGTGCCCCAGGCGTGGGCCAGGCGGGCGACGATGTGCAGGCCGTGGCCGCCCGGGCGGGCGGCCTCGTGCGGGGTGCGCGGGCGGGGCGGGTCCGGGCTGAGGTCGGAGACCTCCACCCGCAGTCGCTCGCCGGTGCAGCGCAGTGCCAGTTCGGTCGGTCCGCCGGCGTGCAGACAGGCGTTGGTGACCAGTTCCGAGACCAGCAGCAGCACGTCCTCGGCCACCGCCCGCTGCTCCGCGGTCTCCCCGGGGAGCCATTCCCAGTCGGTCAGCGCCTTCCGGGAGAAGTCACGGGCCCGCCCGACCGGAGCGGCGGTGCCGGTCAGGGCGAGCCGCCGGATCTGGCCGCCGGGCGGCAGCACCGGGGAGCGCCTGATGGTGTCCTGTCCCATCACACGGCCGCCAGGGCGTCGTCGAGATCCGGATGGATGCTGAACACCGTTCCGGCGCCGGTGATGTCGAACATCCGCACCACATGGCCGCGCAGGGCGGCCAGACGGATCGAGATGCCCTGCTCGTCGGCCTGCAGCCGGGCCGTCAGCAGCACATTGAGCCCGGTGGAGTCGCAGAAGAGCAGCCCGGCGCAGTCCACGACCACGGTCGGCGTGTGTCCCGGCCGGCCGGCCCGCGCCAGCGCCTGCGCCAGTCGTTCCCGCAGCGCGGGGGCGGTGTCGTGGTCCAGCTCACCGGTGAGGGCGAGCACCGTGGCGGGTCCGACGGGACGAAGCTCCACCGCGAAGCGGGGGATCGCGTCCGCACCGCCTGCGACGACCTTTCGGCTCATCTCGGCACCTCCCTGGGCTCGGTGAGCACCGGTCACTCCTCGACGAGCAGGTGCGACCGCAGCGTTTCCAGCGCCCGGGACAGCAGCCGGGAGACATGCATCTGCGAGATCCCGAGCTCCTCGCCGATCTGAGCCTGCGTCAGCTCGGCGCCGAAACGGAGCGACAGCAGCGTCCGCTCGCGCTCGCTGAGCCGGCCGATCAGCGGCTTGAGCGACTCCAGGTTCTCGATGCCCTCCAGCCCGGGGTCGACCTCCCCGACGCGGTCCGCGAAGGAGCCCTCGGTCTCGTCCTCACCGGGCTGGGCGTCCAGGGAACTCACCGAGTAGGCGTTGCTGGCGACCAGGCCCTCGCAGACCTCCTCCTCGGTGATGCCGAGGTGCGCGGCGAGCTCGGCCGCGGTCGGGGCGCGGTCCAGCGTCTGCGAGAGGTCGTCGCCGGCCCGGGCCAGTGCCAGCCGCAACTCCTGGAGCCGGCGCGGCACATGGACGGCCCAGCTGGTGTCCCGGAAGAAGCGCTTGATCTCGCCGAGGACGGTGGGCAGGGCGAAGGTGGGGAACTCGACCTCGCGGGCCGGGTCGAACCGGTCGATGGCCTTGATCAGGCCGATCGTGCCGACCTGGACGATGTCCTCCATCGGCTCGCTACGGGTGCGGAACCGGGCGGCGGCGAAGTGGACCAGCGCCAGGTTGAGCTCCACCAGGGTGTTGCGCACGTACTGGTACTCGTGCGTGCCCTCCTCCAGCGTCGCCATCCGGGCGAACAGCACCTTGGACATGGCCCGGGCGTCGGCGGGGCCGACAGCGGCAGGACGCAGCGCGGTAGGGACGGCGAAGGCAGGCAGTGCCACGTCCGCGACGGGTTCGGCGGACCGCCGCGGGACGGCGGTGGTGCTCCTCGTCATGACCTCGGTCCTGCTGTGCATGGTGCTCCTCCCTGGGACGGGACCGGCGTGAACGGCTTCCACGCGGTCGATCGCTCACTGATCGGGACTGACTTCGGGCCGTCGTGTACCCGCGTCCGCCGACCTCATGCGCCGGGGAGCCGGATGATTTCGGACGGGCGCTCCGGTCCGGCTGCTTTACTGGCTTAGAACGACATTCCAACGCCATCGGAGGGACCGGCGTGTCAGACCGGGAGCAGGGCCGACGCCCCGCGCCGCCGCGCGAGGAGGTGTTCGCCGCCGCGATGGACGCCATCGCCCGGCAGGGGCTGGCCGCGCTGACCATGGCCGCGCTCGGACGACGCCTCGGCATGAGCGCCGGACATCTCCTCTACTACTTCGGCAGCAAGGACCGGCTGCTGCTGGAGACCCTGGGCTGGAGCGAGGCCGAACTGGGCGAGCGCCGCCGCGCCGCGCTCGCCTCGGACGCGCCGGCGGCACGGCAGCTGGACGACTACGTCGCCCTCTACCTGCCCACCAGGGCCGGCGACCCGCGCTGGGCCCTGTGGGTGGAGGTGTGGGGCCGCTCGCTCGCCGTCGAGGCGATGCGCACCGGGCAGGCCGCGATCGAGGCCGCCTGGCGGACCGACCTGGTCGCGCTGCTGCGCCGGGGCATCGCCGCCGGCGAGTTCCGCGCCGTCGATCCGGAGCGCTTCGCGGTACGGCTCGGCGCGCTGCTGGACGGCTTCGGCACGCCCGTGGTCACCGGAGTCCCCGGGGCGAGCCGGGAGGCCGCGCTGGCACACATCGGCGAATACCTGGACGACTCCCTTCACCTGCGCTGATCGTCCCGGGCCGGAGCCGGGAAGCCGATGGACGGCCACCCGACCGCTCGGTAGCATCAGCCCCCCGCCGCCGATGAGCGGGCTTTCTCTGGTGGAGTCACTGTGTCCTGTCCGTCCTGCTCCTCCCCGTACGTCGACCCCTACGGACGGTGCTCCGCCTGCGGCTGGGGCGGCGGCGCCCAACCCTCGGCCTACTACCCCGTCGCCTACACCGTTCCCTCCGCACCCACCGGCCTGGCGCTGGCCGTGCAGATCCTGTTCGGCGCCAGCCTGCTGACGTCGCTGCTGTTCCTCGGCCTGGACGGCTACGGCATGGCGCTGTCCCACTCCATAGGCGTGGACGGAGCCGGCAGCCACTGGGACGCGGCCACCGCCACCCTCGGGGGGTCCGCGCTGCTCCTGGTCCTGGAGATGCTGCTGATCCTCGGCACGGGCATCACCTTCATCATGTGGTTCTTCAAGTCCGCCAAGCTCTCCGCTGTGCTCGCCCCTGGGCAGCAGCGGCTGGGCCCCGGCTGGGCGATCGGCGGCTGGTTCGTCCCGCTCGCCTACCTGGTGCTTCCCCGGTTGGTGGCCGGGGACATCTGGCGGGCCAGCGAGCCGCTGACCGAGCAGCGGGTGTGGAAGCCTCGAACGCGGCTTGTGACGTTCTGGTGGCTCGCCTTCGCCCTCAGCCAGGTGGTGATCGCGCTGCCCTATTTCCCGATGAACATGATGGTGCAGCACAACAACGAAACGGGTGACGACACGACCGCGTCGGTCGCCACGGCATGGTTCGTCCTCGCGTTCGTGATCGGAGCGCTGCGGATCGCGGCGGCCGTGCTGGGCATCCTGATGGTGCGCCGGGTGACCAGTCGCCAGCAGGTGCGCATCATGCAGGGCCCGGGGGCGGGGCACCCGTACTCGATGGCCGCGGCGATGCGGCCGCCGGTCTACGGGACCGTGCCGGCGCCTGCCCCCTACCAGCCGCCGCAGGACGCGGTTCCGGCTCCAGCGCCGGCTGACGCACCGGCCGTGGAACTGGCCAAGTCCACCGCCGAACCTGCCGAATCGGCGGTGCCCGAGGAGTGACCGCGCCCGAGCCCGGTCAGTCCTCCCAGATCGCCGCCGCCGTGCGGTCCGCCGCATAGCCCTCGGCGCGGACCTGGATCTGCCGCAGGAAGTCGACCTGGCCGGGCGGGTGCGGATGCGCCCAGTGGTCGGCGAGGAAGTCGGACACCGCGGGCTCCTCGCGCAGCGGCTGGTCCAGGCCCTCGCTGCAGAGCAGCAGCACGTCCCCGGGTTCGGGCACCACCACCCGGAACCGGAAGCGGTCCGGGCTGCGCGGCGCCGCCGGCTTGTCGGCCCCGCCGCCGTTCGGCTGCTGCGAGCCGACCAGCCGCCGCCCGGCGTACGCGTCGTACCAGGCGTCGTCGCCGAGCAGCAGCAGCCCGCCGGGGCCGAGGCCGAACCCCGCTCGCAGCCTGCTGGTCGGGTCCAGCGGAGCGAGCAGCGCGTGCAACGACCCGCCGGTACCGCTGAGTTCGGTGGACGAGCCGGACTCCGGCACCCGTTGCAGCCGGACCGCGGCGCGGGCGGTGAGCCGCTGCAGTCCGTAGCGCAACCGCTCCTGCGCGCCCACCCGCAGGTCGGCGAGCAGCTCGCTGCGGCTGCGACCGACCGAGGCGGCCAGCTGGCGGCAGGCGTCGTCCGCGACCGACGGGCTCTCCTCGGGGGGCGGGGTCGCCATGACGACCAGCAGCAGCGCCTCGCTGCCCTCGCCGAAGCGCAGGGTCAGCAGCCGGTCGGCGCGGACCTCACCGCGACGGCGGGCCCTGTCCCCGCGGACCGAGGCGGCGCGCAGCGTCATGGTGCCGTAGCGGGCCCCGTCCAGGGCGGTGTCCGGGACCATGCCGACGAGCAGGTCGGGGTCGGCGGCCGGCAGCGCCGCGGGTTCCGGCTCGTCGTCGGACGCCGGCTCCCCCGCGCGCGGCGGCAGCGGCCGGGCCGCGGGCACGGTGATCCGCGGGACGGTGGGCGGGGCCGTCGGCCTGCTCGGTGCGGCACTGGGCAGCGGTGGGACCGGGAGGTCCGGGATGTCGTCGAAGGGGTCATAGGGATCGAACGACTCGTCAGTCACCGTCCCCTGCCCGTCACTCACGGAATCGGCTGGCGCCCGCGGCGGGGGGACGGCCCTGGGGTCGGCCTTCAGCGCCGGTATCCGGGGCGGACGCACCGGCAGCGGCGGCAGCGGCGGCGGCTCGGCGGCGTCCTTCGGCGGTACGGCATCCTGCGGCGGTGCGGCATGCTGCGGCGGTGCGTCGACCAGCGTGGGCGGACCGGCCGGGGCGGCGTCCTCCGGGCTCTCGTCGCGGGGTGCTGACGGGGGTGCCGACGGGGGCGACGGCGCCGCGCCGCTCAGCATGCCGCTGGCCGAGTCGAACCAGTCGTCCACCGACCCGGGCCCGGCATCGGCCCGCGGCGCGTCGGGGACCTCGTCCCCCGGCCCCTCGTACACGGCATCCCACCAGGAACCGTCCGCCCCACCCGACGCGGGTCCACCCTGGCTGCTCATCGATTCGTCTCCTCAGCGACAATTCCGCACCCCGGACGGACGCCATTGTCCACGTCCCGACCCCGCTCACCGGGCGGAACGGGCGAATCGGATCACCCCGTGGCGCGCAAGCACACTTCCTCCACAGGGTCCCGACTACCCGGAAAGCGCCTGGCCAGGCATGATGACCTTGAAGTACTCCGGTTGCTCCAGCTTCCCGGGCGGGACGGCGACGCGAAAGCGAGGCGGGTCAGGTGCTTGGCTTCGTCGGTCTGGACGACGTGAGCGAAGAGGTCTACCGGCTGCTCGTCGGCCTGGGCTCGGCCGCGATCGACGAGCTCGCGGGCAAGCTCGGCCTCCGCCACGGCCAGGTGGCCGACTCCCTGACCGTGCTGGAGGGCCTGGGCCTGGTCGCGCAGTCCACGATCGAGCCCGGCCGACTCGTGGCCGCGCCGCCCGCGGTCGCCCTCGGAGCACTCCTGTCCCAGCGCAGGCACGAACTCACCCAGGCCGAGCAGTCGGTGGAGATCCTGGCACAGGAGTACCGCCGCAACGCCGTCGGCCTCACGCTCGGCGACCTCATCGAGGTCGTCACCGGGGCCGACGCCGTGCGCCACCGCTTCGAACAGCTGCAACTGGGCGCGGAGCAGGAGGTGCTGGCTCTGGTCACCAGCTCCCCGGTGGCCGTGAACGGCGACGACAACGAGGCCGAGCCCGCCGCGGTGGCGCGCGGGGTCGACTACCGGGTGGTCCTGGAGCGCGCCGCGCTGGACGATCCCGCCAACTCCGTGGCGCTGTTCACCGCCCTGGACCGGAACGAGGAGGTCAGGGTCGCCGACCGGGTGCCCACCAAGCTGATCATGGCGGACCGCTCGCTGGCGATGCTGCCGCTCCGTCCGCTGAACGCCCCCGGCGAACCCTCCGCGCTGATCGTCCGTGCGGGCGGCCTGCTGGAGGCCATGACCGGGCTGTTTGAATCCGTCTGGGAGTCGGCCCTGCCGCTGCGGGTGTCCGAAGCCTCCGGACGGCGCGCGCTGGTGCGGGACGCCGGCGAGCAGCCGGAGGACGTGGACCTGCAGATCCTCTCGCTGCTGCTGGTGGGGCTGACCGACGTGAGCGTCGCCAAGCAGCTCGACCTGGGTCTGCGCACGGTGCAGCGCAGGGTCAAGCGGCTGATGGACCTCGCCGAGGTCACCACCAGGATGCAGCTCGGCTGGCATGCGTACGAGCGCGGCTGGGTCTCCCGCTAGGAGCGGTGCCGGCGTCGCACACTAGTCTGTGGTCATGTCCGATCCTGCCTCCCGCACCACAACCGCCGTGAACCCCGCGCAGGTGCAGCGCCTCACCGACGTGGTGACCCAGTTGCGCCGGGCCCTGCGCAGCAGCATCCGCACGGACTACCCGTGGGAGTCGCTGCCGATGGCCCAGATCGAGCTGCTGCAGACGCTGGCCACGGGACCGCTGCGGGTCGGCGAACTGGCGGCGCGTCAGCGGCTGGCGCCGAACACGGTCAGCGGGCTCATCGGGAAGCTGCTGGAGTCGGGCTTCGTGGACCGGCAGGCCGATCCCGGCGACCGCAGGACCGCGCGGATCGCGGTGACCGAGGCCGGACACCGCCAGCTCGCCGACTGGCAGCAGGCGCACGAGCGGCGGATGGCCGCGGCGTTGTCGTTGATCTCGGCGGAGGACAGCGCAGCGGTCCTGGGGGCACTGGGTGGGTTGGAGCGACTCGCAGTAGCCCTCGGAGCCGAACCACCGACTACCTAAGGGGCGCGGGGAACTGCGCGACCAACCCTCTACGGAGGTGCATGGTTGGCAGCGCAGTTCCTCGCGCCCCTTCAGGCCGACTCCAGGCCGAGCAGCAGGCGCTTGGCATCAAGCCCTGCGGCGAACCCGGTGAGCGCGCCGTTGGCACCCAGGACGCGGTGGCAGGGGCGGACGATGAGCAGCGGGTTGGCCCCGACCGCCCCGGCGACCGCCCGTACCGACGTGGCGGGTCGGCCCGCTGCCGTGGTGAGCTCGCCGTAGGTGACGGTGGCGCCGTAGGGGATGGTGTCGAGGGCGTCCCACACCCGTTGCCGGAACTCACTGCCGACCGGGGCCAGTGGCAGGTCGAACTCCTTGAGCTCGCCCTCGAAGTACGCGGTGAGCTGGGCGACGGCTGCGGTGAACGGCGCCGGGTGCTCGGTCCAGGCCGGGTCGGGGCGGCTCACCTGCCCCTTCATGCTGGGTGCGAGCACGTGCGAGAGCCGTCCCTGCCCGTCCGCCACCAGCAGCAGCGCGCCGAGCGGTGAGTCCATCGTGGTGTAGCTGGTCATCACATACTCCCTCGTCAGTTCTTCTTGTCAGCTTCAGTGGCCGCCACCCACAGGTGGTGCACCGCGTACGAGCGCCAGGGGCGCCACCCCGCCGGGTCGACGGTCTCGGGCGCGCCGGCGGCAGCCAGCCCGTGGCGGACGCCGATGTCGGTCGGGAGATGGGCGTCCGGGTCGCACAGGGCCCGCATCCGCACATAGGAGACGGTCCACGGGCCGATCCCCGGCAGGGCCAGCAGCGCGGCCGCGGCCTGCTCCCGGTCCACGCCAGGGCTGAGGTCCACCTCGCCGGAGGCCAGCGCCGCGCACAGTCCGCGCAGCGCCCGCTGCCGTGCGCCCGGCATCGCCAGGTCCGCGGGGTCGGCCTCGGCGAGGGCCGCGACCGCCGGGAACAGCGAGGTCAGACCCCCGTCGGCGGCGGGCAGCCGTTCGCCGTAGCGCTCGACGAGCCGCGCGGCCAGGGTGCGCGCGGCTGCGACCGTCACCTGCTGGCCCAGCACCGCGCGGACGGCGAGCTCATGCGGGTCGACATGGCCGGGCGACCGCAGCCCGGGTCGGGCGGCGACCAGCGGGGCCAGCCACGGGTCCACGCCCAGGACCCGGTCCACGGCGTCCGGGTCGGCGTCCAGGTCGAACAGGGCGCGCAGCCGCTGGACGGCGGCGGTGAGGTCACGCAGCGAGGTGAGCCGCAGCCGGCAGTCCAGCCAGCCCTGCGGCTTGCGCGGCTGGTCGACCTCGGCGACGCCGGGGCCGCCCGGGAGCGCCAGCGTGCGGCGGTAGCTGCGGACCGCGCCCCTGCCGCGCGCGGCGGTGACCTCCTCGACGCCGGGCACTGCCCGGACCGCCAGGAAGTCGAAGAGATGTGCGGCGTCCAGCGGCTGACGGTGGGCCAGCCGCAGCGGGATCGTCCCCGGCACCGGGTCCGGCTGCGACGGGCGGGCCGGCCTGTGGCGCAGCTCGGTCGGCGTCAGCCCGTAGACCTCGCGCATGGTGTCGTTGAACTGGCGGACGCTGGCGAACCCGGCCGCGAAGGCGGTGTCCGTCGCGCTGAGGTCGGTGGTCTGCAGCAGCAGCCGTGCGGTGTGGGCGCGCTGGGAGCGGGCCAGAGCGAGCGGTCCGGCGCCGAGCTCGGTGACCAGTTCGCGGGTCAGGTGCCGCTCGCTGTAGCCGAGGCGGGTGGCCAGGCCGGAGACGCCCTCCCGGTCGACCACGCCGTCGCCGATCATCCGCATGGCGCGGCCGACCAGGTCGGCGCGCAGGTTCCAGTCCGGCGAGCCCGGGACGGCGTCCGGACGGCAGCGGCGGCAGGCCCGGTAGCCACCGGCCTGGGCAGCGGCCGCGCTGGGGTAGAAGTGCACATTCTGACGCTTGGGGGTCATCGCCGGACAGCTCGGACGGCAGTAGATGCCGGTGGTCCGCACTGCGGTGAAGAACACGCCGTCGAAGCGTGCGTCGCGGCTGCTCACCGCCCGGTAGCTGCTCTCCTCGTCAATCACATGCCCCAGTCTGCGGTATCCGGGAGGCGATGACTGGCGGGAATCGGACACGACGGTTCGGCCGGTTCTGCTGGCGGAATCTTCACGACCCCCGGCGTTCACGCCACTCGTGAGCGCCCCGGCCGGAGCGGAATGATCGGTGCAACGCGAGGCCGACCGGCCTGCCGCCCCCGAGGAGTCGCCATGACGACCACCACTCCCACCAGTGCCGTTCTCTCCGTCCCCGCGGCGGCACCGGCCGTGGCCGCCGCCCACTTCGCCGCCCGGCTGGCCTTCGAGGCCGACGTCTCCGACGTCCACGCCGACCTGGAGGCCGGCGTCCCGGGGCTCGTCGTCGTGGACACCCGCAGCGAGGCCGCCTGGGCGCAGGGACGCGTCCCCGGCGCGGTCCACATCCCCACCGCCCGGATCGCCGAGCTGGCCCCCGGCCTGATCGCCCCCGGCTCCACCGTGGTCACCTACTGCTGGGGCCCGGGATGCAACGGAGCCACCCGCGCCGCCCTCGCCTTCGCCGGCCTCGGCCACCCGGTCAAGGAGATGCTCGGCGGCTTCGAGTACTGGGTCCGCGAGGGCTTCCCCTTCGACAGCGCCCAGGGCCCCGAGCAACGCCCGGTCGACGACCTCACCGCCCCGCGCTCAGGCATCTCCTGCGCCTGCTGACCGGCCCGAACGGGTTCTCTTCAGCTGCCGTACCCCCAGTCCTGGGAGATCCCGCGCAGCACCTCCGGGACCTGTGTCGCGGCCGGGAGCGGGCGGGCCTGCTGGACCTGGCCGGAGGCGATGTTCTCGCTCCAGTCGCCGAAGTAGGGTTTGAAGGGGCCGTGTTCCTGCTTGCCGTAGTCGAGCATCTGCGGTTCCCAGTCGACGCCGAGGTAGCTGCAGATGCGGCGGGTCTCCCGCTCGGGGTCGGCGGTGAGGTCCTCGTAGGTGACGGTGAGGCCGTCGAGACATCGGCGCGCTTCGTCCACCGCGTTGACCTGGGTCCGCACGTCGTCGATCGCCCGCTCCAGGGTGAAGTCCTCGTGCCTGGTCAGGAGCGACTCGACGACCGAACCCGGGTGGCGGAGCAGGAAGAGGTAGCGGGCGTTGGGCCAGGCCGAGGAGATGCGGCGCCAGATGAAGGCGTTGGAAGGGGTCTTGTCGACGATGAGGTCCTTGCCGCTGCGGCGCAGTTCGTGGTCCAGCACCCCGTCCCAGAGCAGGTGCTCCAGCGACTGACGGGCCAGGCCGAGTTCGTCCATGATGCTGTCCGCATAGTCCGCGCTCAGCTCGACCTGGAGCGAGTCCAGGTGCAGCTCGTGCGGGGCGCGGATGCGCGAGTGGCTGTTCAGGAGCACGCGCAGCAGGGTCGAGCCGGAGCGCTGCGTGGAGATCACAAAGACCGGGGAGTCGACCAGCCGTGGACTCGCCCCCCGGTCCGGCAGCTGGATCGTGCGCCGGGGCTTGACGCCCGGCGGC
The DNA here is from genome assembly GCF_041261405.1 of Streptacidiphilus sp. EB103A. Taxonomy (NCBI): domain Bacteria; kingdom Bacillati; phylum Actinomycetota; class Actinomycetes; order Kitasatosporales; family Streptomycetaceae; genus Streptacidiphilus; species Streptacidiphilus sp. EB103A. The sequence continues at coordinate 339,413 of NZ_JBGCAQ010000003.1, read as the reverse complement.
CGGAAAGCCTCGATCAGGTGCTTCGACCTGCGTCGGACTGCCCGTCCGACCACCTTGCTGCGCTGCGTCTGCTCCATGAGGGACAAGACTCACGTAGTTTTCCTAATGAATTCTAAGGATCGAATGAGCGCAGCGTGTGACGGGAGACTCCCAGGAAGCCCACAGCGCCCGGAGATGCGGGTGAGGGAGGCTCGCGGACCGCGGGCCTCCCTCTATTCTTACGTTGCTCATCTCACTTGAAGGTGACCGTCACCGTCGTGAATCCGAGCGAACCGAGCAGCCCCTTGAGCATGGCGCTGGTGTTCTGCTCCGCGCGGGTGGTCAGCCCGCTGGCAGCGGCCGCGGTCTGGATCTTCTGCACGGCCAGGATGTTCAGCTGCTGCTGGTCGTTGGGGTCGCTGGAGAAGAAGTCGCCGATGCGGTTGAACAGCCCCCGGCTCTCCGCGTAGGTGTAGGAGTTCTTGGGGTCGAGCGCCGCCTTGTCCAGCGCGGCGTGCGGGAGCACGATGGTCGCGCTCCTGCGGTCGCTGCTGACCGTCACCCCGGCCTTGCCCATGTCCACGTACGAGCCGACGGTGCCGGCCGCGACATAGAGGGTGCGCTTGCCGAGCAGTGCCGAGGGCAGGAACTTGGCCTCCTTGTCGATGTCGACCACCAGTTGGAAGTTGCCGTCGGCCGCCTCGTAGCGGCTCATGTTCTCGATGGACTGGAGCACCGCCGGCTGGCTGCGGTCGACGGTCGTGGTGCCGAACGGATTGGGCAGCGAGGGAAGCCAGTTGAACTTCCCGGCGGCGAGGAAGAGCGCAACGATCACCACGAAGGTGATCGGGATGCTGATGTACCAGGGGACGCGGCGCCGGGCGTACCGCCGCTCCTCGACGACGGGCCGCTCGGTCTCCGTCGCGTCGCCACGCAGGGACCTCATGGTTGTCTCCTCTGCCAGGGGTGCCGGGGACGTCGCTCCGACGCCCTCGACCACCTCCTACCCCGTACCCGCCGACCCAAGGACATGTCAGTTCGACGGTCGGGCAACAGGATTGTCACCGCGTGATCCCGAACTGCCGTCCGGTGTGGGAATCGGACGGATCGGGCACCAGTCAGGTAGGCGGACGGCGGGAGGTCGCGATGGTCGGCGTGGTGATGGTCGGCATCGTGATCGCCCTGCTGGTGCTCGCCGCCATCGCCTTCACGCTGTGGCAGGACGGCCAGGGCCTGCCCCGCAGCCTCTCCAGGTATCGGAGGGCCCGGCGCAGGCCCCCCGACAACTCACCCCCGAGTGACTGAGCCCCGCCTGACGCACCGAAGGACCGGCGTGTCAGCGCCGCCCCTTCGCCCGTGCCACCGCCTCCCTTTCCCGGTCGGCGGCCTTCCAGCGCCGCAACTGCTCGGCGCGCAGCCGGGCGTCGGTCCGCGAGGCGATCCACTCGTTCTCGCGCCGCAGCTTGCGATAACTGTCCAGTCGGCGCTGGTCCAACGCGCCCTCCCGCAAAGCCTTCAGGACGGCGCAGCCCGGCTCGGCGACATGGCCGCAGTCGCCGAAGCGGCAGTCCACCGCCAGCGCCTCGATCTCGCTGAACGCCTGCTGCAGGCCCTGCGCGGCGTCGAACATGCCGACTCCGCGCAGCCCCGGGGTGTCGATCAGGACGCCCCCGCCCGGCAGCGGCAGCAGTTCCCGGGCGGTCGTGGTGTGCCGGCCCTTGCCCGCGCCGCCGATCGGACGGACCTCCATGGCGGCCGAACCGGTGCGCCCGGTCAGCGCGTTGGCGAGGGTGGACTTGCCCGCGCCGGAGAGCCCGACCAGGGCGCTGGTGCCGGGCAGGCGGCCGCCGAGCTCCGCCATGCCGTACCCGGTCAGGGCGCTGACCACGAGGACGCCCACACCGGGGCTGACCATTTCGACGTCCGCCCTGATGTGGTCCCCGTCGGGAGCGGCGTCCGCCTTGGTGAGCACCACCAGCGGCTGGGCCCCGCTCTCCCAGGCCAGGGCCAGAAAGCGTTCGACCCGCCCCAGGTCCGGCTCGACGGACAGCGAGACGGCGATCACGACGGTGTCGACATTGGCCGCCAGCACCTGTCCCTCGGAGCGCTTGGAGGAGGTGGACCGCACCACGGAGGTACGGCGCGGCAGCAGCGCGCGAACGGCACGCTCGGCATGGCCGGCCGCCGCGGGGCCGACGGCCACCCAGTCGCCGGTGCAGACGTAGTGCAGCGGGTCGTGCACGGCGACCGGCGCGATGTCGGCGCGGAGCGGAGTGACCTCGCCTCCGTCCGCGACCACGACCTCGCAGAGGCCGCGGTCGACCCGGACGACCCGTCCGGGCAGCAGACCGGCTGCGGCGTGTTCGGTGAACTGTGCGGCACACAACTCGTCCCAGCCGTAGCCGGCGAGCGGGTGTGCGGTGGTGATGTGCAAGGGAAACCCTTCGAAGGGCGGCCCTGTGACGTCAACTGAGGTGGCGTCAGCCAGTGGCCGCAGGAGTGGGACCGATGTGCTTCACCGTGATCGCCATCAATGTCCTCACCTCCTCTTTCCGGGTACGCGGTGGCCACCGTAACCGGCAGTCGGCGCCCGCTGCCAACGATTATTTCGGCCCGACAGCCGTGCAACCAAGTCGAACGAAGTTGCGTGAGGCTATTCGAGAACATTGAGATGCCTGTGGGGGGACCATGAACGCGCAGAACAGCACCGTCCGCCGGAAGAACGGCCTGATCGGCTCGGGGGCAGCGGCCCTCGTCGCGCTGGCGCTGGCCGGCTGCTCGGCGGGCGGCAGCGGAACCGGCTCGAACGCGGCCGCCGGCCTCGGCGCGGCGCCGAGCGCGAGCGCGAGCACCGGGGCCGCGGCGTCCTCCACTCCCTCGGCCGCGCCGAGCAGCCCCTCGGCCTCGCCCTCCCCCACCGGGCCGACCGTGCCCGAGCCCGCCGTCCTTTCGGACGCGCAGATCAATATCGCCGAGGGTCAGACCGTCGGTGTCGGCATGCCCGTCTCGGTGACCTTCCCGCACCCGGTCCCCGCCTCGCAGCGGGCCGCGGTGGAGCAGTGGCTGACGGTGCAGGCCGGCGGCGTCACCGGGGCCTGGAGCTGGATCAGGGACCGCGATCTGCTGGACGGCGAGCGGGTGGACTTCCGTCCACAGAGCTACTGGCAGACCGGCACTCAGGTGACGGTGCGTCTGGGATCGGGAACGGTACGGCACTTCACCGTCGGCCGCTCGCTGATAGCCACCGTCGACGTGCACACCCACCAGATGACCGTGGTCAAGGGCGGGAAGACCACCCGCATCCCCATCACCGCCGGCCGGCCCGGGCTGGACACCTGGAACGGCGTCATGGTGGTGCTCGACAAGGCGCAGAAGGTGCTGATGGATTCCCGCACCGTCGGCCTCGGTGACGCCTACAAGGGCTACTACTACTGGGCGGTGCACATCACCACCTCCGGGACCTACGTCCACCAGAACCCGCGGGCCGACACCTACGGGGGCAAGGAGAACGTGACCCACGGCTGCGTCGGCCTCGCGGACGACGGCACCGCCCAGGACTTCTACAACCAGGTGATCCCCGGCGATGTCGTCAAGGTGGTCAACTCCACGGACACCGTCGCCGCCGGCAACGGGTACGGCGACTGGAACCTGAGCTGGACGCAGTGGCTGGCCGGCAGCGCCCTGAAGGGCGCCGCCGGCTCGTAACTGACCCTTCGTCAGGCCGGGGCGACGGCCGAGTCGCCTGACTCCCGCTGCTCCGGCTGCTCCTGGAGTCCGCGGCGCAGGCCCAGCAGCGCCACCACACAGGCCAGCGCCATCACCCCGGCCATGATGGAGAAGACCGTCTGGGTGGCCCGGGCGAAGTCCAGCCGGACGAACGGGGGGATGGCCGCGGTGCTGCCACCGGAACCCGTGCCCGAGTTGGCGTTGGCCACCCTGACCGCCTCCGCGTGGCTCAGTCCCTGGGAGGTGAGCGAGGAGACCAGGTGCGAGCGGGTCTCGGTGACCATCACGGTGCCGAGGATCGCCAGGCTGAGGCTGGAGCCGTAGTTGCGCACCGTCTGGGTGATCCCGGTGGCCTCGCCGTAGGAGAGGCTGGAGGCCCGGTTGACCGCGTCGGTGTTGGCCGGGCCCATCATCAGGCCCATCCCGGCGCCGGCGACGACGATCATCCACAGCTCCTTGTTGAAGTCGAGTGTGGTCAACTGCCTGGCCCAGAGGTAGAAGCCGACCGCGGCGACGGCGCAGCCGATGACGACCGGGCGCTTGGCTCCGACCCGGTCCAGCATCCGTCCGCCGATCTGCGCGGCGACCACGAAGCCGAGGAAGAAGTAGAGCAGGCTCTCCCCGGCCTGGGACGCCTTCTGGTCGAGACTGACGGCGGCGTACTCGCTGGCGAAGAAGAACATCGGGACGAACACCATCATGGCGATGCCCAGGATGACGTTCTGGACCACGAACGCCCGGTTGCCGAAGATCGAGACGTTCATCAGCGGCGAGGTGACGGTCTTCTCGTAGCGGTAGAACAGCACCAGCAGCACCAGCCCGAGGCCGATGCTCAGACCGATGCCGGGGTTGCTCCAGCCCCAGATGTTCGACTGCTGGAAGCCGAAGACGCTGAGCGCGACGCCGCCGGCGATCAGCGCCAGGCCGCGGTAGTCCATCGGCGCGGGGCGATGCCGGGTCGTCGGCCTGGAGATCACGATGAGCACCAGCGCGATCAGCGCGATCGGGATGTTGACCCAGAAGATGGCCCGCCAGGTCCAGGCGCTGAGGTAGCCGCCGAGCACCGGTCCCACCGCGGTCAGCCCGCCGGCGATGCCGAAGAAGAGGGCCAGCGCCCGGCCGCGCTCCCGGAGTTCGTAGGTGTTGACGACGATGGCCAGCGCCGCCGGGTACATCAGCGCGCCGCCCACGCCCTGGAGCGCGCGGAAGGCCACGATCCAGGTCTCGGCCAGGCTGCCCTTGGGCGTGAGCCCGCACAGGGCGGAGGCGCCGGCGAACACGATCACGCCGATGGTGACCATCCTCCGGTGGCCCATGGTGTCGGCCAGCCGCCCGCCGTAGGCGAACAGCGCCGCCATGGTGAGCAGATAGGAGTTGACGGCCCACTGCATCCCGGTGCTCGACAGACCGAGCTCGCTCTGGATCTTCGGTGCCGCGATCGACACGATGGTCTGGTCGATGAAGGTCATCGCCACCGCGAAAATCATCGCGGTCAGCACCAGATTCTTCCGGCCCGTTCCCACGGCCCCTGGGCTCACACTGCTCACTCGGTCAGCTCCCCCTGCTTGTCATCGCCCTGTGCGGTGCTTGTACGGACGCTGAGAGTAGCGGTTCCCCGGCCAGGTGGCGCTAGGACGGCGCTCCGGACCGGAGCGCCTGCTGCGCGGTGGTGATGAAGGCCTCCCGGCGCAGTTCGATCTCGTCCATGGAGCCCCGTCCGGTGCCGAGGAGGTCGACCAGCCCACGGGCGGCGCTCGCGGTGTCGGCGGGTCCCTCCAGGAGCACGGCGGCGAAGGCACGACGCAGCGCGGGGAGGTCGGCGGGATCGCCGACGCGGGTCCTGCGGGTCAGCGCCAGCACCTCGGCGGCGGCGAGGAACTCCGCGTAGACGCCCCTGCGCAGGTCGAGGAGGCGGACCGCGCGCTGGTCCTGCAAGGTCATCCGGACCGTCTCCAGCACGGCGTCCGCCTGCCTGCCCCCGGAGACACGGGTGTACCACCCGGTCACCAGGCTCCCGGCGACCGCGGCGCAAGCGGTCATCAGTGCGATCCCCCACCCAACCATGGGGACATTCTTTCGACCGACGCCCTCGCCCGCAGCGGTATGCCGAAGCCGGCCGCGCGAAGAGCTCCGTTCACCCGCACGGGCCAGGGCTGCGGCCCAGCGAGGGCGGATCCCGGCAACCCCTGGTAGCACGGAGTCACACAACTGGAGGGGATCCGTCCGGACGCGTTGCGCGACCGGCCCCGTCGAGTGGAGGACTGCCCCGTGGCACAGCAACTCGCTCTCTCCGTCAACTTCAGCCAGGGCTTCAACGACGCCTGGTCGAAGATCGCCACTTTCGTCCCGCAGTTCCTGGCCTTCCTGGCGATCCTCGTCATCGGCTGGTTCGTGGCCCGGCTGCTCGCCAGGGTTCTGGACCGGGTGCTGCGCAAGGTCGGCTCGGAGAAGCTCTCCGAGCGCTCCGGGGTGGCCCGGATGCTCCGGAACTCCGACAACGACGGCACCGGGATCATCTGCAGGATCGTCTACTACGTGATCATGCTGATGGTGCTCCAGCTGGCGCTGGGCGTCTTCGGGACGAACCCGATCAGCACCATGATCAACAGCATTGTGGCCTGGCTGCCGAAGGCCATCGTCGCGATCGTGATCATCGTGGTCGCGATGGCCATCGCCAATGCGGTGCGCGGCATCGTCAGCGGCGCGCTCAGCGGGGTCTCCTACGGCCACCGGATGGGCACCGTGGTCTGGGGCTTCATCGTGGCCCTGGGCGTCATCGCCGCGCTGGGCCAGGTCGGCATCGCCACCTCGGTGTCCCAGCCGGTGCTGATCGCCGTCCTCGCCGCCGTGGTCGGCATCGCCGTCGTCGGCGTCGGCGGCGGCCTCATCATCCCGATGCGGGCCCGATGGGAGCGCTGGCTCGACGCGGCCGAGCGGGAGACCGCCAACGCCCGCGGCAGCCTGGAGGCATACCAGGCCGGACGTGCGGACGCCCTGGAGGGCCGGCCGGCGCAGCGGCCGACCCCGATGGCCGGCTCCGGTCCCGGACAGACCATGGACCGGGGCATGGACCGGGGCGAGGGTCAGGACGGCGGTACCGGCCCGCGGTAGAACCGTCGCCCGACGCTACGCGGCGAGCAGCCGGTGCTGGTGCGCCAGCCAGCAGATCGCAGTCAGCCGGCACACCGCGAAGTCGTACCCGACCGGCTCCCGCCAGCCCGTCTCGGCGAGGACGTCGGTGAAACCGAGGGCGTAGTCCGACAGCGCCTCACGGTCCAGGGGCCGGAGCCCGAGCTCCGGCCCCTGCGCGTGCAGGCGCTCGCGTACGGCGGCAGCGTGCTGGTCGACCTCCGCCACGAACCCGGGCTCGAACGCGAACTCCGCGAAGCGCGGCGTGAACACGGCGGCGACCTCGGCCAACGGGTCACGGGGGGCAGCAGCGGACATCCGCCCACCCTAGGCCGGAAACCCGCCCGTTCCGGCCGCCGAGTTACCCGGCTCACATGGGACCTGCGCCACATCCATGCCGACCGCTCTCCGCGAGCCCCGGCGGACGGGCGCTCCGGCCGACGCCGGGTCAGTCGCGGCGGCCACGCTCCCAGCCGCCGCGTCTGCGGCGGTCCTTGGGGTCCTCCGGGGGCGGGTAGGGGTTGCGGCGGCGGATGCCCCGGGACTGGATGCGGTCGCGGAGGTTGGTCGGCGCCAGGAAGTCGGCCCAGCGCTCGGGGTACTCGGACGGGGCCTCGCCCTCCGCCTCCTCGCCCTCCGGCGGCGGGTTGGCGGCCTTGTTGCGCACCGCGGCACGGCGGGCCTCGGCACGGCGTACCAGCTCCGCCGCGGCCTCCTCGCGGGCCCGCTCGTTCTCGGCCCGGGCCATCGCGGTCTCGCGGCTGGGCCACATCCGGTCGATGGCGGCGTTCATCGCCGCGCCGACCAGCACCGCGAGCGCCGTCACGCCGATCCACAGCAGCACCGCCACCGGCGCGGCCAGCGACCCGTACACGGTCGGCCCCTCGACGGCGTTCACCAGGTAGAACCGGAGGATGCCGCTGCCGAGCACCAGCACCAGCAGCGCCACCAGCGCCCCGGGCAGGTCCTCCTTCCACGGGGTCCGCACCGGGACGGCCACATGGTAAAGGGTCGTCAGGAACACCACGGAGAGCACCATCGCGCCGGGCCAGTACAGCGCGTGCACCAGCCCCGCCGACTGCGGAAAGGCGTCGACCACCTGCCCGGGGCCGGCCACCACCAGCGGCAGCACGATGGTGCTGACGATCAGCGCGACGATGTAGAGGCCGAGCGACAGCATCCTGGTGTGGATGATCCCGCGCTTGCCCTCCAGCCCGTACATGATGGTCACGGTCTCGACGAAGACGTACAGCGCCCGCGAACCCGACCAGAGCGCCAGCATGAAGCCGATCGAGATCAGGTCGGGCCGGCCGGCGCTGAAGACGCTGTTCAGCAGGGGTTTGACGGTCTGGTCGATGGAGGACGGCGAGAGCACGGTCGACGCCGCGTTGAGGATGTCCTGTTCCAGCACCTTGATGGTGTTCGCGCTGAGGTAACCCAGGGTCCCCGCGACGCAGAGCAGCAGCGGCGGCACGGACATCAGCGTGAAGAACGCCACCTCGGCGGCGAGCCCGGTGACCCGGTACTCCATGCAGGTGTTGGTGGTGTCCTTGACCAGCTGCCAGGCGATCGACCGGTACGGCGCACCCGCCCGCCGCCCGGCGGCGCGCCGGGACGGCCTGGCTCTGTGCCGGGCCTTCGGAGAGGGGGTTTCGCCTGCTGGTTGCACTCTCAGAGAGTATCCAACCAGCAGACCCCAACCCGGCACACGCTAAAGGGGCGCGGGGCTCTGCTTACTGAACTACGCGCGCTGCCAACCACGCACCTCCGTGCACCGCCCGCGCAGCCCCGCCACCCACCCCGTTACGCCCCCGAAGCATCCAGCATCCCCTCACGAGGAACGATCTTCACCCGCTCCCGCCCCTGCGCCTCCCCGAGCGCCTTCTCGGCCGCGTCCAGCCGGTACCACCCGTCCCACGTCGTGTACCGCACCCCCGCCGCCGCCAGGAACTCCGTCACCGCGTCCTCCCCCGGCGCGGCGGCCGCAGCCAGCCTCCCGGCCTGGAAGTCGGCGATCAGGTTGGCGACGGTCTCGTTGGCGTCGCCCTTGGTGTGGCCGATCAGGCCGACCGGGCCGCGCTTGATCCAGCCGGTGACATAGGTGGACGTCAGGTGCTCGCCGTTCTCGACCACCCGCCCGGCCTCGTGCGGCACCGTCCCGGTCTCCTCGTCCCAGGGCAGCTTGGGCAGCTCGGAGGAGAGGTAGCCGACGGCGCGGTAGACGGACTGGATGTCCCAGTCGGTGAACCTGCCGGTGCCCTTCACATTGCCGGTGCCGTCCAGCTCGGTGCGCTCGGTGCGCAGCCCGACCACCCGGCCGTCCTCGCCGAGCACCTCGGTCGGGGACTCGAAGAAGTGCAGGAAGAGCTTGTGCGGGCGGTCGCCGACATCGCGGATGGCCCAGTTCTCCAGCGTGGAGGCGACCATGTCGGCCTGCTTGTTGGAGCGGCGGGTGGTGATGCTGCCCTCGTCGTAGTCGATGTCCTCGGGGTTGACGATGACCTCGATGTTCGGCGAGTGGTCCAGCTCGCGCAGTTCCATCGGGCTGAACTTGGCCTGGGCCGGGCCGCGGCGTCCGAACACGTGCACCTCCAGCGCCTTGTTCGCGGCCAGGCCCTCGTAGACGTTGGCCGGGATCTCGGTGGGGAGCAGCTCGTCCCCGGTCTTGGCGAGGATGCGGGCCACGTCGAGGGCGACATTGCCGACGCCGAGGACGGCGACCTTCTCGGCCTCCAGCGGCCAGGTGCGCGGGACGTCGGGGTGACCGTCGAACCAGGAGACGAAGTCGGCGGCGCCGTAGGAGCCCTCCAGTTCGATGCCGGGGATGTTCAGCTCCCGGTCGGCACTGGCGCCGGTGGAGAAGATGACGGCGTCGTAGAACTGGCGCAGGTCGTCCAGGTTGAGGTCACCGGGGTAGTCGATGTTGCCGAAGAGACGTATCTGCGGCTTGTCGAGCACCTGGTGCAGCGCGGTGATGATGCCCTTGATGCGGGGGTGGTCGGGTGCGACGCCGTAGCGGATCAGTCCGAAGGGGGCCGGCATCCGCTCGAACAGGTCGATGGAGACACCGGGGTCGGCCGCGACGTCGGACTTCATCAGGGCGTCGGCGGCGTAGATCCCGGCGGGGCCGGCTCCGACGATGGCGACCCGCAGAGGGCGAGGCATGTGGTGTTTCCTTCGATCTGGACGGCAGGCGAGACTCCGGTAAGGGTAAGCATGCCTAACGCCGATCGAGGAACAGTACCCGGTTCCGGCCTATGAGTGCATAAGCCGACCTTATGACTACTCAAAGATCGGGATGGACCCGGACCGCGTCAGCGCCGCAGCGCGGGCAGCATCCGCTCCCATGCCTCCGGGTCGTCCAGGGCCACCATGACCAGCTGGTAGCAGGCGCGATGGCAGAGCTCCACCAGCTCGGCCCGCGGCATCCGCTCCGCCGCAGGCTGATCCAGCCAGGCCAGCACGACCTCCTCCATGAAGGCCTGCCACCCGTGCACCGCCATGGCCACCCGCGGACTCGGCGGCATCCCGGCGTCCATCAGACCCGCGGTGATCCACTCGGTGAAGGTGGTCCGCATCGCCCGGTGCAGCGCCTTCATCTCCGCATTGTCGCCGGTGGTGGTCAGCCGGACCACGGCGAGATAGAGGGAGGGGTGCCGGGAGACCTGCTCGACGAAGGTGTCGATACCGGAGCGCAGCTGTTCGGAGGGGGTGAGCGCGGGGTCGGGGCGCACATGGTCGAGCAGTTCCGCCGCCACCGCGTGCAGCACCGCCTGCCGCAGCTTGCGCTGCGAGCCGAAGTAGTGGAACAGCAGCCCCGGCGAGACCCCCACCTCCTCGGCCACCGCCTCCACCGAGAGGTCGTCGATGCTGCGGGCTTCGAGCAGGCCGCGGGCGGCAGCGAGGATCTGCGTCTTGCGGTCGGCGGGGGACAGCCGGGAGCCGGGGGAACGAACCATGCGCACAGTCTATTGACTTGTCCTCAATAGACCCTACTGTTGAGTAAGCATCAATAAGACATCGGTCAGGGAGGACCCCATGCCCCACAACCCGGCCGGGGACGGCGAACACCACGGTCTCGTCCTGCAGCCCAGGAACGTGCAGTTCGACTGGAACGCCCTGCCGATGCACTGGATCCCCGGCGAGCCGATGGCCACCCATGTGATCAATGTGCTGCACCTGCTGCTCCCCGAGGGCGAGCGCTGGTTCGTGCGGACCTTCAAGGAGGCGCTTCCGCTGATCCGCGACGAGCGGCTGCGCGAGGAGGTGCTGGGCTTTGTCGGCCAGGAGGCCATTCACGCCGAGGCGCACCAGGGGGTGCTGGACCACCTGCTGGCCAAGGGCCTCGACCCGCGCCCCTACACCCGCCAGGCCGAGTACCTTTTCCAGCGGGTGCTGGGCGAACACCCGGAGCTGACCGGTACGGCGGCCCGGGAGAACCTGATCGAGCGGGTCGCCGTGATCGCCGCCATCGAGCACTTCACCGCCTTCCTCGGCGACTGGGTGCTGAACGCGGACGCCCTGGACCGGGCCGGGGTCGACCCGACCATGCTGGACCTGATCCGCTGGCACGGCGCCGAGGAGGTCGAGCACCGCAGCGTCGCCTTCGACCTGCTCCGGCACCTGGACCAGGGGTACACCCGGCGGATCCGCGCCATGGCGATCACCGGACCGGTGCTGGTGCACCTCTGGGTCCGCGGCACCCGCTTCCTGATGGCCAACGATCCGACGCTCGTCCCCGGGCAGGCCCGTGCCAGCTGGCGGGCGTACACCGCGGCGTCGAAGCGCGGGCTGCTGCCGCGGCTGGGCAGGGCCGCCCGCTCGGCGGCGCGCTACCTCAGCCGGGGCTACCACCCGACCCAGGAGGGCTCCACCCGGCAGGCCGTCGCCTACCTGGGCACCTCCCCGGCCGCCCGCGCCGCCGCGCACTGACCCAGCGCATCGACCCCGAGGACCACGCCACCCCATGAGCCCCGAACCCACCCCGCTGCCGCCCCCGCCCGACCTGTACGGGCGCGGACGCGACGACCGCTTCATGCGCTTCCTGGACACGGTCACCCGCTTCTACCTGCCCATCAGCACCCGCAGGGACCGCTACGGCCGCCGTACCGTGCCATCCACGTCGGCGCTGCTGCCGGCGGTGGTGGCCGCCCGCACCGTCGAGGCCGAGGGCGTGGTCTCGCTCCACCTGCGGTCCGCTGACAGCAGCGTCCCACTGCCCGCCTGGCAACCGGGCGCGCACCTGGACGTCGAGCTGCCGTCGGGACTGCGCCGCCAGTACTCCCTGTGCGGCGACCCGGCCGACCGCAACAGCTACCGGATCGCGGTACGCCGGATCGACACCGGTGCCGGCGGTTCCCTGGAGATTCACCAGAATCTCCCAGTGGGCAGCGAATTGACGATCAGTCACCCACGCAATGCCTTCCCCTTCGCCGCCGACCCGGCCGTGCTGCTGATCGCCGGGGGCATCGGGATCACCCCGCTGCTGCCGATGGCCCGCGAGGCGGCCCGGCGCGGCCTGGACTGGCGGCTGGTCCACACCGGCCGCTCCCGCGCCACCATGCCCTTCGCCGCCGAGCTCGGCGCGCTCGACCGGGACGGCGGGCGCCTGGTGCTCCGTCCCGACGACGAGCACGGCGGACCCGCCGACGCCGCCGAACTCCTCGGCCACGCCCCCGGGCCCGGCGCGGCCGTCTACATGTGCGGCCCGGCGCCGATGCTGGACTCGGTCCGCGCCGCCTTCGACGACTCCCCCGCCCGCGCGCTGCACTTCGAACGCTTCTCCGCCGCCCCGGTCACCGACGGCCGACCGTTCACCCTGCGGCTGCGCCGCAGCGGGGTGACCCTCGCCGTCCCCGCCGACCGGTCCGCCCTGGACGTGCTGCGCGAGCACGACCCCGCCACGCCCTACTCCTGCTGTCAGGGCTACTGCGGCGTCTGCCGCCGCAATGTCACGGCCGGCACGGTCGAGCACCGCGACCGCAGGCTCAGCGACCAGGAGCGGGCCGAGGGCCAGATGCTCGTCTGCGTGTCCCGCGCCCCCGAGGGCGAATGCCTCGAACTGGACGGATGACCCCGATGACCACAGCTGTGAAGACCCCGCCCCGCTTCCCCTACGACGCCCACGACCTGGACCGCTTCCGCGAGTTGCAACAGCTCGCCTACGGCTGCGCCGAGAGCGTCGCCGCCTGGCTGGCCCCTGGCGTCACCGAGCGCGAGGCCGCCCAGCGGCTGCGCCGCGAGCTCGTTGCGGCCGGGGTCCAGGACTTCTTCCACATCCCCTTCGCCTGGTTCGGCGACCGCACCGCCTTCCGGCACTTCCGCACCCCGCTGCAGTTCTTCGCCAGCGGCCGCCGGCTGGAGGAGGGCATGTGCTTCGTGCTGGACTGCGCCCCGGTGGTGGACGGCTACACCGCGGACATCGGCTACGCCGGGAAGGTCGGCGACAACCCGATCTGGGACATGATCGCCCAGGACCTGCGCCAGTACCGGGAACTGATCCTCCGTGAGGTGAAGGCCAGGCGGCCGCTGAACGAGGTGTACGCCTCGGTGGACGCGCTGATCGCCGAGCACGGATACGACAACCGGCACCGGGTCTACCCGGGCCGGGTGATCGGCCACCAGGTGACCAGGACGCTCCAGCGCGGCCCGGCCGGGGTCAACCTGTTCGGCTTCGGCGTGCGCACCCTGCAGACGCTGGGCCGCGAACTGGTCAGCGAGCGGCTCCAGGGCCGCAGCCCGCTCTGGGCGGACGGCCGCTCCTCGCAGCACCCGCCGACGCCGGGGCTGTGGGCGGTCGAGCCGCACATCGGCTTCCGGGACGTGGGGCTGAAGTTCGAGGAACTGCTGGTCGTCACCGAGGACGACGCCTACTGGCTGGACGACGACCTGCCGCACGTCCGGCGCTGGGAGCAGAACCGATGACCGCCGCGATCCGCCGGAGCACGGTCACCGGTCCTTCCGGGCTGCCGCTCTCGGTCCACACCGAAGGCGACCCCGCCCACCCCACCGTGATCCTGGTGCACGGCTACCCCGACACCCACCGGGTCTGGGACGACGTCGCCGCCGACCTGGTCGCCGACCACCAGGTGGTCCGCTACGACGTCCGCGGCGCGGGCGGCTCGGGCCGTCCCGAGCGCGTCCGCGACTACCGGCTGGAGCATCTGGCCGACGACCTGACGGCCGTCGCGGACGCCGTCAGCCCGAACCGGTCGGTCCATGTGGTGGCGCACGACTGGGGCTCCATCCAGTCCTGGGAGGCGGTCACCCGCCCCGGCGCGGAGGCCCGGATCGCCTCGTACACCTCCATCTCCGGGCCCTGCCTGGACCACATCGGCCACTGGGCCAGGCACCGGATGGCCAGGCCGACTCCGCGCCATCTCGCCCAGCTGGCCGGGCAGGCGGCGCACTCCTGGTACATCGTCGCGTTCCATCTGCCGGGGGTGGCGCCGCTCGCCTGGCAGCACGGGTTGGCCGCCCGCTGGGACTCGGTGCTGCGCCTGGTCGAAGGGGTCACGCCACGCGAAGGGGAGCCGCGCATACAGGACCGCCGATCCGCCCGGGAGCTGGCGGGCGACGCGGTGCGCGGCATCGGGCTCTACCGCGCCAACATGCTGCCGCGGCTGCTGAACCCGGGGCAGCGGCCGACCCTCGTACCGGTGCAGACGATCACCCTCACCGAGGACAACTACGTCAGCCCGGCGCTGACCGAGGGCCTGGAGCGATGGGCGCCGCAGCTGTGGCGGCGCACCATCCCGGTCGGCCACTGGGGAGCGCTGCTGGAGAAGGGAACCACCGTGGCACGCATGGTCCGCGAGTTCGTCGCCCACCACGAGGGCGGGGCCGCGCTGCCCAGGGCTCCGCGCCGACTGGTCGTGCTGACCGGCGCGGGCAGCGGCATCGGCCGGGCCACCGCGCTGGCCTTCGCGGAGCGGGGCGCCGAGGTGGTGCTGCTGGACCGCGACCTGCCGTCCGCCGAGCGCACCGTCGAGCTGGCCCGGCTGCTGGGCGCGACCGCCCACGCCTACCAGGTGGACGTCTCCGACGGCGCCGCCATGAACGCCCTGGCCGCCAAGGTCGCGGCCGAGCACGGGGTCCCCGACGTGCTGGTCAACAACGCCGGCGTCGGGCACTCGGGCAGCTTCCTGGAGACCACCGAGGCGGAGTGGAAGCGGGTGCTGGACGTCAACCTCTGGGGCGTCATCCACGGCTGCCGCGCCTTCGGCTCGCTGATGGCCGCGCGCGGCGAGGGCGGACACATCGTCAATCTGGCCTCGGCGGCTGCCTACCTGCCGTCCCGGATGCTGGCCGCCTACGCCACCAGCAAGGCGGGGGTCTCCATGCTCTCCGACTGCCTGCGCGCCGAGCTGGCCGACCAGGGCATCAAGGTGTCGGCGATCTACCCGGGCATCGTCAACACCAACATCACCCGCAACACCACCTTCTCCGGCCTGGACGACGCCGAGCAGACGGCGCAGCGCCGCCGGGTCAGCGGCCTCTACGCCCGCCGCAACTTCCCGCCCGAGAAGGTCGCCGCCGCGATCGTCCGGGCCGTCGCCGACGACCGCCCCTTCGTCCCGGTGACGGTCGAGGCCAAGGCCGCCCGGGTGCTGGGCCGCCTCTCCCCCGGCCTGATCCGCGCCGCGGCCCGCCTCAGGCTGGGCTAACGGACAGGAGTGAACTACCGTGGCCGCTATGAGCACCCATGACGTCACCAACCAGGCCCCGCCGCTGGTCGACTACGACGTGTACGGGGCCGACGCCGCGCTGCGCGAGGGTGTGGCGCGGTACGCGGCGCCGGAGCGGCTGCCGGAGATCGACGGCGAGCTCGGGCAGCTCGGACGGGCCGCCGGTTCGGCGGAGGCGCAGCACTGGGGCGAGCTGGCGAACGTACACGAGCCGGTGCTGCGCACCCACGACCGCTACGGCAACCGGATCGACGAGGTCGAGTTTCATCCTGCGTGGCACTCGCTGATGGACCGCGCCGTGGTCGCCGGTCTGACCGGCGACGCCTGGACCCGTCCGGACGGGCATCTGCGCCGGGCCGCCGGGTTCATGGTGTGGTCGCAAGCCGAGTACGGGCACGGCTGCCCGGTCTCGATGACCCACGCCGCCGTCCCCGCGCTGCGGACCGACCCGGCGCTGGCCGAGCAGTGGGTGCCGCTGCTGACCTCCCGTACGTACGACTTCGGGCTGCGGGCGCCGCACCGGAAGCGGGGCGTGCTGGCCGGGATGGGGATGACCGAGAAGCAGGGCGGCTCGGACGTCCGGGCCAACACCACCCGGGCCGAGCCGCTGGCGGCGGACGGCGAGTACGTGCTGACCGGCCACAAGTGGTTCTGCTCCGCCCCCATGTCGGACGTCTTCCTGGTGCTGGCGCAGGCGCCGGGCGGGCTGACCTGCTTCGTGCTGCCCCGGGTGCTCCCGGACGGCAGCCGCAACACGTTCAGGATCCAGCGGCTCAAGGACAAGCTGGGCAACCGCTCCAACGCCTCCTCCGAGGTCGAGTTCGACGGCACCACCTGGGCGCAGCGGCTCGGCCCGGAAGGACGCGGGGTGCCGACCATCATCGAGATGGTGGCGGCCACCCGGATGGACTGCGTGCTGGGCTCCACCTCGCTGATGCGGCAGGCCCTGGCCCAGGCGGCGCACCACGCCGCGCACCGCAGCGCCTTCGGCGGCCCGCTGGTCGACAAGCCGCTGATGCGCAATGTCCTCGCCGATCTGGCGCTGGAGTCCGAGGCGGCCACCGCGACCGCGCTGCGGCTCGCCTCCGCCTTCGACACGGACACCCCGCAGGAGCGGGAGTTCCGCCGATTGGCGGTCGCGGTGTCCAAATACTGGATTACCAAGCGCTGTCCGGTGGTCGCCGCCGAGGCGCTGGAGTGCCTGGGCGGTAACGGCTACGTCGAGGAGTCGGGGATGCCGCGGCTGTTCCGCGAGTCCCCGCTGAACTCGGTCTGGGAGGGCTCGGGCAATGTGAACGCCCTGGACGTGCTGCGCGTCCTGGCCCGGGAGCCGCAGGTTGTGGACGCCTTCCTGGCCGAGCTGCGGCTCGCCGAGGGCGCCGACCGGCACTTCGACGCCGCCGTGAAGGAGCTGCTCGCCGAGCTCGCCGACCCGGCCGAGCTGGAGACCCGGGCCCGCCGGGTGGTGGAGCGGCTGGCGCTGCTGCTGCAGGCGTCGCTGCTGCTGAGGCATGCCCCGGCCGCCGTCGCCGACGCCTTCTGCGTCTCCCGCCTGGGCGGCGACCGGGGTACGACCTTCGGTACGCTGCCACCGGGCCTCGATCTCGCGGCGATCGTGGCCCGGACCCGGCCGACGATCGGATAGTCCCACCATCCGAGACACAATTGTTCATATTCTGGACGCCGGTGGACGCAAGAAAGCTCGGCGTGCGACGCTTCTTCCATGTCCGGTGCCGGAACTGCCTTGGTCGGTCGACTTCACGTCGATCTCGGCCGCATGTCCAGCGCCATCTGTCCGGTGACCTGAGTCCCCTACCGCCGCTGCCGTATCCCCCAAAAATGCGTCGCCGTCTGTCGGTCCGGTCAGGTTCACCGCAAGCTCCGCCCGCACGAGCCGAGCACAACCGTGCAGGTCAATGCTGCTGCGCAGACCGGGAACCGACGCCGAGCCCCAGGCCCCCGCCACTCTGCCGAAGGACTGCACCATGGCCTCCACCCCCACCCCTGACGACGCCGCCGCGCGCCGCCCGGCGGCCACCCGCAAGGTGACCCGCCACCGCGGTGAGGGCCAGTGGGCCATGGGTCATTTCACTCCACTGAACGCCAACGAGCAGTTCAAGAAGGACGACGACGGTCTCAATGTGCGGACACGCATTGAGACGATCTACTCCCAGCGCGGCTTCGACTCCATCGACCCGGCCGACCTCCGCGGCCGGATGCGCTGGTGGGGCCTCTACACCCAGCGCAAGGCCGGCATCGACGGCGGCAAGACCGCCATCCTGGAGCCGCACGAGCTGGACGACGAGCACTTCATGCTGCGGATCCGCATCGACGGCGGCCGGCTGACCACCGCTCAGCTGCGCGCCATCGGCGAGGTCTCCGAGACCTACGCCCGCGGCACCGCCGACATCACCGACCGGCAGAACATCCAGCTGCACTGGATCCGGATCGAGGACGTCCCGGCGATCTGGCAGAAGCTGGAGGCCGTCGGCCTGTCCACGACCGAGGCCTGCGGCGACTGCCCGCGCGTCATCATCGGCTCCCCGGTCGCCGGCATCGCCGAGGACGAGATCATCGACGGCAGCTGGGCCGTCGACGAGATCCACCGCCGCTACATCGGCGACAAGGAGTTCTCCAACCTCCCGCGCAAGTTCAAGACCGCGATCTCCGGATCGCCGGTCCAGGACGTGGTGCACGAGATCAACGACATCGCCTTCGTCGGCGTGGTCCACCCCGAGCACGGCCCCGGCTTCGACGTCTGGGTCGGCGGCGGCCTGTCCACCAACCCACGGCTGGCCGAGCGCCTGGGCGCCTGGGTCCCGCTGGAGCAGGTCCCGGACGTCTGGGCCGGCGTGGTCGGCATCTTCCGCGACTACGGCTACCGCCGGCTGCGCACCCGCGCCCGGCTGAAGTTCCTGATGGCCGACTGGGGCCCGGAGAAGTTCCGGCAGATCCTCGAGGACGACTACCTCAGGACCAGGCTGATCGACGGGCCGGCCCCGGCCGAGCCCAGCACCCGCTGGCGCGACCACGTGGGCGTCCACAAGCAGCAGGACGGCAACTTCTACGTCGGCTTCGCCCCCAAGGTCGGCCGCATCGACGGCCCGACCCTGGCGAAGATCGCCGACGTCGCCGCCGCCCACGGCTCGGGCCGGCTGCGCACCACGGTCGAGCAGAAGATGATCATCCTGGATGTGGCGCCCGACCAGGTCGACCCGCTGGTCGCGGCCCTGGACCAGCTGGACTTCCAGGTCCGCCCGTCCTCGTTCCGGCGCGGCACCATCGCCTGCACCGGCATCGAGTTCTGCAAGCTGGCCATCGTCGAGACCAAGGGCCGCGGCCACGACCTGATCGCCGACCTGGAGAAGCGCCTCCCCGACTTCGACCAGCCCATCAGCATCAACATCAACGGCTGCCCCAACGCCTGCGCCCGGATCCAGACCGGCGACTTCGGCCTCAAGGGCCAGCTGGTCCTGAACGCCGAGGGCGAGCAGGTCGAGGGCTTCCAGGTGCACCTGGGCGGCAGCCTGGGCTTCGAGGCCGGCTTCGGCCGCAAGCTGCGCGGCCTCAAGGTCACCGCCGACGAACTCCCCGACTACATCGAGCGGGTCCTGCGCCGGTTCGAGCAGGAGCGCACCGAGGACGAGCGCTTCGCCGAATGGGCGCTCCGCGCGGAGGAAGGGGCCCTGAAGTGAGCGAGCGTGCCGCACCGTTCTACTGCCCGTACTGCGGGGACGAGGACCTGCGCCCCAGTGAGGAAGGGGGCCACGGGACTTGGGAATGCGCGAGCTGTTGTCGGGCGTTCTCACTGAAGTTCCTCGGCCTGCTTTCACCGCATTCATCCACTTCTGGGGGATCGTCAGATGGCCACAGAGACTGACATACCGACCCGAACACCCGAGCAGCTCCAGGCCCTCGCCGAGCAGGCGAACCAGGAGCTGGAGAACGCCTCCGCGCAGGAGATCATGCGCTGGGCCGCCGAGACCTTCGGCCGCCGCTTCGCCGTCACCTCCTCGATGGAGGACGCGGTCGTCGCCCACCTGGCGTCCACCGCGCTGCCCGGCGTGGATGTGATCTTCCTGGACACCGGCTACCACTTCCCGGAAACCCTGGGCACCCGCGACGCCGTCGCGGAGGTCTACCCGGTCAATGTGATCACTCTCACCCCGCGCCAGACCGTGGCCGAGCAGGACGCCGAATTCGGCCCGCGGCTGCACGACCGCGACCCCGACCTCTGCTGCGCGCTGCGCAAGGTCGAGCCGCTCAACCGCGGCCTGGCCGGCTACGACGCCTGGGCGACCGGGCTGCGCCGCGACGAGTCGCCGACCCGGGCGAACACGCCGGTCGTCGCCTACGACGCCAAGCGCCGGAAGGTGAAGATCGCCCCGATCGCCCGCTGGACCCAGGAGGACGTGGACGCCTACGTCGCCGAGCACGGCATCCTGCTGAACCTGCTGCTCAGTGACGGCTACGCCTCCGTCGGCTGCTCCCCGGAGTCCTGCACCCGACGCATCCTCGCAGGCGAGGACGGTCGCTCGGGCCGCTGGGCCGGAATCGGCAAGACCGAGTGCGGCATCCATCTTTAGGGGAAGTTCTCAGACTCCTGTAGCAGTCTTGTCCCGTGCGCCCCTGATATCCCCACAGCACCCCGCCCGACCCACGCTTGGAGCAGAACCGATGACCACCACCGTCGACGCAGCGACCGCCCCGGCGGCCGCCGTGGCCGCAGCCGGCGCCACCGTGTGGCTCACCGGCCTGCCCAGCGCCGGGAAGACCACCATCGCGCTGGCCCTCGCGGAGCGGCTGCGCGCCGAGGGCCACCGGGTGGAGATCCTGGACGGCGACGAGATCCGCACCTTCCTCTCGGCCGGGCTCGGCTTCAGCCCCGAGGACCGGGACACCAACATCCAGCGGATCGGCTTCGTCGCCGAGCTGCTCGCCTCCAACGGCGTCAAGGTGCTCGCCCCGGTGATCGCCCCCTACGCCGCCTCCCGCGCCGCCGTCGCCGACCGCCACGCGCAGCAGGGGACGCCGTACCTGGAGGTGCACGTCGCCACGCCGGTCGAGGTCTGCTCCGAGCGCGACGTCAAGGGCCTGTACGCCAAGCAGGCGGCGGGCGAGATCTCCGGCCTCACCGGGGTGGACGACCCCTACGAGGCCCCCACCGCACCCGACCTGCGCATCCAGGCGCACACCCAGCCGGTGGCCGATTCGGCCACTGCTCTGCACGCACTGCTCACCGAGAGGGGACTGGCGTGACCACCGCTGCCGACATCCTGACCTCCGAGTCCTACGGGAACCCCTACGCGCTCTCGCACCTGGACGCGCTGGAGGCCGAGGCCGTCCACATCTTCCGCGAGGTGGCGGGCGAGTTCGAGCGGCCGGTGATCCTGTTCTCGGGCGGCAAGGACTCCATCGTGATGCTGCACCTGGCGCTCAAGGCCTTCTGGCCGGCCCAGGTCCCGTTCGCGCTGCTGCACGTGGACACCGGCCACAACTTCCCCGAGGTGCTGGAGTACCGCGACCGCACGGTCGCCGAGCACGGCCTGCGGCTGCACGTCGCCAAGGTCCAGGACTTCATCGACGACGGCCGGCTGCGCGAACGCCCGGACGGCCTGCGCAACCCGCTGCAGACCGTGCCGCTGCTGGACGGCATCGAGTCCAACCGCTTCGACGCGGTCTTCGGCGGCGGCCGCCGCGACGAGGAGAAGGCCCGCGCCAAGGAGCGCGTCTTCTCGCTCCGCGACGAGTTCGGCGCCTGGGACCCGCGCCGCCAGCGCCCCGAACTGTGGTCGCTCTACAACGGCCGGCACTCCCCCGGCGAACACGTCCGGGTGTTCCCGCTGTCCAACTGGACCGAGCTGGACGTCTGGCAGTACATCGAGCGGGAGAACATCGAGCTCCCGGCCATCTACTACGCGCACGAGCGCGACGTCTTCAAGCGCAACGGCATGTGGCTGACCGCGGGCGGGTGGGGCGGCCCCAAGGCCGGCGAGACCGTCGAGCGGCGCCAGGTGCGCTACCGCACCGTCGGCGACATGTCCTGCACCGGCGCCGTCGACTCCGACGCCAGGACCGTGGCCGACGTGGTCACCGAGGTGGCCGCCAGCCGTCTGACCGAACGCGGGGCCACCCGGGCCGATGACAAGGTGTCCGAGGCCGCCATGGAAGACCGCAAGCGCGAGGGGTACTTCTAAGCATGAGCACCGAACTGCACCATCCCACCCCCGCGTTGGAGACCGGGTCGGCGACCGCGCTGCTGCGCTTCGCCACCGCGGGCTCCGTCGACGACGGCAAGTCCACGCTGGTCGGCCGGCTGCTGCACGACTCCAAGTCGATCCTGACCGACCAGTTGGAGGCGGTCACCACCGCCTCGGCCAACCGCGGCCAGGACACCCCCGACCTGGCGCTGCTGACCGACGGCCTGCGGGCCGAGCGCGAGCAGGGCATCACCATCGACGTGGCCTACCGCTACTTCGCCACCGCCCGCCGCCGTTTCATCCTCGCGGACACCCCCGGCCACGTGCAGTACACCCGCAACATGGTCACCGGCGCCTCCACGGCCGAGCTGGCCGTGGTCCTGGTCGACGCCCGCAACGGCGTGGTCCAGCAGACCCGCCGACACGCCGCCGTCGCCGCACTGCTGCGCGTCCCGCACGTCGTGCTGGCCGTCAACAAGATGGACCTGGTCGACTACGCGGAGCCGGTCTTCGCGGCCATCGCCGAGGAGTTCAACGCCTACGCGGCCTCGCTCGGCGTGCCGGACGTGACCGCGATCCCGATCTCCGCGCTGGCCGGGGACAACGTGGTCGAGCCCTCCGCGCACATGGACTGGTACGGCGGCCCGACCCTGCTGGAGCACCTGGAGACCATCCCGGTCGGCTCCGACCCCTCGGACGAGCCGGCCCGCTTCCCGGTCCAGTACGTGATCCGCCCGCAGAGCGCCGAGCACCTGGACTACCGCGGCTACGCCGGCCAGCTGGCCTCCGGCGTGCTGCGGGCCGGCGACCCGGTGACGGTGCTGCCGTCCGGGTTGACCACCACCGTCGCCGGGATCGACGTGCTGGGCAAGCAGACCGACATCGCCTGGGCGCCTCAGTCGGTGACCGTCCGCCTCACCGACGACATCGACGTCTCCCGCGGCGACCTGATCGCGGCGGGCTCGGCCCCCGAGCCGACCCAGGACGTGCTGGCGACCGTCTCGCACCTGCACGAGCGCCCACTGCGGGTCGGCGACCGGGTGCTGCTCAAGCACACCACCCGAACGGTCCGGGCGATCGTCAAGCAGCTGCCCTACCGCATCGACATCGACACCCTGGACCGGGTGCCCGACCCGGAGGCGCTCCAGGTCAACGACATCGGTCAGGTAGTACTGCGCACCGCCGAACCGCTGGCCCTGGACCGCTACGCGGTGAACCGTCAGACCGGCTCGTTCCTGCTGATCGACCAGGCCGACGGCACCACGCTGACGGCCGGTATGGTCGGCGAAGCGTTCTGACCGGCACGTTCTGACCGGCACCACGACGGACGAAGGGATTCACAGGATGGGCGGCGAGGCTTTCTCCCGCATGGCGAAGGAAGGCGGGCGGGTCGGCAGCGGCGCGCTCGGTGCGGGACAGGGCGGCATAGCCCACTGTCGCGCCACGGGCTGTTGACGCTCCGTCAGACCTCCTGATCCTTCCTGCCAACCATCGTTAGGGACCCCTTCATGTCTGCTCTTCACCGCACCCGCGTCAGACGTTCGCTCGCCGTGGCCGGCGCCGGCCTGGCCGCAGTCGGTCTGCTCAGCGCCTGCGGCTACGGCTCCAAGTCGACCACGTCGTCCGCCGCCACCCAGGCCGCCGCCTCCGGTTCGGCGACCGGCGCCAAGCTCTCCGCGGACACGGTCCACATCGGCTACTTCGCCAACCTGACCCATGCGACGCCGCTGATCGGGATCCAGAACGGGCAGTTCCAGAAGGACCTGGGCTCGACCACCATCAAGACCCAGATCTTCAACGCCGGACCCTCCGAGATCGAGGCGCTGAACTCCGGTGCCATCGACATCGGCTGGATCGGCCCCTCCCCGTCGATCAACGGGTACGTGAAGTCCAAGGGCACCGCACTGAAGATCATCTCCGGCGCCACCACCGGCGGCGCGGAGCTGGTGGTCAACCCCGCGAAGATCAAGAGCGTCGCGGACCTCAAGGGCAAGAAGATCGCCACCCCGCAGCTGGCCAACACCCAGGACGTGGCGCTGCTCAACTTCCTGTCCACCAAGGGCTTCAAGGTGGACGCCAAGTCCGGTCAGGGCGACGTCTCGGTGGTCCGCACCGACAACTCGCTGACGCCGACGGCCTACCAGACCGGCGCCATCGACGGCGCCTGGGTGCCCGAGCCCACCGCCTCCAAGCTGGTGGCCGAAGGCGCGAAGGTGCTGGTCGACGAGAAGAGCCTGTGGCCGGACGGCAAGTTCGTGTCCACCAACGTGATCGTCTCGCAGACCTTTCTCAAGGCCCACCCCGACGTGGTCGAGGCGGTGCTGAAGGCGTCCGTGGACACCAACGCCTGGATCATCGCCAACCCGGCCGAGGCCAAGACCGACGCCAACACCGCGCTGACCGCGCTCACCAAGAAGGCCCTGTCCACCAAGGTCCTCGACTCGGCCTGGTCCGAGCTGTCCGTCACCAACGACCCGCTGGCCTCCTCGCTGCAGAGCGAGGCCGACCACGCGGTCACCGCCGGCCTGCTCACCAAGCCCGACCTGACCGGGATCTACGACCTGACCCTGCTCAACAAGGTCCTCACGGCAGCCGGGCAGCCGACCGTCTCCGCCGCCGGCCTCGGCGCGCAGTAGCCATGCTCCGGGGCCCGTCCCGCATCCATGTCGATGCCTGCGGGACGGGCCCCGGCCCCGCACTTCTCACCACGTCCCTTTTCCCGCACCGTTCCAGGAGGTGACCGAATGGCTTCGGTAGTCACCGACCAGCTGCCCAGCCCCGCCCTCGCCACGGAACCGCCCGCCGTGACGCTCGACCACGTCAGCAAGTCGTTCGGCCGCGCCGGCGCAGAACACCCCGTGCTCGACGACATCAGCCTCAGCGTCGCCCCCGGCGAGTTCGTCTGCCTCCTGGGCGCTTCCGGCTGCGGCAAGTCGACCCTGCTCAACCTGGTCGCCGGGCTGGACAAGCCCAGCAGCGGCACCATCGAGGTGCCCGGCGGCCGCGCCGCGCTGATGTTCCAGGAGCACGCGCTCTTCCCCTGGCTGACCGCCGGACAGAACATCGAGCTCGCGCTGCGGCTGCGCGGCCTGCCGCGCGCCGAACGCCGTCCCGAGGCCGAGCGGCTGCTCGAACTGGTCCGCCTCGGCGGCGCCTACCGCAAGCGGGTGCACGAGCTCTCCGGCGGCATGCGCCAGCGGGTGGCACTGGCCCGCGCGCTCGCCCAGGACGCCAAGGTACTGCTGATGGACGAGCCCTTCGCCGCCCTCGACGCCATCACCCGCGACGTGCTGCACGAGGAGCTCACCCGGATCTGGGCGGAGACGTCCATCTCCGTCGTCTTCGTCACCCACAACGTCCGCGAGGCCGTCCGGCTGGCCCAGCGGGTGGTGCTGCTGTCCTCCCGGCCCGGACGGATCGCCCGCGAGTGGCGGATCGACCTGCCGCAGCCGCGCCGTATCGAGGATGCCGCGGTCGCGGACCTCTCCATCGAGATCACCGACCAGCTCCGAGGGGAGATCCGCCGCCATGTCCAGCACTGAGCAGCTGACCGAGACCACCCCCGAGGCCGGCGCAGACGGCGTCAAGGGCGTCAACGGCGTCGTCGACAAGGCCGCCGACGCCGCGGCCCTGGGCGCCGGCCTCGACGCCCTGGAGACCCAGACCTTCGAACGCGCCTCGCTGCGTTCCGTCCTGGTCAGCAAGGTCGTCCCGCCGCTGGTCGCGATAGCCCTGGTGCTGCTGCTCTGGCAGCTCGCCTACGCGGCCCACATCAAGCGGCCCGACCTGCTGCCCAGCCCGCTCGACGTCTGGAACAGCCTCTACGACCAGTGGCTCCAGGGCACCATCCTCGGCACCATCTGGACCTCGCTGTCGCGCGGCGCCCTCGGGTTCCTGGCCTCGGTCGCCATCGGCACGCCACTCGGCCTCTTGGTCGCCAAGGTCAAGCCCATACGCGCGGCCATCGGGCCGATCCTGTCCGGGCTCCAGTCCATCCCGTCGGTCGCCTGGGTCCCGGCCGCCGTGATCTGGTTCGGGCTCAGCAACGCCACCATCTACGCCGTCGTCCTGCTCGGCGCCGTCCCCTCGATCGCCAACGGCCTGGTGGCCGGTGTGGACCAGATCCAGCCGCTCTACCTGCGCGCCGGACGCACGCTGGGCGCCACCGGGCTGCGCGGCATCTGGTTCGTGCTGCTCCCGGCCGCGCTGCCGGGCTACCTGTCCGGGCTGAAGCAGGGCTGGGCCTTCGCCTGGCGCTCGCTGATGGCCGCCGAGCTGATCGCCAGCTCGCCCGCGCTGGGCCTCGGCCTCGGCCAGTCGCTGGAGAACGCCCGCGAGGTCCAGGACATGCCGGGGGTGCTCTCCACCATCCTGCTGATCCTGCTGGTCGGCGTCGGCATCGAGCTGCTGATCTTCGCCCCGATGGAACGGCGGGTGCTCCGCTCGCGCGGTCTGCTGGTGGCCCGTCGATGACCACCGGCACCACCCTGCTCCTGGTCGCGCACGGCAGCCGCGACCCGCGCCACGCCGCCACGGTCACCGACCTGGCGGCGCTGGTGCGGGCGCAGCGGCCCGCCCAGTCGGTCGAGGTGGGCTATCTGGACCACTGCGCGCCGCGGATCCCGCAGGTGCTCTCCCGGCTCCGGGGGCCGGTCGTCGCCCTCCCGCTGCTGCTGAACCACGCCTTCCATGCCCGCAGCGACATCCCGGCCGTGCTCGCCGAGAACCACCCTGACCTGACCATTCGTCAAGGCGCCGTCCTCGGCCCCTCGCCGCTGCTGCTGGACGCCCTGGACCAGCGCCTCGCCGAGGCCGGCGTCCACCCCTCCCCGCGGACCGGCGTCGTCCTCGCCGCCGCCGGCTCCTCCGACCCGGCCGCCAACGCGGTCACCCGCGAGGTCGCCGCCCACTGGCAGCGCCTCCGCGGCTGGGGCGCGGTCGAGGTCGCCCACGCCTCCGCGGCCCCGCCCCGGGTCGCCGACGCGGTCGCCGCGCTGCGCGCCCGCGGCCTGGCGGACATCGCCGTCGCCCCCTACCTGCTGGCCCCCGGCCTGCTCCCGGACCGCATCGCCGCCGAGGCGTCGGCGGCCGGCGTGGACACCGTCGCCGCACCGCTGGGCGCCACCCCGGAACTGGCCCAACTGCTGCTGCGCCGCCACGACCAGGCGCTGCGGGCCGACACCAGGCGTACCGTGCTTGCCGCCTGACACATAATCAGGTGACCGGGGCCAGGGCCTCCCGCTACCTTCGCTGCATGTCCGAATCCACAACCGACAAGCGAATGGTGAAAACCTCCAAATTCCTCTCCCTGGTACTGCGGCACGACCCCGACCGCATCGGCCTGACCCTCGACCCGGCTGGCTGGGTGGAAGTCAGCGACCTCCTCGCCGCTCTCGCGGCCCGCGGCCGCCCGCTCACCCGCGAGCAGCTCGACTTCGTCGTCGAGCAGAACGACAAGCGGCGCTTCGCCTTCGACCCGACCGGCACCCGGATCCGGGCCAGTCAGGGCCACTCGGTCCAGGTCGACCTCGGCTACGAGGACGCCGAGCCGCCGGCGCGGCTCTTCCACGGCACCCATCCGCAGGCGCTGGACCCGATCCGGCGCGAGGGCCTGCGCCCGATGAACCGGCACGCCGTGCATCTCTCCGCCGACATGGAGACCGCCACCCGGGTCGGTGCCCGCCGGGGCCGTCCGGTCGTCCTGACCGTCGACGCCGCGCGCATGGCCGCCGACGGCCACCGCTTCCGGGTCAGCGCCAACGGCGTCTGGCTGACGGACGCCGTCCCGCCGGAGTACGTCACTATCGACAGCATCCTGTCAAAGTGACAGAATACTGTCATGACGAATTCACCGGCAGCCGCAGCGCCCACCGTCCATCTCGCCGTCTACGACGGCCTCGCCGACTGGGAGGCGGCCCTCGCGGTGGCGCAGCTGCGCAGCGGCACCTTCCAGACCGAGGGCACACCCCATGAGGTCCGCACCGTCGGCACCAGCAGGACCCCGGTCCGCACCATGGGCGGACTGACGGTCGTCCCGGACCTGACGCTGGACGGGCTCTCCCCCACCGACAGCGCCATGCTCATCGTCCCCGGCGGCGGGGGCTGGGAGGAGGGCGGCCACTGCGCCTTCCCACTGAAGGCCCGTCAGTTCCTTGACGCCGGCGTCCCGGTGGCCGCGATCTGCGGGGCCGTGTTCGGCTTCGCCGCCGAGGGCCTGCTGGACGACCGCGACCACACCGGGGCCGCCGCCGAGTACCTGGCGATGACCGGCTACCCCGGCGGCAAGCGGTACCAGGAGGCCGACGCCGTCCGCGACCGCGGCCTGATCACCGCGGGGCCGACCGACTCGGTGGCCTTCGCCCGCGAGATCATCGCCGAGCTGGGGGTCTGGCAACCGGCCGTGCTGGACGCCTGGTTCCGGCTGTTCTCCCGCTCCGAAACCGCCGCCTACGGTGAGCTGATGGCCCTGGTCTCGGCGGCGGCATGACCGACCAGGCAGAACTCACGGACCTTGAGGACCTCGCGCCCACGCCCGGCGCCCTGCTCTCCGCCGCCGCGCTGGGCTCCTTCCGGGCCAACGGCCTGTTCCTGGAGGCCGCAGAACAGCTCTCCCGCCCGATCGGGCTCACCGCCGCCCGCTGGCAGGTGCTGGGCGCGGTCCTGGTCGAGCCGCTCACCGTCGCCGGTATCGCCAGGGCCATGGGCATCACCCGCCAGAGCGTCCAGCGGCTGGCCGACCTGCTGGTCGAACAGGGCCTGGCCGAGTACCTCCCCAATCCGGCGCACCGCCGTGCCAAGCTGGTGCTGGCCACCGACGAGGGCCGCGCCGCCGTCCACGCCATCGGCCCGGCCCACGGCGAGCTGGCCCGGGAGTTGGTCGACCGCCTCGGCCCGCAGCGGCTGGCCGAGGCCGTGACGGCGTTGGAGGCACTGTCCGCGGCGATGGAGTCCATCCTGGCGGACCCGAAGCAGTGAGGGCCGCCGTACCGGAGTACGACGGCCCTCACCTGTCCGTGCTGCTCTACCCGCTGGACTACCTCCGCGAGGCGGAGTCCACGTCGTCACTCTCCTCCAGGGCGGCCGGGACGTTGCCCGCCACCACGAGGCTCTCGCCGCTGCCGACGTGCCGGTCGGCACGGCCGGGCCACCAGGCGGCGTGCCCGATCAGCGCGGTCAACGAGGGGGTGAAGAACATCGCCATGACGAAGGCCGCGATCACGATGCCGAAGCTGATCGAGAAGCCCATCTCCGAGAAGAGGGTGTTCCCGGCGAGCATCATGCTGGCGAAGGTGCCGGCCAGGATCGCTCCGGCCGCCGCCACGGTGGGCCCGGCGTGGCGCAGCGCCTGCGACGCGGCCTCTCTCGGCTCGCGGCCCTCGCGGGCCTCCTCGCGGAGCCGGGAGATCATCAGGATGTTGTAGTCCGTGCCGATGGCGACCACGAACAGGTACATGAACACCGGGAGCATGAACATCAGCCCCGACTGGTTCTGGATGTGCTGGAAGATCAGCACGGTGGCGCCCAGGGTGGCCGCGAAGCCGAGGCCGACGGAGGCCATCAGGTACCAGGGCGCGACCACACTGCGCAGCATCAGGCCCAGGATCAGCATGATCAGCAGCCCGGCGACCGGGAACACCACCAGGTAGTCGTGGTTGATCGCCTTGTTGATGTCCTTGTAGACCGCCGAGACACCGCCGACCAGCGCCTTGTCCCCATTGGGCGCGTTGGCGTGGGCGACCCCGCGAATGCTGTCGACCGTGTTCATCGCCGCGGAGCTCTGCGGGTCGAACTTGAGGATCACCGAGAAGCTGGCGGTGCTGCCGTCCTTGTTGTACTGCACCGGGGCCACCGTGTTCACGCCCGCGACCGTCCTGAGCTTCTGCCCGAACGCGGTCACCGCGGCCTTGTCCAGCGGGGTGCCGTTCTCGGTGCTCAGGTAGACCTGGGTGGGCTGGGCGGCACCCGCGCTGAAGGCCTTGGTGATGGTGTCCTGGACGACCATCGACTCCTTGGTCTTCGGCATGGAGCTGGAGGCGAAGTCGAAGCTGGCCTTGTAGCTGGTGGCGACCAGCGCCAGGGCGACCATCAGCAGGCCGGAGACCACCGCGACCAGCGCGGGACGGCGCTGCACGCCACGGCCGACCTTGGCGAAGGCGGAGCCCTGCGGCTCGATCTGCCACTTCTTGGACGGCCAGAACAGGACCCGCGGCGGGATCAGCGAGAAGACGGCGGGGACCAGGGTGAGGCCCGCGATCAGGGTGACGCCGACCGAGATGGCCAGGGCCGGGCCCATCTGCTTGAGGAAGGAGACCGAGGAGAGCGAGAGCGCCAGGAAGGCGATGATGACCGCGCCGGCGGCGGAGGCGATGGCCTCGCCGACCCGGCCGACCGCCGTGATCATGGCTTCCTTGGAGTCGTCACCCGCCCGCAGCCGCTCTCGGTAACGGAACATCAGGAAGAGGATGTAGTCGGTGCCGACGCCGAACAGCACCACGATGAGGATGCCGGACACCGAGGAGTTGGACGACAGTCCGAGCAGCTTGGTGATGTCGGCGATCAGACCGTTGGCGGCCATCGCCACCACGCCGATGAGCACCAGCGGCAGGATCGCCATCAGCGGGGACCGGAAGATCAGCACCATCGCCACGATGATGATGACGAACGTGCCGATGCCGATCAGCGACTGACCGCGCTTGGACGCGTCCTGCTGGTCGAGGACCTGCGCCGCCGAGCCGCCGAGCTTGGCGTTGATGTCGGTGCCCTTGGTCAGCGTCGCCAGATCGGCGCGCAGCGCCTTGGCGGCGTCCGCCTGCGAGGGCTGGCCGTTGCTCTTCTCGTCCATCTTGACGAGGCTGAGGCCGTACTTGCCGTCGGCGGAGTAGGCGCCCTGGAAGACTCCCTGGACGTCCTTGATGGTCTCCTTGTTGAGCGCGGTGGTGACGGTCGCGATGGTGGCCTTGTCGGCCGAGGTCAGCGCCTGGCCGTCGGTGCGCTGGAACAGCGCCTCGGCGGCCGGGGTGAACGCGGCGGGGAACGCCTTCTGCTGGAGCGTCATCGCCTGGATGGACTCGTAGCTCTTGGGCAGGAAGCTGCTCTCGTCACTGTTGGACGCCAGGGTCGGCGCCGTCATGGCGATCACGACGGCCGCGACGACCCACGCCACGATCGTCCAGACCGGGTGACGCACGACGGTGCGTCCTATCCGATGAAACATCTGGGTGTGCCTCCAAGGCGTGGATCACTCCGCCCCGGCGACAGTGCACGGGCAGCGCGATCGGTTCGGCAGTGCTAGCCGGTCGGCAGGTAAGTTCGGTGTCGGCATCATAGGAAAGCAACTAGCCGCGCGGCAAGTCGGATCCTCGGTCCTGTCGCTCTCACAGAACTCTCAGATGTCTGGGACCTATCTTCACCCGCCGCGACCGGCGGTTTCCTCGTCCCCCGGGTGGAGTCCCCTCCCCCTCAGGGCGGAGACCGACCCTGAGGGCGGACCTGGGGACGGAGGTAGGGCTAACCCCCGGGCACCCCTGGTGCCAGACCCAGGGACGGCTCCCCCGCTGGCCGGATGTCCCGCCAGGACACCGCTCACTAGCGTCGGTTGTGTGCTTCGGCACCCGCCCGCACCTTCCGAATCCGGCCCTGGGGGACCACCGTGACATCGCATGCCCGCACGTCTTCGAAGCGAAGGGCCGCGGCGCCCGAACGGCCGGGGCTCGCCGCCGCCGTCGGCGGCTGGAGTGCCCGGCACCGCAAAACCGCCGTCTTCGGCTGGCTGCTGTTCGTCGTCCTCGCCACCGTCCTCGGCGGGATGGCCGGCAGCCTGCACACCACCAGCAAGGACAACGGCCTGGGCCAGTCCGGCCGGGCCGACCAGCTGATCGCCGCGGCGGGGCTGCACTCCCCGGCCACCGAGACCGTACTGATCCAGAGCAGCTCCTTCACCGCCACGGATCCGCACTTCCGTACCGCCGTCGACGACACCGTCGCCGCCGTCAGGGCCACCGGCGCGGCCTCGGCCGTGAAGTCCCCCTACAGCAACGGCACCGTGGCCCCCGACGGCCACTCGGCGCTGGTCGTGGTCACCATGGCCGGCGACCCCGCCACCGCGGCCGACCGGGTCGCCCCGGTGCTGGCCGCCGTCTCCGGCGTCCAGGCCCGCCACGCCGACCTGACCGTCCAGGAGTTCGGCGACGCCAGCGCCGACAAGTGGTTCCAGGACGCTTTCAGCCATGACTTCAGCCGTGCCGAGTGGACCGCCGTGCCGCTGGCCCTCGGCATCCTGCTGATCGCCTTCGGCGCCCTGGTCGCCGCCGTGCTGCCGGTGCTGCTCGCCCTCACCGCCTTCATCGCGGCCGGCGGACTGGTCGCGCTGAGCAGCCATCTGCTGCACACCAGCGACGACGCCTCCTCGGTGATGCTGCTGGTCGGGCTGGCCGTCGGCGTCGACTACTGCCTGTTCTACCTGCGCCGCGAACGCGAGGAGCGGGCCAGGGGCCACTCCGCCGAGGCCGCGCTGCAGATCGCCGCGGCCACCTCCGGACGGGCCGTCATGGTCTCCGGGCTCACCGTGGTCGTCGCCATGGCCGGAATGTTCCTCACCGGCATCGCCGACTTCCAGGCCATGGGCATGGCCACCATCCTGGTCGTGATCACCGCGGTGCTCGGCTCGGTCACCGTGCTCCCGGCGCTGCTGTCGATGCTGGGCGACCGGGTGATGAAGGGACGCGTCCCGTTCCTGGGCCGCCGGATGCTGCGCTCCGCCTCCGCCGGTGCCACCTCCGGCCCCGGCGCCGAGGCCGGCAGTGCCTTCTGGCGGGCCGTGCTCGGCCGGGTGCTGCGCCGCCCGCTGGTCTCGGCCGGCCTCGCCACCGCCTTCCTGCTGGCCCTGGCCGCGCCGCTGCTCACCATGCACACCGCGAACCTGACTTTCGCCCAGCAACTGCCCAGGGGCAACCCGCTGGTGACCACCCAGCAGAAGATCGCCACGGCCTTCCCCGGCAACCCCAACCAGGCCACCGTGGTGGTCCGGTCCGACCGGCTGGACTCGCCCGCGATGGCCACCGCCCTCGCCGACTTCAAGTCCCGCGCCGTGGCCACCGGACTGCTGCACGACCCGATCACCGTCACCCGCTACCCGGCCCAGCACATCGAGACCGTGGACGTGCCGATGGCCGGCAGCGGCAACGACCGGACCAGCGGCGACGCCCTCGCCGCGCTGCGCGGCACGCTGGTCCCCGACACCTTCGGCAAGGTGGCCGGGACCGAGGCCGACGTCACCGGTCAGACGGCCGGCTCGGAGGACTTCAACACGCAGATGACCGGCAGCCTGCTGCCCGTGTTCGCCTTCGTCATGGGCTTCGCCTTCCTGCTGATGCTGCTCTCCTTCCGCTCGGTCACGGTGGCGCTGACCGCGCTCGCGCTCAACCTGCTCTCGGTCGCCGCCTCCTACGGGGCGCTGACGCTGGTCTTCCAGCACGGAGTGGGGGCCTCACTGCTGGGCACCTCGGGCGTCGGCGCGATCGAGACCTGGGTCCCGCTCTTTCTCTTCGTCATCCTGTTCGGGCTGAGCATGGACTACCACGTGTTCGTCGTCTCCCGGATCAAGGAGGCGCACGACCGCGGCCTGCCCACCCGGGCCGCCGTCGCCCACGGCATCACCACCACGGCCGGAGTGGTCACCAGCGCGGCGACCATCATGGTGGCGGTGTTCGCGGTCTTCGGCACCCTGGACATGCAGTCCATGAAGCAGATGGGCATCGGCCTGGCCGTCGCCGTCCTGATCGACGCGACCGTCATCCGCGCGGTGCTGCTGCCCTCGGTGATGAGCCTGCTGGGCGAGCGCAACTGGTGGCTGCCCCGCTGGCTCGGCTGGCTGCCCCAGTTGGGCCACGGCGAGACGCCCGCGGAGCCGGCCGAGCCACGCCGCGAGGTCCCGGCCCCCGCTCCGGCACCCGCCTTCACCGCCAGGGAAGGTTTCTGACGAACCGTTCGCGCCGGGGGCGCGTATCTCCCCGGTAGCGCCGCATACCCGGTCGGCTGAGCCTCTCCACACGGGGGGAGAGGGTCAGCCGACCGCCGCGCGCGTCGGCCACTCGACGCTCACCACCGCCTGCGGGTCCTTCTTCCGCAGCCACTCCTGCAGACCCGCCGCCCAGGTCGCGTACCAGCCGACCTGACGGGTGTGCAGTTCCGCCGGGTCGAGCCCGCCGACCTCCTGCGGGTACTTCCGCCCCAGCGCCAGCGCGACATGCAGCGCGGCGAGGGCGTCGCTGCCGGCCCGGTGCGCGTCGGCGAGCTCCACCCCGTACACCGCACAGGCGCTCTGCAGGGTGCGCGAGCCCTTGCGGTACCGGTCGACGGCGCGGTCCACCGCCAGCGGGTCCAGCACCGGGCCAGGGGCCCGCCCGCCCAACCGCTGCTCCAGCGAGGGCAGGCCGTGCCGGCGCAGCTCGGCGGCGAGCAGGCTGAGGTCGAAGGAGGCGTTGAACACCACCACCGGGACCCCGGCCCGCCAGTACGCGCACAGCGCGGCGGCGACCTCCTCCGCGACCTCCGCGGCGGGACGGCCCTCGGCCACGGCACGGTCGGTGACGATCCCGTGGATCGCCGCGGCCTCGTCCGGGATGGCGACGCCGGGGTCCGCGAGCCAGTCCCGCTCGCGGACCACCTCGCCGCCCTTGGCCTCCACCAGCGCGGCGGTGACGATCCGCGACTCGGCGGGGTCGGTCCCGGTGGTCTCCAGGTCGAATCCGACCAGGGTGTCGTGCAGCCAGCTCATGGCGTGTCGTCCTCTCGTCCGCGTGCGTCACCATCATCCCGCGCACCACTGACAACAGGACGGGGGGTCAGGACACCGAGCGGGAGTCGCTCCAGGCGCCCTCGAACTCCTCCTGGTAGACCTGGAACAGGCCCGGTTCGGGGGGCCGTCCGGACAGGATCGGGCCCGGCGTCCCGCCGCGCAGCACCAGCGCCGGGGACTCTATGCCGCGCGAGCGGCGCAGATAGGACTGGACGACGCCGAGCCCGTCCGGACCGTCCCCGTCGACCAGGTAGGCGGAGAAGCGCGGCATCTCGTCGTAGACCCGGATCTCGAAGGAGCCGGCGTCCCGCAGCCGGGCCCGGACCCGGCGGACGTGCATGATGTTGGTCTCCACGGCCTTGCCCAGCTCACCGCGCCCGATGCCCAGCTCCCGCTCGCGCCTGCGCAGCGCGCTGCTGGCCGGGTTGAGGAAGAGCAGCCGGATCCGGCAGCCGCTGTCGGCCAGGCCGACCAGCCGCCGCCCGGTGAAGTTCTGGCAGAGCAGGTTGAGCGAGATCCCCACCGCGTCCAGCCGGCGGGCCCCGGCCAGCAGGTCCTCCACCGGCAGGTCCCGCTGCAGCCTGACCCGGTCCGGGTGGACCCCGATGACGTCGGCGTAGCGGTCACCGACCAGTTCCTCGACCACGTCGACCGGGGCGCGCAGCCGGGTGGTGTCGACCCGTCCGTCCAGCAGCTGCAGCAGCCGGGACGCCGCCCGCTCGGCCTGGGCCAGCACGTTCTCGGACAGGGCCCGGTTGCGGGAGACCACGTGCCGGGCGACCTCCAGCTCGTCCAGGGCGACCTCGACCTCCCGGCGGTCGCTCAGGAACGGCTCGAAGCACGGCCAGTGCTGGACCATCAGCTCGCGCAGCTGCGGCAGCGTGAGAAACACCACAAGGGAGTCGTCGTCCGGGTCCAGCAGATAGCCCTTGCGCCGGCTGACCTCGCGGACCGCGCCCGCGCGCTGCACCCACTCCTCGCCGGCCGGTCCGGCGGCGGCGATCACCCAGTCCTCGCCGTGCACCGGCTCGTAGACCGGGCGCAGCACCTCGGCGACGACCGAGCGCAGCCGCTGCTCGACCAGGTTGAGCCAGACGTAGGCGCGCCCGGCCCTGCGGACCCGCAGCCTGGCCTCGTCCCAGGCCGCCGCGGGCCAGGCCAGCGAGGGCTCCAGCGGGCCCGGCTGGTGCGGTACGGTCCGCCCCGGGCCGCCTCGGACGACCGTGGTCGGGGCCTCTCCCCGCGCCGTGCCTCCCGCGGCACCCCCGTCGGGGACGACCATCCCGGACCTCACCGTTCCTCTCGACCGTGCCGACCCACCCGCACGCTGATTCACCCGCCGATTCAACTGCACACGACTTCATACGACTTCACCGGAGCGCTGCCGGGGAGTCGCCGAACCGTCGCCGACAACGTACCGCGCCGGAGCGCTCACAGTAGGCCGTCCGGGTGACTCCGGACGATCAAGAGTACTGTGGGATCCCTTCCGTCACCGCCCGCTTCCGCAGCGCTGTCACACCGTCACCGTGGGCCACTGGGACACCCGTTCGGGCGAAGTACCCGGGAAACCGCCATGAGCGGGCACGCGCTGCGACACGATGCGAGTGGACATGACGGAGCCTTTCCCTGGGCATAGGCCACCTGACGGTTGCCGATCTTCTCTGCCGGGGGTCGGCACGGGCACTAGTGGGAGTTGTTGACGACGATGCAGGTCTGGCCGGGACATCCGTACCCCCTGGGTGCCACCTACGACGGCGCCGGAACCAACTTCGCCGTGTTCTCCGAGGTCGCCGAACGGGTGGAGTTGTGCCTGCTGGGGGACGACGGCTCGGAGACCTCGGTCGAACTGCGGGAGACCGACGCCTTCGTCCGGCACGCCTACCTCCCCGGCGTCCAGCCGGGGCAGCGCTACGGCTTCCGGGTGCACGGGCCCTACGAACCGCGCAACGGCGACCGCTGCAACGGTTCCAAGCTGCTGCTGGACCCCTACGCCAAGGCGATGAGCGGCCGGGTCGACTGGGACGAGTCCGTCTACGGCTACCACTTCGGCTCGCCGGAGCAGCGCAACGACCTGGACTCGGCCCCGCACACCATGGCCTCGGTGGTGGTGAACCCCTTCTTCGACTGGGGCAACGACCGGCCGCCGCGCACCGACTACCACCGCACCGTCATCTACGAGGCCCACGTCAAGGGCCTGACCTACCTCCACCCGGGCATCCCCGAGGAGATCCGGGGGACCTACGCCGGAATAGCGCATCCGGCCGTGGTGGAGCACCTGGTGAAGCTGGGCGTGACCGCGATCGAACTGATGCCGGTGCACCAGTTCGTCCACGACCACCGACTGGTGGAGCTGGGGCTGGCCAACTACTGGGGCTACAACACCATCGGCTTCTTCGCCCCGCACAACGCCTACTCCTCGCTGGGCGACCGCGGCCAGCAGGTGCAGGAGTTCAAGTCCATGGTGAAGGCCCTGCACGCGGCCGGCATCGAGGTCATCCTGGACGTGGTCTACAACCACACCGCCGAGGGCAACCACCTGGGCCCCACCCTGGCCTTCCGCGGCCTGGACAACTCCGCGTACTACCGGCTCGCCGAGGACCGCCGCTACTACGAGGACACCACCGGCACCGGCAACAGCCTGCTGATGCGGCATCCGCACGTGCTCCAGCTGATCATGGACTCGCTGCGCTACTGGGTCACCGAGATGCATGTCGACGGCTTCCGCTTCGACCTCGCGGCGACCCTGGCCCGCCAGTTCCACGAGGTGGACCGGCTCTCCTCGTTCTTCGACCTGGTCCAGCAGGACCCGGTGGTCTCCCAGGCCAAGCTGATCGCCGAACCCTGGGACGTGGGCGAGGGCGGCTACCAGGTGGGCAACTTCCCGCCGCTGTGGACCGAGTGGAACGGCCAGTACCGGGACACCGTCCGCGACCTGTGGCGCGGCGAGAACGCGGCGCTGGCCGAGTTCGGCTCCCGGCTGACCGGCTCCTCCGACCTCTACCAGGACGACGGCCGCCGGCCCATCGCCTCCATCAACTTCGTCACCTGCCACGACGGCTTCACCCTGCGCGACCTGGTCTCCTACAACGAGAAGCACAACGGCGCCAACCACGAGGACAACCGGGACGGCGAGAGCTTCAACCGCTCCTGGAACTGCGGCGCCGAGGGCGACACCGACGACCCCGGCGTGCTCGCGCTGAGAGGCCGTCAGCAGCGCAACTTCATCGCCACCCTGATGCTCTCCCAGGGCGTCCCGATGCTCTCGCACGGCGACGAGTTCGGGCGCACCCAGAGCGGCAACAACAACGCCTACTGCCAGGACAGCGACATCTCCTGGGTGCACTGGCCCGAGGCCGCGATGGGCCCCAGCCGGATGCCGTCCTCCCCCGAGGAGGAGGAACCGCAGACCGAGGAGGACGCCTCGGCCCAGCTGCTGGAGTTCACCCGGCACATGGTCTGGCTGCGCCGCGACCACCCGGTCTTCCGCCGCCGCCGCTTCTTCCACGGCCGCCCGGTCTCCGGCACCCACGACGACCTCACCGACATCGCCTGGTTCACCCCCGGCGGGGAGGAGATGACCGGCCAGGACTGGTCCGCCTCGTACGCCAAGTCGCTGACCGTCTTCCTCAACGGCTACGCCATCTCCGAACCGGACCGGCGCGGCGGCAAGATCACCGACGACTCCTTCCTGCTGCTGTTCAACGCCGGCGACAAGGGCATCGACTTCACCGTCCCGATCAACCACGGCCGGGAGTGGCAGGTCGTCGTCGACACCGCGCTGCCCTGGGTCATCGCCCCCGGCACCGGCCAGAAGGTCCGCGCCGGGGACGGCCTGCACCTGGCGGACCGGTCGATGATGGTGCTCCAGCGCCCGGCCTGAACCCGCCGCTTTCCCCCGGGTGGTCCCGCCGGGGTCGTGCGAACGCCCCGAACGGGGTAAGCGTGAGGACATGACCGCCGCACAGGCAAGCGCACCGACGGCCACCTACCGCCTGCAGCTCCAGCCCGGCTTCGGCTTCGCCGAGGCCGGGCGCGCTGTCCCTTACCTGGCCCGGCTGGGGGTGTCCCACCTGCACCTCTCCCCGGTCCTGGAGGCCGTGACGGGCTCCACCCACGGCTACGACGTGGTGGACCACAGCCGCGTCCGCGAGGAGATCGGCGGCGAGGACGGGCTGCGCGCCCTGGCCGCCACCGCCCGCGCGCACGGCCTGGGCCTGATCGTGGACGCCGTGCCGAACCATATGGCCGCCCCGGTCCCGGCCCACCGCAATCCTGCCTGGTGGCAGCTGCTCCGCGAGGGCCCACAGGCCCCGACCGCGGCCTGGTTCGACGTCGACTGGGCGGCCGGGGCCGGC
The DNA here is from genome assembly GCF_041261405.1 of Streptacidiphilus sp. EB103A. NCBI lineage: Bacteria > Bacillati > Actinomycetota > Actinomycetes > Kitasatosporales > Streptomycetaceae > Streptacidiphilus > Streptacidiphilus sp. EB103A. The sequence goes on along the minus strand of NZ_JBGCAQ010000003.1, from coordinate 300,541 downwards.
CGGGTCCTGCTGCCCGTCCTCGCCGACCGCCTCGGCGCCGAGCTGCCGCACCTCAAGACCGACACCTGGAACGGCGAGCCGGTCCTGCGCTACTACGACCACGCCTTCCCGCTGCGCCCCGGCACCGAGCAGCTGCCGCTGCCCGCACTGCTCGACCAGCAGTTCTACCGGCTGGCCTGGTGGCGGATGGCCCGCACCCAGCTGAACTACCGGCGCTTCTTCACCGTCTCGGACCTGGTCGGCGTCCGGGTCGAACACCCCGAGGTGTTCCGGGCCACCCACGAGGTGCTGCTGCGCCTGCACGCCGACGGCGTGGTCGAGGGCTTCCGCATCGACCACCCGGACGGCCTGGCCGACCCGCGCGGCTATCTGGCCCGGCTGGCCGAGGCCACCGGCGGGGCGTACGTCGTCGTCGAGAAGATCCTCACCGCCGACGAGGAGCTCCCCCAGGACTGGCCCTGCGCGGGCACCACCGGCTACGACGCCCTGCGCCGCATCGACGCCGTGCTCACCGACGGCCCGGGCACGGCAGCCCTGACCGGCGTCTACAGCGACTATCTGGGCGCCCCGGTCGACAGCGCCACCGCCGCCGCCAGGCGCGGCCGCACCGAGATGACGGCGCCGGAGGGCGCGCTGGCCGCCGAAGTGAGCCGGCTCACCCGGCTGGCCACCGCGATATGCGCCGACGACGCCCCCGAACTGCGCGACCACCCCGTCTGGGCGCTGCGGCAGGCGATAGCCGCGACGCTGGCCGCCTACCCGGTCTACCGGCCCTACCCGGTCCCCGGCGAGCCGGACACCCCCGCCGACATCGAGCGGACCACCGGTGCGGCCGCCACTGCCCGCACCCTGCTGCCGGCCCACCACGCCGCCACCGCCGACCTGGTCCGGGACCTGGCTCTGGGCCGGTACGGCCGCAGCCCGGCCAAGGACGAGTTCCGGATCCGGCTGGCCCAGACCGCCTCCGCCGTCGCCGCCAAGGGCGTCGAGGACACCGCCTTCTACCGCCGCTATCCGCTGCTCTCGCTGAACGAGGTCGGCGGCGACCCCGGCAGCCCCGGGCTCTCCCCCGCCGAGTTCCACGCCTACTGCGCCCGGATGCAGCGCGACCGCCCCGCGGCGATGACGGTGCTCTCCACCCACGACACCAAGCGCAGCGCCGACGCCCGCGCCCGCCTGGCCGTCCTGGCCGAACTCCCCGACGAGTGGCGCAGCGAACTGGACGCCTGGACCAAGCTGCTGCCGGCCCCCGACGGCGACGCCAACGCCGCCTACCTGGTCTTCCAGACCGCCCTGGCCGCCTGGCCGATCGACGCCGACCGACTGGCCGCCGCCGCCCTCAAGTCCGTCCGCGAGGCCAAGCTCCGCACCAGCTGGACCGCGCCGGAAGTCGACTACGAACGCGCCGTCGAGGACTTCGCCCGGGCCGTCCCCGGCACCCCGGAACTCGCCGCCCGCATCACCGCCTTCACCACCCGCCTGGCCCCCTACGAACGCACCAACACCCTCTCCGCCACCCTGCTCCACCTCACCATGCCCGGCGTCCCCGACCTCTACCAGGGCAGCGAACACCCCCTCCACACCCTGGTAGACCCCGACAACCGCCACCCGATCGACTTCGACGGCCTTGCCGGGGTTGTTTTTAGGGGCGCGGGGAACTGCGCGAACAGCAACCAGGCACCACCTGCACCCGAAAAACTCCACCTCACCACCACAGCCTTGCACCTCCGCCGCACCTGCCCAGAGGCATTCACCGGCTCCTACACCCCCCTCCCCACCCACGACAACGCCATCGCCTACCTCCGAGGCAACACCATCCTGGCCCTGGCGACCCGCCTGCCATACCGCCTGGAACAGTCCGGCGGCTGGGGCGAAGCCACCCTCCCCCTCCCGCCAGGACAATGGACCGACGCCCTCACCGAAGGCCCCGTCCGCACCGGCAACATCCCGCTGGCCGCCTTGCTGGAGCAACTCCCCGTAGCCCTGCTCGTCCGCACCCCCCAGGAGTCCTGACCCATGGCCCACCGCTTCCAGCTCTGGGCCCCCCTGGCGCACCGCGTCGAGGTCGAGGTCGACGGCGCCCCCACCGCCATGGCCCGGGCCCGGGCCCACCCCGGCTGGTGGGAGGCCACCGCCCCGGCCGACCCGTCCCGCTCTCGTTACAGCTTCCGGCTGGACGGCGACCCGACCCTGCTCCCCGACCCCCGCTCCCCGCGCCAGCCGGACGGCCCCGACGGCCCGTCCCAACTCACCGACCACGCCGCGTTCCCCTGGTCGGCGACGCCCTGGCAGGGCCGCTCCCTCCCCGGCAGCACCCTCTACGAACTGCACATCGGCACCTTCACCCCGGAGGGCACCTTCGACGCGGCCGCGGCCCGCCTCGACCACCTCGTCGAACTCGGCGTCGACCTGGTCGAACTGTTGCCCGTCTGCCCCTTCCCGGGAACCCACGGCTGGGGGTACGACGGCGTGTCCCTCTGGGCCGTCCACGAGCCCTACGGCGGCCCGGACGGGCTGAAGCGCTTCGTCGACGCCGCCCACCGCCGCGGCCTCGGCGTCGTCCTGGACGTCGTCCACAACCACCTGGGCCCGTCCGGCAACTACCTCCCGCGCTTCGGACCGTACTTCACCGACCGTCACCACACGCCCTGGGGCGCCGCGGTGAACCTGGACGCCCCCGGTTCGGACGAGGTCCGCCGCTACCTCATCGGCAGCGCCCTGGCCTGGCTGCGCGACTACCGCGTCGACGGGCTGCGTCTGGACGCCGTGCACGCCCTGGTCGACACCCGGGCCGTGCACTTCCTGGAGGAGCTGGCGACCGCCGTGGACACCCTGGCCGCCGCCACCGGACGGCCGCTGTTCCTGATCGGCGAGTCGGACCTCAACGACCCGCGCGTGATCACCGCCCGCGAGGCCGGCGGCCTGGGCCTGACCGCCCAGTGGAGCGACGACCTGCACCACACTCTGCACGCCGCCCTCACCGGCGAGGACCACGGCTACTACGCCGACTTCGCCGCCAGGCCGATCACCGGGCTGGCCAAGACCCTCACCCGGGGCTGGTTCCACGACGGCACCTGGTCCTCGTTCCGGGAGCGCAGCCACGGCCGGCCGCTGCCGGTGCACCGCATCCCGGCCCACCGGCTGCTCGGCTACCTGCAGACCCACGACCAGATCGGCAACCGCGCCCTCGGCGACCGCATCTCGGCGGAGCTCGACCCCGGTCTGCTGGCGGCGGGCGCGGCCCTGGTGCTCACCTCCGCGTACACCCCGATGCTGTTCATGGGCGAGGAGTGGGGCGCGCTCACCCCCTGGCAGTTCTTCACGGACCATCAGGACCCGGATCTGGCCGAGGCCGTACGCAACGGCCGCCGCCGCGAGTTCGCCGGGCATGGCTGGAGCGCCGAGGAGGTCCCCGACCCACAGGCCCCGGCGACCTTCCTCGGCTCCAAGCTGGACTGGACCGAGCCGCACCGCAAACCCCACGCCGAACTGCTCGCCTGGTACCGCACCCTGCTCGCGCTCCGCCGCGCCCACCCGGACTTCACCGACCCGGACCTCTCGGCGGTCCACGTCACCTGCGACGAGACCGACCGCTGGCTGGTCCTGCACCGCGGCCCCTACCGCACCGCGGTCAACCTCTCCGACGAACCCCGCACCGTCCCCCTTGACGCGACGTCAACAACCACCCTCGCCGCCTTCCCCCCCACCACACCTGACGGCCCATCAATCACCCTCCCCGCACACTCCGCCTGGATCGGCCAGGCAACCCCCTAGGGGCGCGGGGAACTGCGCTGCCAACCACGCACGGCCCGCACCCGCCAACGCCCCCTCAGCGCACGGGCGTCGGCTCCACAACCCCTTGGGAGGTGCTACGACCGCCGCGCCCGCCGCCGCAGCTCCGCCCACACCTCGCGCACCTGCGGCTCCAGCGCCTCCAGCGGGCCGTCGTTGTCGATCACCAGGTCCGCGATGGCCAGCCGGTCCTCCCGTGAGGACTGCGCCGCCATCCTGGCCCGCGCCTCCCTCTCGGGCATACCGCGCAGCCGCACCAGCCGGTCCAGCCGGGTCGCCTCCGCCGCGTCGACGACGACGACCAGGTCGAACACCTTCGCCAGCCCGTTCTCCGCGAGCAGCGGCACATCGTTCACCAGCACATCGCCGGGTCCGGCCAGCCGCTCCAGCTCGGCGGAGCGGTCCCGCACCAGCGGATGCACGATCGCGTTCAGCGCCGCCAGCCGCGCCGGGTCGGCGAACACCACCGAGCCCAGCTTGGGCCGGTCCAGCGCACCGTCCGGCAGCAGCACCTCCTCGCCGAACTCGGCGACGACCGCCGCCAGCCCCGGCGTCCCCGGCGCCACCACCTCACGGGCGATCAGATCCGCGTCGACCAGCACCGCCCCGTAAGAGTCCAGCAGCCGCGACACCTCGCTCTTGCCCGCACCGATTCCGCCCGTCAGTCCGACCTTCAGCATGCGCGCAGCCTAGCGGGAGCGGCTCAGGACGGACCCACCAACCCGCGCCGCCGCTCCAACGCCCGCTCAGGCACCCGCTGCGGCGCCCGCTGCGGCGCCCGCTGCGGCGGGACCAGCGCCTTGCCCAGCGGTCGCCAGCCGGCCCGCAGCGGCGGCAGGGTCTGTCCGTCGCGCAGGCCGATCCGCGCGTGGAACCGCTGCAGCCAGCCCGGCGCCCACCAGTTGGCCCGCCCCAGCAGCGTCATCGTGGCCGGCACCAGCAGCATCCGCACCAGCGTGGCGTCCAGCAGCACCGCGACCGCCAGCGTCAGTCCGATCTCCTTGATGTCCAGCATGCTTCCGGTGGAGAACCCGGCGAACACCACCACCATCAGCAGCGCGGCCGAGGTGATGATCCGTCCGCTGCGCTGCACCCCGAGCTCCACCGACTTGCGGCACCGATGGCCCTCCTCGTGCAGTTCCTTGATCCGTGCCAGCAGGAACACCTCGTAGTCCATGGACAGGCCGAAGGCGAAGGCGAACACCAGCACCGGGATCCACGCCTCCAGGCCGCCGGTCGGGGTGAATCCGAGCAGCCCGCTGAACCACCCGTCCTGGAAGACCAGGGTCATCACCCCGAGCGAGGCCCCCAGTGAGAGCAGGTTGGTCAGCAGCGCCTTCAACGGCACCAGCAGTGACCCGGTCATCAGGAACAGCAGCAGGAAGGTCGCACCGACCACCAGCGCCAGCGCCCACGGACCCCGGGTCGACACCTCGTGCTTGAAGTCCACCACCGTCGCGGCGTCGCCGGTCACCCAGGTGGTCAGCCCGCCCCGGTCGGCCCGCAGCTCGCCGACGACCCGCTGCGCCGTCGTGCCCTCAGTCCCGCCGTCCACGCTCACCGCGACGCTCACCAGGCCGTCACCGACCGACGCCACGGTCGCGCCGGTCACCCCCGGCAGCGTGCGCACCTCGGCCGCGTACGTCTCGGCCTGGGCCATGCTGCCCCGCACCGCGACGGTGACCGCGGCCGTCTGCTGCGAAGGGAACCGGCTCTGCACCGCGTCCGCGACCACCCGGCTGCTGAAGGACTTCGGCAGCACATCCGCCCCCGCGCTCTGCGCATGCGCGCCCGCGAACGGCGCCGCCAGCGCCAGCAGCAGCACGGCGACCCCGATCGCCACCGGCAGCGGACGCCGCTGCACCCGGCGCACGGTGCGGGCGAAGACCCCGTCGTCGGAGCCCCCGCCGGCCGGCAGCGGTTTGATCCTTCCGCCGACGAATCCCAGCAGGGCGGGGACCAGGGTCAGCCCGGACAGCACGGTGATCACCACGACGCTGACCCCGGCCGCCGCGACGGCGCGGAAGATCGGGCTGACGAAGACGAACAGCCCGGACAGGGCGGCGGCCACGGTCACCGCCGAGAAGGTGATGGTGCGCCCCGCGGTCGCACAGCTGCGCTCCACGGCAGCCGCCACGTCGGCGCCGTGGCCGCGCTCCTCCCGGAAGCGGTTGACCATGAGCAGCGCGTAGTCGATGGACAGTCCGAGCCCCAGGACCGTGGCGATGGGCAGCACGCTGGTGTCCATCGGCATGATCCGGCTGAAGCCCAGCAGTGCGAGGAACGCCCCGGCGATCGAGCCGACCGCTCCGATCAGCGGCAGCCCGGCGGCCAGGAAGCCGCCGAAGATCAGCACCATCACCAGCAGGGTGAGCGGCAGGGTCACCAGCTCGCCCAGTTCGGTGTCCTTCTGGGTCTGCTGCTGCACCTGAGCGTTGAGGATCTGGGTGCCGCCGAGGTCGACCGTGGTCCCCGAGGCGGTTCCGATCGCCTCCAGGCGCTGGGAGACGGCGGCGATCGTGTTCTTGTTGCTGGTGTTGAGCTGGGCCTCGACCAGGCTCGCGGTGCCGTCGCTCGACCTGAGCGCGGAGCCGCCGGAGGTGTAGGCGTCGGAGACCCCGGTGACCCCGGCGATGTGCGACAGGTCGACGGCCGCGGCGGTGACCGCCGCCCGCACCCCGGAGTCGTCCACCGATCTGCCGTCCACCAGCGCGGTGATGCTGAGGTCCGACGAACTGGCCGCGGTCAGCAGTGCGCTCCCGGCCGCGGACTCGGATCCGGCGGCGGACGCGGTCGGCGCGGCGGTGTCGAAGACCTTGGTGCCGAACAGCAGTCCGACCGCGAGCAGCAGGGCCCAGGCGAGCAGCACCCAGCGCCGGCGCCGATGGCTGAAGCGCCCCACAGCGGCGAAGGGTCCGCCGACGCGGGAGAAGGGTGCGTGCATGGAGGGGCGCCTTGCGTCAGGAAGAGGGGGCTCCTGGAACTTTCGCCCATATCAAGCTGAATAGGAAGCAACACGGCCTATGGTCAGGATCACGGTGAGAACACCCTGATATCCCTTTTGCTCCCCTCATCTGACGCGCGCCCCTGACCTGCCAGGATCTGCGCAAGGACCCCGTCCGGCAGTCCGGGCGGGGTCCTTCCCGACGGAATCCTCAGCCCGCCCTCATGCTCAGCTCTTGAGCGCCCGGCTGTGCAGCGCGGTCACGGCCTTGCGTGCGGACAGGATCGCCCCGTGCTGCCAGGCGTCCATGTAGGAGAGCCAGTCCCCGGCGAACAGCACCCGGCCGCTGGGCTCTGCCAGCGGCTTGAGCACCGCCGCGTCGGGGCTGTTGTCGGGGAGGTTGTGCCAGGCGCCCTCCAGGTGCGGGATGTAGCGCCAGGACTGCGAGAAGGAGGAGGCGAGCTCGGTGCGGTACTTGGCCCCGTAGATCCGCTCCCCCAGCGACACCGCCCGTGCCTCACGCTGGGCCGGCGTCAGCTTTCCGTACATGTCGGCGGTGTCGTCGTAGTTGTAGTAGCCGATCAGGACGCCGCGCTCGCCGTGGAAGCCGTAGGACGGGTGCCAGACGTGGGTGAGGTCCAGGTCGGTCTCGGTGATACCGCCGTAGATCCGGTGGTCGGTCTCCCACCAGCGGCTGCGGTACTCCAGGCCGATCTTGCTGGCCGAAGCGGGGGTGATCGAGCTCAGCCCGGCCTGGACGGCGCTGCCCAGGTTGTGCGGGAGCTTCGCCAGCAGATGCGGGGGCATCGCGGCGATGCAGTAGTCCGCGGTGATCGACCGGCTCCGTCCGGCCGCGTCGGTGTAGGCGACCTCCACCCCGCTGCCGGTCTCGGTCAGGCCGGTGGCCTGGCAGCCCAGCTTGACCTTGTGCGCGCCGACCGCCCGGGTCAGCGCCTGGGGTATCCGGTCCATGCCGCCGACCGGCTGGAACATCAGCATGGCCTGGTCGAACTCGAACTCGAAGGAGAAGTAGCGGCCTACCCCGGAGGCGAAGACCGAGGAGACGTCCGGCACCGGGGCCAGCTCGGCGCCAGGCGTCCCGGCCGCGCCGGGGTAGGTACTGAAGCCGCGGTTGGTGCTGCCGGTGTAGCCGAAGCCGTCCGCCTTGGCGCCGATGGAGCCCCAGTCCTCCAGGAAGGCCAGCAGCCGCTCCTGGTCCGCCGCCGTCAGCTCCTTGTCGAGCGCGCCCTTGTCGGTGGCCTTGGCCAGCAGTTCGCTGACGTAGCCGTAGGTGTCGGCCTTGGCCGTGCGGTAGCGCATCGGATGTCCGGGCGTCATCCCGGAGCTCTCGTTGTAGATGTAGGCGTCGGCGTTGACGTTGGTGAACACCTCGATGGGGACCCCGAGTTCCCGGCAGTAGTCCAGGGTCACCATCCACTGTGCCAGCCGCGCCGGGCCGCAGTTCATGTACTGGCCCTCGGCGAAGCGCGCGGTCTGGCTGTTGCCGAACAGGTCGGTCTGTTCGGTACCGGCGCGTGCGGTGAAGTTCCGTCCGCCGGTGCGGCTCCGCGGTTCGAGGATCGTACAGTCGTACCCGGCCTTGCCCAGCTCGTACGCCGACACCAGGCCGGCCACACCGCCGCCGAGGATCACGACCTTGGCCGCCCTGCGGCCGGTGAGGTGGAAGTCCGAGGCGCTGGGCGCCGAGAACGCCGGCGTCGCCGCCGTCGCGGTGGGCGCCAGGCCCAGCGCCCCCATGGCCGCGAACATCGTCCCGGCGCCACCGCTGACACCGACCGCCCGCAGGAACCCCCTGCGGCTGAACCCGCCCGTCTCCAGCTGCTGCGTCATCCAACATCCCTTCGGAGTCGCCTTTGCGAAGATCAGTTCGCCTGCGCTCCAAGGATGTTGATGTTTGTATATTGCAACTTGATGCCGGTGGGGTAACGCTGCCATGAACACGACAGTGGCCCCACCCGGTTCAACCGGGTGGGGCCACTGCGCAGATCCTGCTCACTGCCTACCGCAGCAGGTCAGAGCCTCAGCTCTGGCCGCCTGCGAGCTTCTCGCGCAGCGCGGCGAGGGCCTCGTCGGTCGCCAGGGCGCCCGAGGTCTCGTCACTGCTGGAGGAGTACGAGCCACCGGAGATCGCACCGGCACCGGCGACAGCGGCCTCGGGGGCAGCACCCTCACCAGCGGCAGCGGCCTCGGCATCGGCCTCGCGGCTCTTGATGACCTGGGCCTGGTGCTGCTCGAAGCGGGTCTGCGCCTCGGCGTACTGGCGCTCCCACTCCTCACGCTGCTTCTCGAAGCCGGGCAGCCAGTCGTTCGCCTCGGGGTCGAAGCCCTCCGGGTAGATGTAGTTGCCGGCGTCGTCGTACGAGGCAGCCATGCCGTACAGGGTCGGGTCGAACTCGACCGAGGCCGGGTCGGCACCGAGGGACTCGTTGGCCTGCTTCAGCGAGAGGCTGATGCGGCGGCGCTCGAGGTCGATGTCGATGACCTTGACGAAGATCTCGTCGCCGACCTGGACGACCTGCTCCGGGATCTCCACGTGGCGCTCGGCCAGCTCGGAGATGTGCACCAGGCCCTCGATCCCCTCGTCCACGCGGACGAACGCACCGAACGGAACGAGCTTGGTGACCTTACCCGGGACGACCTGACCGATCTGGTGGGTCCGGGCGAACTGCTGCCACGGGTCCTCCTGGGTCGCCTTCAGCGACAGGGAGACGCGCTCGCGGTCCATGTCCACGTCGAGAACCTCGACGGTGACCTCCTGGCCGACCTCGACGACCTCGGACGGGTGGTCGATGTGCTTCCAGGACAGCTCGGAGACGTGCACCAGGCCGTCGACGCCGCCCAGGTCCACGAAGGCACCGAAGTTGACGATGGAGGAGACGACGCCGGAGCGCACCTGGCCCTTCTGCAGGGTGGTGAGGAAGGTCTGACGCACCTCGCTCTGCGTCTGCTCCAGCCAGGCACGGCGGGACAGGACCACGTTGTTGCGGTTCTTGTCCAGCTCGATGATCTTCGCCTCGAGCTCCTTGCCCACGTAGGGCTGGAGGTCGCGGACCCGACGCATCTCGACCAGCGAGGCCGGCAGGAAGCCACGGAGGCCGATGTCCAGGATGAGACCACCCTTGACGACCTCGATGACGGTACCGGTGACGATGCCGTCCTCTTCCTTGATCTTCTCGATCGTGCCCCAGGCGCGTTCGTACTGAGCGCGCTTCTTGGACAGGATGAGACGACCCTCCTTGTCCTCCTTCTGGAGAACCAGGGCCTCGATGTTGTCGCCGACCTTGACGACGTCATGCGGATCGACGTCGTGCTTGATGGACAGCTCGCGAGAGGGGATGACGCCCTCGGTCTTGTAACCGATGTCGAGGAGGACCTCGTCACGGTCGACCTTCACGATGATGCCCTCGACGATGTCGCCATCGTTGAAGTACTTGATGGTCTCGTCGATCGCCGCGAGGAAGGCTTCTGCGTCGCCGATGTCGTTGACCGCCACCTGCGGGGTGGTACGGGCCTCGGTGCTGCTGGTCGTCATTAGGAAAAGGGCTCCGGTACGGACATGAAGTCGTAGGTACTACTGCGCCGGGGACCCGCTATCGCTCCACCAAGGACCGGACAGGGCTGAGCCGGTGTATCGCCGCATCCAGATCTACTGGAAGCCGATACCCCGGGCTGTGACTGTGGGGTCTTCAACAGATGCGAGCGCGACCTGCTCCGTCCGAGGCGCGCAGGCCCGCAGCGCAACTTGTAGCATACGGGGACAGCCATGCACGGTCAATGCGGGATGCCGCAGTGTGGGAGAGCCCCACACAGACCGGAAAAACCGGTCAAATCGGCATTCGCCCAATTCACAATCGAACTGGCGACCCTTCCGGTGACGCCCGGACGCTACAGGAGCAAGGTTACGCTACCTGTGAGATGACCACGCACCATGACAGCCATTCAGCCCCGGATCAAGACGCCCCGAATCAAGACGCCCGGGATCAGGACGCCACCGAGGACGACGACGGCCAGGCCGTCCGCCGCGAGGCCGACGCCGCCGAGAGCAGCCGCGCCAACCGCCACTGGTGGGACCGCAACGCCGACGAGTACCAGGACGAGCACGGCTCGTTCCTCGGCGACGCCCGCTTCACCTGGTGCCCCGAGGGCCTGGACGAGGCCGAGGCCCGGCTGCTCGGCGATCCGGCCGCGCTGCGGGGCCGCAGCGTCCTGGAGATCGGCGCCGGTGCCGCCCAGTGCTCGCGCTGGCTGGCCGCCCAGGGCGCACGGCCGGTCGCCCTCGACCTGTCGCACCGTCAGCTCCAGCACTCGCTGCGGATCGACCAGGATCTAGGGCTGACCCCGGTCCCGCTGGTGCAGGCCGACGCCACCGTGCTGCCGTTCGCCGACGCCAGCTTCGACCTGGCCTGCTCCGCCTACGGGGCGGTGCCCTTCGCCGCCGACACCGCGCTGCTGATGCGCGAGGTGCGGAGGGTGCTGCGGCCCGGCGGGCGCTGGGTCTTCTCGGTCACCCACCCGATCCGCTGGGCCTTCCCGGACGAGCCGGGTCCCGAGGGGCTGACCGCGCTCTCCTCCTACTTCGACCGCACCCCCTATGTGGAGCAGGACGAGCAGGGCCGGGCCGTGTATGTGGAGCACCACCGCACCCTGGGCGACCGGGTGCGGGAGCTGACCTCAGCGGGCTTCCGGCTGGTCGACCTGGTCGAACCCGAGTGGCCCGACGGGCTCACCCAGGAGTGGGGCGGCTGGAGCCCGCTGCGGGGGCGGCACCTGCCGGGCACCGCCGTCTTCGTCACCGTCGCCGACTGAGCCCTGGTTCTTCTTCCGCCCACGCACCTCGAACAGGAAGGCGAGCCCCAGCAGCACCGCGCCCAGAATCGGCGCGCCCCAGGGGACGTAGGTGCTCAGCCCGAGCACCAGCTGCCGCTGGGAGCTGACCTGTTTGAAGGTCGCGTCCAGATAGTCGGGGCGGATCTTCACATCGCCCTCAAAGACGGTGATCGGCGCCTTTCCGCTGCCCGCCGCGAAGCGCAGCTCCTCGTGGTGCTGCTCCTCGCCGTTGACGGGCGCGCCGGTCACCGGGTCCACCCAGAACTCGCGGGTGGTGGTGTACCAGCGCTGGTAGCCGAGGGCGGTGATGCTCGCCGGAGTCAGGCCGGTGATCCCGGCCGGCATGGTCTTGGGGAAGACGACCCGGGTCCAGGGGATGGTCTGTTCGAAGTAGTACACCGTCATGCCCCGGTAGTTCCGGGTGCCCCTGTAGAGGATGGGCGCGGCGGTACGGGTCTGCGCGTCGTAGTACTGGTAGTCCCTGGGTTGCGTGTCGAAGGGGAACTTGTACTCGATGCCGGTGCGGGTCACCGCGTCGCCGTCCACGCTCTCGCCGCAGCAGTGCACCGGCTCCTGGGTGTGCGCGTCGAAGACATAGACCTCGGGGATGCGGGAGACCATTGTGTCGTCGGTCCCCAGTACATAGGCGAGGCTGTCCCAGACCACGACGTCGCGACCGGTGCGCTTCTTCTCGGCCGCTGCTGCGGCGGCGTCGCCCTTGAGGGTCTGCACGATGGTGACGGTCTGGTGCGGGACGCCGGTGAGGGTGCCGTAGTCGATCAGGGTGGCGTCCTTCGCCTGCAGCACCACCGTCTGGTACTCGTTCGCGGGCACCTCGACCACACGCGGATAGTCGTACCAGCGCATCAACGGCCCCAGCGCCGCCAGAAAGGCGGCGAGGGCAACCAGCACCAGACTCAGGCGACGACGCATCGGCGGTCGGCCCCTACGGATGCGCCGGAGCGCTGGTCAGCAGGGGCTTGGGCGAGGTCGGACCACCCTGGTGCGCGAGCGGCACCATCACCAGAGCCACGCACAGGGCGACCGCCACCCCGATCGCCGCAGCCAGCAGTGCACGCATCGGCCACCTCCCTCGTCCCGCCGCGCCCCGCACCGTAACGCGGGGGCGGCGAAATGAGAACAGGTTCTACCAGGGTTCTCGGGTGCGGCACTTGCCTGGCTTGTCGCGCGCGCCGTTGAATTAGCAGAGCCCCGCGCCCCTATGTAGCTGCAACTGAACCACCGTGGGCAAGTTGCACTATCAGGGGCGCGGGGAACTGCGCGACAAGCCACCTACGGTCCGCAGCCAAGCATCCCTCGGAAGCCTTCCGCGTCAGTGCGCCGCCGTCTCCCAGTCCCTGCCGACCCCCACCGAGACATCCAGCGGAGCGGCCAGCGGGTACGCCGCCGCCATCTCCCGCCGCACCAGCTCCTCCACCGCCTCCCGCTCCCCCGGAGCAACCTCCAGCACGATCTCGTCATGAACCTGCAGCAGCATCCGCGACTCCAGCGCGGCCGCAGCCAGCGCCGCGTCCACCTTGAGCATGGCGATCTTCACGATGTCCGCCGCCGACCCCTGGATCGGCGCGTTCAGCGCCATCCGCTCGGCCATCTCCCGCCGCTGCCGGTTGTCGCTGGTCAGATCCGGCAGATAGCGGCGGCGGCCGAGAACGGTCTCGGTGTACCCGGTGTTGCGGGCCTCGTCGACGACCCGGCGCAGATAGTCGCGCACCCCGCCGAACCGCTCGAAGTAGGTGTCCATCAGCCGCTGCGCCTCGCCGGTGGCGATGTTCAGCTGCTGGGACAGGCCGAAGGCCGACAGCCCGTACGCCAGGCCGTACGACATCGCCTTGATCTTGCGGCGCATCTCCGCGTCGACCTGCGCCGGCTCTACCCCGAACACCTGGGAGCCGACGGTGGTGTGCAGGTCCTCGCCGCTGGAGAAGGCGGCCAGCAGGGCGGCGTCCTCGGACAGGTGTGCCATGATCCGCAGCTCGATCTGGCTGTAGTCCGCGGTCAGCAGCTCCTGGTAGCCGGCGCCGACGACGAAGGCCCGGCGGATCATCCGGCCCTCCTCGGTGCGCACCGGGATGTTCTGCAGATTGGGCTCGGTGGAGGAGAGCCGGCCGGTGGCGGCGACCATCTGGTTGAAGGTGGTGTGGATCCGGCCGTCCGCGGCCACCGTCTTGATCAGGCCCTCGACGGTGCTGCGCAGCCGGGTCTGGTCCCGGTGCCGCAGCAGGATCACCGGCAGCTCGTGCGTGGTCTGCGCGGCGAGCCAGGTCAGCGCGTCGGCGTCGGTGGTGTAGCCGGTCTTGATCTTCTTGGTCTTCGGGAGCTCCAGCTCGTTGAAGAGGATCTCCTGCAGTTGCTTGGGCGAGCCGAGGTTGAACTCGTGGCCGACCGCGGCGTGCGCCTCCTTCACGGCCTGCTGCACGGCCGCGCCGAACTGGATCTCCAGCTGGGTGAGCCAGTCCAGATCGGCGGCGATGCCGGCCCGCTCCATCCGCGCCAGCAGTGCGCCGATGGGCAGCTCCACCTCCCGCATCAGTTCCAGCGCACCGTCCTTGGCCAGCCGCGTCTCGAACACCTCGGACAGGTCGAGAACGGTGCGGGCCTGCTCCATCAGCGTCTGGGCGGCGGCCAGCGCCTGGTCGTCGGCGTCGCCGGACTCGTCGCCGAAGGCCAGCTGGCCGCTGTCGGCGGCGGTGGCCGAACCCAGCTGCCGGCCCAGGTACTCCTCGGCCAGGACGTCCAGGCCGAAGGTGCGCCGCCCCGGCTTCTCCAGGTAGGCGGCCAAGGCGCTGTCGGCGGCGACGCCCTCGATCCGCCAGCCGTGCTCAGCGAAGGCCCGCATCACCTGCTTGGCGATGTGCAGGGCCTTCGGACGCTCCGGGTCGGCCAGCCAATCCGCGAAGGCGCGCTCGTCGGCCTCGGCCAGCACCGCCGGGTCCAGCCAGGCCGCCGGTCCGTCCTCGACGGCCAGCGCGACGGCGCTGACGCTGCCCTCGCCCAGCGCCCAGGTGTAGTCGGCGGCCAGCCCGGTGCGGGCGGCGCCGGAGGCGTGCTCGGCCAGCCAGGCCGCCAGCGCGCCGTCGTCGGTCAGCAGTTCACCCTCGACCTCGACGCCGGGCCCGGTCGCGGTGGGCGCGCCCTCGGCGCCCTCGCCGGCGCCCGGGTCCACCGCGAACAGGCGGTCGCGGAGCGCCTGGTTGCGGAACTCCAGGGTGTCCAGCAGCAGCAGGGTCGCCTCCCTGTCGTACGGGTTGCGACCCAACTCGTCCACGCCGAGCGGGAGTTCGACGTTCCGGATCAGCTCGGTGAGCTCGCGGTTGAGCTTCACCGCGTCCAGGCCGGCCCGCAGCTTCTCGCCGATCTTGCCCTTGACCTCGTCGGCGTGCTCCACCAGCTCGGCGAAGGAGCCGTACTGGGCGATCCACTTGGCCGCGGTCTTCTCCCCCACCCCGGGGATGCCGGGCAGATTGTCGGACGGGTCCCCGCGCAGCGCCGCCAGGTCGGGGTACTGGGCCGGGGTGACCCCGTACTTCTCGAACACCTTGTCGGGGGTGTAACGGGTCATCTCGGAGACGCCCTTGGTCGGATAGAGAACCGTGACGTCCTCGGTGACCAGCTGCAGGGCGTCGCGGTCGCCGGTGAGGATCAGCACCTCGAAGCCGTCGGCGGCGGCCCGGGTCGCCAGCGTGGCGATGATGTCGTCGGCCTCGAACTCGGCCAGCCGCAGATGGGGCACCTTCATCGCGTCCAGCAGTTCGCTCACCAGCTCGACCTGGCCGCGGAACTCCTCCGGGGAGGCCGAGCGGGTCGCCTTGTACTCGGGGTAGATGTCGGCCCTGAAGGTCTTCCTGGACACGTCGAAGGCCACCGCGAAGTGCGACGGCGCCTCGTCACGGAGGATGTTCGCCAGCATCGACGCGAAGCCGTACACCGCGTTGGTGGGCTGCCCGGTGGAGGTCGCGAAGTTCTCCGCGGGGAAGGCGTAGAAGGCCCGGTACGCCATGGAGTGGCCGTCGAGCAGCAGCAGCCTGGGCCGGGCCGCCCTGTCCCCCGCCTTGCCGTTGCTTCCGGTCGTGCTCGCCATCTGTGCCACCACTTCTTCCGTCCGCGCCCTGCTGCCTGCCAGTGCCGAACGAAATCCTATGGCCCGCCACTGACACTCCCCCCATCAACGCCGCCGAAGGGAGTCGTACGATCACAGGCAGTCCCGAACAACGACGTCAGGAGCACCATGTCCGAGCGGCACACTGAGCCTGGACCCGAACTCAAGATCCCGCAGGACGTGATCGACCACTTCGCCAAACTCGGCGTGGACATCAGCACCTTCTCCGGCGGCCACCTCGGCGAGCGCCTCGGCATCAGGATCGTCGAGGCCTCCCCCGACCGGGTCGTCGGCACCATGCCGGTCGAGGGCAACCAGCAGCCGTACGGACTGCTGCACGGTGGCGCCTCGGCGTCCCTCGCGGAGACCCTGGGCTCGGTCGGGGCGATGCTGCACGCCGGTCCCGGGCGCTACGCCGTCGGCGTCGACCTCAACGCCACCCACCACCGCTCGGCCACCTCCGGACTGGTCACCGGCGTCGCCACCGCCGTCTTCAAGGGCCGCACCGCCGCCACCTACGAGATCGCCATCACCGACGACCAGGGCCGCCGCATCACCAGCTGCCGGCTCACCTGCATGCTCCGCGACACCTGAGCGGCGCTCGACCGGCAGCCGAGCCGTGCGGGTTTGATCCGCTGCGGCACCGGGCATCGCCCGCCTCGACAAGGGGGTGCGGGCGATGACCGGTGATCGCAAGCGGCCCGAGCGGGTCGGAGACGTCGGTCCGCTGGAGACAGCACACGACGACGCGACCGACCCGGCCGAGCTGCAGATCAGCGACCCCGCCGGATCCGGCCTCGAACGGCGGCTGAGCGGGTGGTGGCACGGCCTGCCCCGGCCGCTGCGCCGCGGGCTGCTCGCGGCCGCTGCCCTGGCCGCGGCGGGCGCACTCGTCCTGACCGCCGTCGCCGACGCGCCACGGCACCGGCCGCAGGCCCAGCCCCAGCAGTCGCGCTCACCCGTCCCCTGGCCCGCGCAGATCACCGACGTCTACTACGCCGGCATGGCCCCCGGCAACGATCCGCGAAGCAGCAGGTTCGCCTTCCTGCTGTCCGTCGTCGACCGGGACTCCCATCCGGTGACGATCCATCACATCGCACAGCCGTACGCCGGGCTGTACGTCACGACCGAGGATCCGCTGCCGATCGGCGTCCCACCGGGTGAAACCCGGATCGTGCGGGTACTGGCCGATGTCCGCGACTGCTCCAGAACCCCCGCGCGGGACGATTTGCCCTTCATCGACGTAACGTTGAGTAACCTGCGCGCAATACAGACGCAAAGCGAAATTCTCGGCGGAAGCTACGGCGACGATCTCAGCCGCGAGATCGACGAACGCTGCGGTCGTACTCCCGCTTCCCTTCCGCCCGTCCCGTCCACCGTGGTGACATCCCCGGGCTGAGCTGGGCGATCATCTGATTCTCGGATTCTCGGCAGGAATTGGAGCGGATTCCCGTCCTGAACCATGGTGGCCGGATCAAGCCTCAAGTTTTCCTCAGGTCATAACAAGACCATCACACAGTGCGTGTCTCCTCTGCCTAAGTCCCTGGTGGAGGCTTAGAGTCACGGCCAGTCACCGCGCCATCGGATCGACAGGTCGGGGCCTGCGCGCGGTTCGACCCTCGAACCAGAGGAAAGGACTGATCGTGCGAAACCGTTCGCTTCTCATCGTCACCACTCTTGCCGTCACCGGCGCCCTCAGCCTCACCGCGTGCGGATCGCGCGCCAACAGCGGTTCCAGCGCCACTGGAAGTGCCGCTGCCGGGGCCACCACGGTCACCATCGGCGTCGACGCGCCTCTGACCGGTCCGCTGTCGGCCCTGGGTCTCGGCATCCAGAACTCCGTGGACCTGGCGATCAAGACCGCCAACTCCACGCATGAGGTACCCGGCGTCACCTTCAAGATCTCGGCACTGGACGACAAGAAGTCGCCCCAGCAGGGGCAGCAGAACGCCACCGCCCTGGTCGCCGACAGCAATGTCATCGGTGTGGTCGGCCCGCTGAACTCCGGCGTCGCCGTCTCCATGCAGAAGATCTTCGACGAGGCCAACCTGGTCGAGGTCTCGCCCGCGAACACCAACCCGGCCCTGACCCAGGGCCCGAACTGGGCGACCGGCACCAAGGCCCGCCCGTTCAAGTCGTACTTCCGCACCGCCACGACCGACGCCATCCAGGGCCCCTTCGCGGCCCAGTTCGCCTACAGCACCCTCAACAAGAAGAAGGTGTTCCTGGTCGACAACAAGCTGACCTACGGCGTCGGCCTGGTGGCGACCTTCAAGGGCGAGTTCACCAAGCTTGGCGGCACCGTGGTCGGCCAGGACCACGTCACCAGCGGCGCCAACGACTTCTCCTCCACCGTCACCGCCATCAAGAACTCCGGCGCCGACTTCGTCTACTTCGGTGGCGAGTACCCCGACTCGGGCCCGCTCACCAAGCAGCTCAAGGCGGCCGGCGACCACATCCCGCTCATCGGCGGCGACGGCATGTACGACCCGACCTACATCTCGCTCGCCGGAGCGGCCGCCGCCAACGGCGACTACGCCACCTCCGTCGGCGCCCCGGTCGAGACCCTCCCCTCCGCCACCAAGTTCATCGCGGACTACAAGGCGGGCGGCTACTCGCAGCCCTACGCGGCCTACGGCGGCTACTCCTACGACAGCGCCTGGGCGATCATCGAGGCCGTCAAGGCCGTCGCCGCTGCCAACGGCGGCAAGCTCCCCGCCAGCCCGCGCCAGGCCGTCGAGACCGCCATGGGCAGCGTCAGCTTCAGCGGCGTGACCGGCTCGGTCTCCTTCGACCAGTACGGCGACGCCACCAACAAGCAGCTGACCGTCTACGGCGTCAAGAACGGCGCCTGGGCCACCGTCAAGACCGGCACCTTCTCCGGCTGACACACCGTCACTGCCCGCACAGCACCACCACCGCGCGGGGGCGCAGCAGGTCAAGCGCCCCCGCGCGGTGCCGCATCAGCTCACTTTTCCGCTACCCACGCATCCCGTACTGATCATGCCCATTTCCGGCTCACCCGCCATCCCTGACAACGGAGGCCTGCGGTGCACGAACTGCCGCAAAACCTAGCCAACGGCCTGCTACTCGGCGCAACCTACGGACTCATCGCCGTCGGCTACACGATGGTCTACGGCATCGTCCAGCTCATCAACTTCGCCCACGGCGAGATCTTCATGACCGGGGGCTTCGGCGCCCTCACCGTGTATCTGGGCCTCGGCTCGGGCACATCCATGTGGATCGCACTCCCCCTGATGCTCCTCGGCGGCATCGTCACCGCCACGGTCATCGCCATTCTCGCCGAGCGCTTCGCCTACCGGCCGCTGCGCAACGCACCACGCCTGGCACCGTTGATCACCGCGATCGGGCTCTCCATCACGCTGCAACAACTCGTCTGGGGCTTCTACCCCAAGGCGAAGTCGCCCCGCGTCTTCCCCTCGCTCCCGGGCGGCCCCTACCACCTGGGCTCCGTCACCTTCCAGTCGGCGGACATCTTCGTCGTGGTCGCGGCCGTGGCCTCGATGCTCTTCCTCGCCTACTTCGTCCAGCGGACCCGCACCGGCCGGGCCATGCAGGCCACCGCGCAGGACCCGGACACCGCCAAACTGATGGGCATCGACACCGACCGCGTCATCGTCATCGCCTTCATCCTCGGCGCCACCTTCGCCGCCGTCGCGGGCGTCGCCCACGGGCTTCGCTACGGCCAGGTCTCCTTCGACATGGGCTTCGTCGCCGGCCTCAAGGCCTTCACCGCAGCCGTCCTCGGCGGCATCGGCAACATCTACGGCGCCATGCTCGGCGGCGTCGTGCTCGGCGTCGCCGAATCGCTGGCCGCCGGCTACATAGAGAAGATCCCCGGCATGAGCCAGTTCGGCGGCGGCGCCTGGCAGGACGTCTGGGCCTTCGTCATCCTCATCCTCGTGCTCATGGTCAGACCACAGGGCCTACTGGGCGAACGCGTCGCGGACAGGGCGTGAACGACATGACCGACACCATCAACCCCCAGCAGACCCCGGCCCGGCGTCCCGCGCTGCCGCTGCCCGAAGCCGCGGCCCGCGGCCTGACCGCCGTCGGCGGACTGGCCACCGCCGCCTCCGCCTTCCTCTCCTGGACCTTCAGCTCCAGCTTCCCCGGCGACCTCACCGTCAACGGGTACCCCGGCGGCCTGCAGTGGGTCACCCTCGTCGCCGGCGTCCTGGTGCTGCTCTTCGCGCTGAGCGGCTACCGCGTCCCCGGGCTGCGCTGGCTCTCACCCGGCGGCGCCGACGGCGCCACCGTCATCGTCGCCGTCGGCGCCCTGGCGACCACCTGGTTCACCCTCATCGCCATCGCGTCCGAGCTCGGCGGCCTCGCCAACCTCACCAGCGGCGGCTGGGTCGCGGGCATCGCCTCCCTGGTCACCCTCCTCGGCGCCCTGGGCCTGCCCCGCGACGGCGTGCCCGCCGACGGGGACAACCCGTTCAAGCGCGTCCTCGGCTACCCGGGCAAGCGCCCCGACCTCAAGGCCGCGCCCGCACTGCCCACAGCCGTCGAACTGCTGATCATCGCCGTGGCCCTCGCTCTCGGCCTCGGCATCTTCACCTTCGGCATCGACACCAGCTACGGCGAACTCTTCGGCGGCTTCCTCATCGCCGCAGTCTTCGCCGCATGGGCGCTCGGCCGCTCCGGTGCACTCGGCCGGCTCACCGACCTCACCAGCAGGCACCGCGTCTTCAGCGCCGTCGGCGCCTTCGTCGCCGCCGCGATCTTCCCCTTCACCCAGAACAGCGACGCCAACGCGTCCATCGGCGTCAACCTGCTGATCTTCGGCGCCACCGCCCTCGGCCTCAACGTCGTCGTCGGCCTCACCGGGCTGCTCGACCTCGGCTACGTCGCCTTCCTCGGCGTCGGCGCCTACACCGGAGCCCTGGTCTCCGGCGCCGCCACCTCGTCGCTGCACGTCACCTTCCCGTTCTGGGCGGCGGCGATCACCGGCGCGGCGGTGTCCGGGATCTTCGGCGTCATCCTCGGCGCCCCCACCCTGCGGGTCCGCGGCGACTACCTCGCCATCGTCACCCTCGGCTTCGGTGAGATCTTCCGCATCGTCGTCAACAACCTCGACGGCGTCTCCGGCCCCAACGTCACCGGCGGCCCCAACGGCATCCCGAACATCCCCGACCTGAGCATCTTCGGCTTCAACCTCGGGAACGCGCACACCATCGGCGGCATCACCCTCGGCCGGTTCGCCAACTACTTCGAGCTGATGCTGGTCTTCATCGCCATCATCGTGCTGGTCTTCAGCCGCTCCAGCAGCTCCCGCATCGGCCGCGCCTGGGTCGCCATTCGCGAGGACGAGACAGCGGCCACCGCCATGGGCATCAACGCCTTCCGCTTCAAACTGCTCGCCTTCGCCCTTGGCGCCACCCTGGCCGGCCTCGCCGGAACCGTCATGGCACACGTCGGCTTCAGCGTCGTCCCCGACCCCTTCGTCTTCGCCGGACCCGTCCCGCCGAACTCCGCCTTCCTGCTCGCCGCCGTCGTCATCGGCGGCATGGGCACCGTCACCGGCCCCCTCATCGGCGCCGCGCTCTTCTACCTCCTCCAGGCGAAGCTCCAGTTCCTGCAGAGCTACCAGCTGCTGCTCTTCGGCATCGCCCTGATCCTCTTCATGCGCTTCAGGCCCGAGGGCCTGATCGCCAACAAGCAGCGCCAGCTGGAGTTCCACGAGGACGAAGCCACATCCGCCGCCGAACTCAGCACCGCAGGGGCGTGAACCAGATGACCGACACAACCATCGCACCCGGCACTGACAGCGCTCCCGCGCCCGGTACCCCGCTGCTGGAAGCCCGCGGCGTCATCATGCGCTTCGGGGGTCTCACCGCCGTCAACAACGTCGACCTCACGGTCAACACCGGTGAGATCATCGGCCTGATCGGTCCCAACGGGGCCGGCAAGACCACCTTCTTCAACTGCCTGACGGGCCTGTACATCCCGACTGAGGGACAGGTCACCTACAAGGGCACCGTGCTGCCGCCCAAGCCCTTCAAGGTCACCCAGGCGGGGATGGCCCGTACCTTCCAGAACATCCGGCTGTTCCACAACATGACGGTTCTGGAGAACGTCCTCGTCGGCCGGCACACCCGCACCAAGGAAGGCATCATCTCCGCCATCCTCCGCGGGCCCGGCTACCGCCGTGAGGAGGCCGACTCCCGCGAGAAGGCCATGGCCCTGCTCGAGTTCACCGGCCTCGCCCGCAAGGCCGGCCACCTCGCCCGCAACCTCCCCTACGGCGAGCAGCGCAAGCTCGAAATCGCCCGCGCCCTCGCCAGCGAACCCGGCCTGCTGCTGCTGGACGAACCCACAGCAGGTATGAACCCGCAGGAGACGCGCGCGACGGAGGAGCTGGTCTTCGCGATCCGCGACCGCGGCATCGCCGTGCTCGTCATCGAGCACGACATGCGGTTCATCTTCAACCTCTGCGACCGCGTCGCCGTCCTGGTCCAGGGCTCAAAACTGGTCGAAGGGACGTCGGAGGTGGTCCAGGCCGACGAACGCGTCATCGCCGCGTACCTGGGTACTCCCTACGAGGCGACCCCGGCGGAGGCCGCGCCTGACGGCGCTTCCGAAACCACCACTCCCGACGCCACTCCCGATGCCACTCCCGAGGAGGACCAGTGACCGCCCTGCTCGAGGTCGAAGACCTCCGTGTGGCCTACGGCAAGATCGAAGCGGTCAAGGGCATCTCCTTCACCGTGGAAGCCGGACAGGTCGTCACCCTGATCGGCACCAACGGCGCCGGCAAGACCACCACCCTGCGCACCCTCTCCGGCCTGCTCAAGCCCATCGGCGGCAGCATCCGGTTCAACGGGCAGCCGCTGGGCTCCGTCCCCGCACACAAGATCGTGTCGCTGGGCCTGGCCCACTCGCCGGAAGGCCGGCACATCTTCCCCCGGATGACCATCGAGGAGAACCTCCTCCTCGGCGCCTTCCTCCGGAAGGACCAGGACGGCATCCAGACCGACGTCCAGCGCGCCTACGACCTGTTCCCCATCCTCGGCGAGCGCAGAAAGCAGGCGGCGGGAACGCTCTCCGGCGGCGAGCAGCAGATGCTCGCGATGGGGCGCGCACTGATGTCCCAGCCCAAGCTGCTGATGCTGGACGAGCCCTCCATGGGCCTCTCGCCCATCATGATGCAGAAGATCATGTCCACCATCGTCGAGCTCCGGAACCAGGGCACCACCATCCTGCTCGTCGAGCAGAACGCCCAGGCCGCCCTGTCCCTGGCCGACACCGGCCACGTGATGGAGGTCGGCCGCATCGTTCTCTCGGGGACGGGGTCGGATCTGCTGACGGACGAGTCGGTACGTAAGGCTTACCTCGGCGAGGACTGAGCGCTGAGCGGCGGCGAATGCCGTTGCGGGCGGGGGCGGCGCCCCCTGCCTGCAACGGCATTCGCCGTACCGCGACCGCACCCGCCGTCTCCGGGGCTCCGCCCCGAAAGCAGCAACAAGCAGGAGGGTGCAGGGCCCGGCCCCGGCGCAAAGCGACGGGCCGTGCGCCGGGGTTGGCGCCGGTTCACCGATTTTGGGGTCACTCGACCTACGTTCGGGTCACTCATCCGACGCCAATGCCCGAATTGCCCAAGTATGCACGTCGGACCAGTGACCCAAAAGCAGTGGCAGTGACCCCAAAGTCAGGCCAGCAGCGCCAGCTTCTCCCCCACCTCGCGAAGGAAGAGGTCCGGCCGGAGGAAAATGTCCTGCCAGGAGAAGCGCAGCACCGCACGGACCTGTGGGCAGCCGGCCAGGTCATTGAAGCGCCGAAGGTCACGACGCTGCCCATCGGCCGACGCGTGGTGCTCAGCACCGTCCGTTTCGACGGCCAGGCCCTCGGCGTCGAAGAGGAAGTCCACTCGACGCGGCCCCCTCGCGGTCGCCACTTCCGCCTGTGGGCGCGGATGCCATCCTGCGTCATGCATCAACAGCCGTGCCTCGGTCTCCAACGGTGACTCGCTGCGGCCATCCGCCAAGTCCAGCAGCGACAGGGCGGCAGCGGATCCATGACGGCCCGAGGCCGCCACGAGATGCCCGCGCAGTTCCTCGATGGCGCAGAGGCCCAGGTTCAACGCACTGTCCAGCGCGGCAACGGCGGCATTGCGGGGTTCGCTCCGGGACACGTCTGCCAATGTCCGCAGCAGAGCGGTGCATCGGACACCTTGCCGCACCGCGATCTCGTTGCGGACGAGGGGGAGCCGGTGCACCTGCATCCCCTGGATGCGCGTACGCGCCCGGATCGTGCGAGGGTCCGTCAACTCCACGAGCCGCTCGGCCTCACCGGGGCGGAACAGCATGCTGACCCCGTGCAGCGCTGCTGCGGTGCGGTGACTCGCCACGAGATGCGGGCGCTGCTCCAGAACCGCGCGAAGCCGCACCAGCGCGGGGTCCCCAAGGGAACCGGGAGGAGCAAGCGCCCCGATCTGGGGCCTGGTCCAGCCGTACTCGCGCAGCAGGACGGCGATCTGCCGGTCGCCGCAGCCGAGTTCCCGGGCAGCCGGGATCGTGAGGTACCCGCCGTGGCGGGCGGCATGACGGCGAAGTTCTTGTTCGTTCATGTCCGCGAGCACGCTCGGCAGCCAGGGGTCGGTTGCTCCACGAATGGGTGATTTGGGGTCACTGCCACTGCTTTTGGGTCACTGGTCCGACGTGCATACTTGGGCAATTCGGGCATTGGCGTCGGATGAGTGACCCGAACGTAGGTCGAGTGACCCCAAAATCGGTGAACCGGCGCCAACCCCGGCGCACGGCCCGCCGCTTCGCGCCGGGGCCGGGCCCTGCACCCTCCCGCTTGTTGCTGCTTTCGGGGCGGAGCCCCGGAGACGGCGGGTGCGGTCGCGGTACGGCGAATGCCGTTGCAGGCAGAGGGCGCCCCACCGCTACCGTCGAGGCGGCTCAGGCCTCCGTAGCCGACTCCGGTGCCGGCGGGGCCGCAGGGGCCTTCTTCTTGGCGTCCTGGGCCGCGCCCTCCTCGATGACTGCCTCGGCGACGGCCTTCATGGTCATTCGGCGGTCCATGGAGGTCTTCTGGATCCAGCGGAAGGCCGCAGGCTCGGACAGACCGAACTTAGTCTGCAGGACGCTCTTCGCGCGGTCCACGAGCTTGCGGGTGTCCAGGCGGAGGCTGAGGTCGGCGATCTCCTCCTCCAGCGCGCGCATCTCGCTGTAGCGGGAGACGGCCATCTCGATGGCCGGGACGAGGTCACTCTTGTTGAACGGCTTGACGATGTAGGCCATGGCGCCGGCGTCACGCGCCCGGTCGACCAGCTCGCGCTGCGAGAACGCGGTCAGCATCAGGGTCGGCGCGATGTGCGCCTCGTGGATCTGCTCGGCGGCGGAGAGGCCGTCAAGGATCGGCATCTTCACATCGAGGATCACCAGGTCGGGCCGGAGCTCGGTCGCGAGCTTCACCGCCTCGGCGCCATCGCCGGCCTCGCCGACCACGGTGTAGCCCTCCTCCTCGAGCATCTCCTTGAGGTCGAGACGGATCAGTGCCTCGTCCTCAGCGATGACCACACGGGTCGTCGTCGGCGGGACATGCTGCTCGTGCTGCTCGTCGGCGGCGGTCACGGTGCTCCTCGTTGACGCGGGGGTACGTGCAAGAGCCTACCTAGCTGCACGAAGACCAGGGAACACGATATGGTTCCTTCCGCAGGCCAGCCGGGTTGGTGGAATGGCATACACACGGTTCTCAAACAACCGCGCCGAAAGGCTTGCGGGTTCGAATCCCGCACCCGGCACACACCTTCGCTTCCAAGGTCATCATTGCGTTTGGGTGGCTCATGCCACGCGAGGCACCCCTACACGCGTCTCACAATGCGGTCAAGTCCCCTCAAGGGTAGGACCAGCGGATCGAGCTTGACGCGATTCACGCAAACGAATGACTGCTCGACATTCGCTCGGAGCATCGGCCTCGCAGTTCGCATCCTGAGGCCATGAACTGGCCCCAGGAGACCCGACAGCGAGCGCTGGCCGCTTGCCGCAGCGGGCAATCGAACGCATCCGTCGCCCGCTCGCTCGGCGTCCCCAAAGGGACTGTCGCCTGGTGGCTCCATCAGGACCGCGCAGGGCGCGATGCGCTGCCCGGTGCCCATCGATCCACCTGCCACCGCTGCGACGGCGACGAGCTCGATCCGGCGGCCTATTCGTACCTTCTCGGGCTCTACCTCGGAGACGGCCATATCGTCCGCCCGAAGCAGCACCGTGTGCACAACCTGACGATCGCGTGCTCGGATGCCTGGCCCGGTCTGATGGATGAGGCGGAAGCTGCCATCAGAGCGGTACTGCCCCGCAACTCCGTCTGCCGCGTGCGAGCCAGGGGCTGCACGAGTGTCAAGGTCTACTCCGGGCACCTGCCCTGCCTGTTCCCACAGCACGGCCCTGGCAAGAAGCACGACCGCCCCATCCTGCTGGCCGATTGGCAGCAGGAGGTAATCAACTCCCATGGCTGGAGTCTCATCCGAGGACTCGTCCACTCGGACGGCAGCAGGACGCACAACTGGGCACGGCGCACGGTCGACGGCGAGCATCGCCGGCACGACTACATCCGCTACGAGTTCACGAACAAGTCTGCCGACATCCGTGACATCTACACGAGCACCCTCGACCGACTCGGTGTCACCTGGCGCGCCACCAGGCGGCGTGATGACGTGCATACAGTCTCCGTCGCCCGGAGGGCGTCCGTTGCGTTGATGGATGAGCACATCGGCGCCAAGTACTGACCCCGCGCACGGGAATGCATCCCGCTTCTTCTGGGCATAGAGATGACGATCGTTCAATAGCCGTACCCCCATGGGAGGCCCGCCCGGGAGCCATTCCTCAAGTAATGCTCAAATTCCCGAATTGGATCACACTCCATCCATGCCACCCGCGCCATACGGCTTCCATCAGGCATAATGCCCGTCGCTCCGCCCTGCCCTCGAGTCAGCGAGTCTCCTGAGGATCAGGTGTGAAGAGACCTGGAAGAACGCTTGTATTCAGCATCGCCATCTATGCATGAGCGCAATCTGCATCTAATCTGGGGCAACTCTCCGACTTGCATCGGACGCACTGCCGCACGTCTTGACCTGTCCGCTATATCGAGAGGTGGCGCCCCTATGGCACCCACTGATCTGTTGTCCCAAACCCCCGACACCGGTGACCGCTCGCTGCGGCGGGAGATCGGCCTCATCGGTCTGATGTGGGCATCCGTCGGGTCGATCATCGGTTCGGGGTGGCTCTTCGGGGCCAAGGAGGCCGTGATCGTCGCCGGGCCTGCGGCGATCATCTCCTGGGGGATCGGCGCGGTCGCGATCATCCTGCTGGCGCTGGTCCACGCCGAGCTGGGCGGAATGTTCCCGGTGGCCGGCGGTACCGCCCGCTACCCGCACTACACCTTCGGCGGGCTCGCCGGAATGTCGTTCGGCTGGTTCTCCTGGCTGCAGGCGGCCACGGTCGCGCCGATCGAGGTCGAGGCCATGATCGGGTACTCCCAGCACTGGTCCTGGGCGTCCGGCTTCCAGCACCCCAACGGGACCCTCACCGCGTCCGGGTTCATCATCGCGGTGGTGCTGATGGCGGTGTTCGTCGCGGTGAACTTCCTCGGCGTGCGTCTCCTCGCCCACACCAACAGTGCGGCGACCTGGTGGAAGATCGCGATCCCTCTCCTCGCGATCTTCGTCCTGGCCATCACGCACTTCCACACCGGCAACTTCACCTCGCAGGGCTTCGCCCCGTTCGGCGCCAAGGGCATACTGGCCGCGATCAGCACCAGCGGCATCATCTTCGCGCTGCTGGGCTTCGAGCAGGCGATCCAGCTCTCCGGTGAGAGCCGCAACCCCAAGAAGGACATCCCGCTGGCCGTCCTCGGCTCGGTGGCGATCGGGGCCGTGATCTACATCCTGCTGCAGGTGGTCTACATCGGCGCGCTGCCCGGCTCCTCCTTCGTGCACGGCTGGGCGAACCTCGCCTACACCGGGATCAGCGGTCCGTTCGCCGGTCTCGCCACGGTGATCGGGCTGGGCTGGCTGGCCTGGATCCTCTACCTGGACGCGATCATCTCTCCCGCCGGCACCGGCCTGATCTACACCACCTCGACCTCCCGCATCTCCTACGGGCTGAGCCGCAACGGCTACGCCCCGCAGCTGTTCGAGGCGACCGACAAGCGCGGCGTGCCGTGGTTCGGGCTGATCATCTCCTTCGTCACCGGCGTGATCTGCTTCCTGCCGTTCCCCAGCTGGCAGCAACTGGTCAGCTTCATCACCTCCGCCAGCGTGCTGATGTACGCGGGCGCGCCGCTCGCCTACGGTGTGCTGCGCAAGCAACTCCCCGACCGGGAGCGCCCCTACCGCCTGCCCGCCGGGCAGGTCATCGCACCGCTGTCGTTCGTGGTCGCCAGCCTGATCATCTACTGGGCTGGCTGGGCCACCCTCTGGCGGCTCGGGGTGGCCATCATCCTGGGTTACGCCCTGCTGGGCTCCTACGCCTGGTACGCCCGCGCCAAGAACCTGCCGAACGCCCCGCAGCTGGACTGGAAGGCCGCGCAGTGGCTGCCGGTCTACCTGGTCGGGATCGGCATCATCTCCTGGCAGGGCGGCTTCGGCGTCGGCGCCGAGGGCCACATCCACCTGTGGTGGGACATGGGCATCATCGCGGTGTTCTCGCTGGCGGTGTACTACTGGGCGCTCGCCGTCGGCCTGAAGCGCGAGGACATCGAGCGCAACATCGACGAGGTGGCCGTAGTGGACGAGGGCGGCCACTGACCGCAGGGCACAGCTGACCCCACGTCAGTACGCACAGCGGGCCCGGTCGGTGAGGGATCTCACCGACCGGGCCCGCTGCCGTACACGTCCACGTCCACGTCGTGCGGCTCCGCGCGACGGCTCAGTTCGCCGTGCCCGGGTGGTCGTCCTCGCCCACGTGGTGGACCCGAACGAGGTTGGTGGAGCCCGCCAGCCCGGGCGGGGAGCCGGCGGTGATGACGACGATGTCGCCGGGCTCGCAACGGCCGATGGCCAGCAGGGCGTTGTCGACCTGGGCGACCATCTCGTCGGTGGTCTCCACCAGCGGGCCCATGAAGGTCTCCACGCCCCAGCTCAGCGACAACTGGCTGCGCACCGCCGGCTCGTAGGTGAACGCGAGCACCGGGATCGGCGAGCGGTAGCGCGACAGTCGCCTGGCCGTGTCTCCGGACTGGGTGAAGGCGACCAGGTACCTGGCGCCCAGGAAGTCGCCGATCTCGGCGGCCGCGCGGGCGACGGCGCCGCCCTGGGTGCGGGGCTTGTTGTTCTCGGTGAGCGGCGGCAGCCCGGCCTCGATGATGTCCTCCTCGGCCGCGCAGACGATGCGGGCCATGGTGCGGACGGTCTCGGTGGGGTACTTGCCGACGCTGGTCTCACCGGAGAGCATCACCGCGTCGGCCCCGTCGAGGACGGCGTTGGCGACGTCGGAGGCCTCGGCGCGGGTGGGGCGCGACGCGCTGATCATGGAGTCGAGCATCTGCGTGGCGACGATGACCGGCTTGGCATTACGACGGCAGAGCTTGATCGCGCGCTTCTGGACCAGCGGGACCTGCTCCAGCGGCATCTCGACGCCGAGGTCGCCGCGGGCGACCATGACGCCGTCGAAGGCGTTGACGATGCCTTCGAGGTTGTCGACCGCCTGGGGCTTCTCGACCTTGGCGATGACCGGGACAAAACGTCCCTCCTCACGCATGATCGCGTGGACGTCGGCGATGTCGGCGGCGCTGCGGACGAAGGAGAGCGCGACGATGTCGGCTCCGATGCGGAGTCCCCAGCGCAGGTCGGCGACATCCTTGTCGCTGAGCGCGGGGACACTGACGGCCACACCAGGCAGGTTGAGGCCCTTGTGGTCGGAGACCATGCCGCCCTCGACCACGGTGCAGCGGACCCGGGGTCCGTCCACCGCGACCACGTCCATGGCGACGCGGCCGTCGTCGATGAGGATGCGTTCGCCCGGGGCGACGTCGGCGCACAGGCCCTTGTAGGTGGTGCCGCAGCCGTTGCGGTCCCCGGGGTGGTCCTCGGTGGTGATGGTGAACTCGTCACCGCGCTCCAGGAGGACCGGACCCTCCGCGAATGTTTCCAACCTGATCTTGGGGCCCTGGAGGTCGACGAGGATGCCGACGCTGCGGCCGGTCTCGTCGGCGGCCTTGCGGACCCGGCGGTAGCGTTCCTCGTGCTCGGCGTAGGAGCCGTGGCTGAGGTTGAAGCGGGCCACGTCCATACCGGCGTCGACCAGGGTCTTGATCTGGTCGTACGAGTCGGTGGCGGGCCCTAGAGTACAGACGATTTTTGCTCGGCGCATAACACCGAGCGTAGGTCTTACCGGCGAGTAGTGAAGAAGCCCTCATGGAGCGTCAGATGTCGTGCGGGTGACGGTTCCTTGAACAATCCGCAGCGTTCCCACCTGCATACGAGAGGTGAACACCGGCGGAACTCTGGGAGCTGTTTCCGCCCGGGGTATCGGGCAGGTGTCCGGCATGCCTAGCATCGGCGTCGAGACGCAGGTCGGAGCGGTTGTCAGGTTGTGGGGTGCGTGGTGCGGAGGCCTACGGGGCCGGTGGGGCTGTTGGGGTCGGTGGGACGGCTGGGATCGTTCCGACCCTGGCTGATAGCCGGGACGGCGGTCGCCCTCGCGGCCGTCAGCGGGTGCGGTGGCTCCGCGCCGAAGCAGGGCGCCGCCACGGACGCCGACTATCCCGGCCTTCCGCACACCACCGTGCAGGTGTCGCCGGGGAGCTGCGGGACCGGGTGGACCAAGCCGCAGGCGGGTCTGCAGGTCTTCGAGGTGTCCAACACCGGCAGCACCCCCGCGGACGCCTATCTGAAGAATCCGTCCACGGGCGCGGTCATGGGCGAGATCGAGGGGCTCGGCCCCGGCACCTCCCGCCCGATGCTGGTGCGACTGACGGCCGGGACGTACGCGTTCTCCTGTCTGCCGCAGGACACCGACACCATCACCGGCCCTACCGTGGTGGTCTCCGGTGGCGACGGGGCGAGCACCCCGGCCGTGGTCCCGGTGACCCAGCAGGACCTGATCCCGCCGACGCTGGCGTACCAGAAGTGGGTGGCCGCCCAACTCCCGGCGCTGATCACCGCGGTGCAGGCGGTGCAGGCCGCGGTCGACAGCGGTGACACCGCCGCCGCCGAGCGGGCCTGGCTCCCGGCGCATCTGGACTACGAGCGCCTCGGCGCCGCGTACGGGACCTTCGGCGACCTGGACGGCAGCATCAACGGCACCACCAAGGGCCTGCCGGGCGGGCTGACCGACCCCGGCTTCACCGGCTTCCACCGGCTGGAGTACGGCCTGTGGCACGGCCAGTCGGCGGCCTCGCTGCGCCCGGTCGCGGCGCAGCTGACCAAGGACGTCGAGCAGCTCAGGTCGGACTGGGCGAAGGCGCAGATGAATCCGCTGGATCTGGGGCTGCGGGCGCACGAGATCGTGGAGAACACCATCCAGTTCGAGCTGACGGCGCGGACCGACTACGGCAGCGGTTCGAATCTGGCGACGGCGCAGGCGAATCTGCAGGGCACGGCGGAGTCGTTGGCGCTGCTGCGACCGCTGCTGGTGCCCCGGATGCCGTCGCTGCCGGCGATCGACGCGGCGATGAAGGCGGCGTCGAACGAGGTGTCGGCGCTGGGCTCGGTGCCGCTGTCGAAGCTGTCGACGGCGCAGCGCGAGCAGCTGAATGCGGTGTTCGGTGGGTTGGTGACGGAGTTGGCGCCGGTGGCGGCTGTGTGCGATGTGCGGAGGTCGTCGTGAGCGGCGGATCGAGGGGCGGGTCGGGGCAGGTGGACCGGCGGTCGGTGCTCAGGGGCGCGGTCGCGGCGGGGGCGGCGGGCGCCGCCGCGGTGGGGCTGTCGGGGGCGGCGGCGTCGCCCTCAGCCGCTCCCGCCGGTACGACCGAGCCGGCCGAGCCGGCCGACGGCGTCTACCCCTTCCACGGGCTCCATCAGAGCGGCGTACTGACGCCCAAGCAGCGCTGTGCCGCCTTTGTGGCGTTCGACGTGACGGCGAAGGACCGGGCCGGTCTGTCGGCGCTGCTGACGACCCTGACCCAGCGGGTGCGGTTCCTGATGGCGGGCGGAGTCCCGGAGCCGCTGGGCATCAGTGCTCCGCCGTCGGATTCGGGCGTGCTGGGCCCGGTGGTGCCGGCGGACGGTCTGACGGTGACGCTGGCGGTGGGGTCGTCGCTGTTCGACGGCCGGTTCGGGCTGTCGGCGCGGAAGCCGAAGCGGCTGCGCCCGATGGAGTCCTTCCCGGACGACGACCTGGACGCGGCCTGGTGCCAGGGCGATCTGCTGCTGCAGCTGGGGGCGGACAACGCGGACACGGTGGCGCACGCCCTGCGCGACCTGGCCCAGCACACCCGCGGGGCGATGCAGGTGCGCTGGCGGATCGACGGCTTCTCGTCGCCGCCGCGGCCGACGGGCACGCCGCGCAACCTGCTGGGCTTCCGGGACGGTACGGCGAACCCGGACGTGGCGGACGCCCGGACCATGGACCAGGTGGTGTGGGTGGGCGCCGCCCAGGGCGAGCCGGCCTGGGCGCAGGGCGGCTCGTATCTGGCGGTGCGGCTGATCAGGATGCTGGTGGAGTTCTGGGACCGGGTGTCGTTGAACGAGCAGGAGCGCATGTTCGGCCGGGCCAAGGTCTCCGGGGCTCCGCTGGACGGCCAGGTGGAGACGGACGCGCCCCGCTACTCGGCGGATCCGACCGGTGACGTGATCCCGATGGACAGCCATATGCGGTTGGCGAATCCGCGTACGGCGGGTTCGGACGCGCTGCGAATGCTGCGCCGCGGCTTCAACTACGACCGGGGCACGGACAGCAACGGCAATCTGGACATGGGGCTGGTGTTCTGCTCGTTCCAGCAGGATCTGGACCGTCAGTTCGTGGCTGTGCAGAAGAAGTTGGCGGGTGAGCCGCTGGTGGACTACATCACGCCGTTCGGCGGCGGGTACTTCTTCGTGCTGCCCGGGGTGCGTGATGCGAACGATGCCTTCGGTAGCGAACTGACGCTCTGAAAGGACTGTCACCCGTGTGCGTTCCTGTGGATACTGTTGCGGTCTACGCGCACTGACTCACCGTCTTCTCATGTCGCGTTCATACTCCGGTCACCTCCGGTCACGCAGCCGGACGTGCGTGCGGCGGAGGATGCGGGGCGAACGGACTCGGCCTTGACTTCATGTTCTTATGTCCTGCGGAGGGACTGGTTATGGCGATAGTGGCTGGTGGCAGGAGGGGCGCCCGTTGGGCGGCCCTCGCGGGTGCAGCAGCGTTGGTGGCGGCGGCGGGGACCTCTCCGGCATGGGCAGGGAGCGTCAGCAGCGACCACGGGAATGGCGGCGGTCCGACCCATGTGTCGACAACGACCCCGGTCAAGCACCTTGTCGTGATCTATGACGAGAACGTCTCCTTCGACCACTACTTCGGTACGTACCCGAAGGCGGCGAACACGGACGGCACGACGTTCACGGCCGCGAAGAAGACCCCGAAGAAGATCAACAACCTGACCAACTCGGGTCTGCTGACGACCAACCCGAACCTGTACGCGCCGCAGCGGCTCAGCTCCGCGCAGGCTATGACGTGCGACCAGAACCACAACTACGGCCCGGAGCAGCTGGCCTACAACGGCGGCCTGGCCAACCTCTTCGTCCAGAAGACGGACCACGACACCTGCTCCGGCGGCCTCTACGCGGCGCCCGGTCTGGGCATGGACTACTACGACGGCAACACCGTCACCGCGCTGTGGAACTACGCGCAGAACTACACCCTGAGCGACAACTCGTACAGCAACACCTACGGTCCCTCGACCCCGGGTGCGCTGAACCTGATCGCCGGTCAGACCCACGGTGTGATCTCGGTGAGCGGGACGGGCAGCACCACCAACCCGGTGCAGACCTCGACTCCGGACACCTACGCGGTGCACTCGCCGAACGCCCAGGGCGTGGGCACGATCATCGGTGACCCGGACCCGGCGTACGACGACTGCTCGAACGGCGACCACACCAGCACCAACGCGCTGGCGGAGATGACCGGCACCAACGTCGGCGACCTGCTGAACAAGAAGAACGTCACCTGGGGCTGGTTCCAGGGCGGCTTCACCCCGAGCACCGCCTACACCGGTGCCGCCGGCACCTACGCCGCCTGCAAGGGCACCACCCACACCAACCTCGGTGGCGCGGCGGTCGAGGACTACAGCGCGCACCACAACCCGTTCGCGTACTACGCCTCGACGTCCAACCCGCACCACACGCTGCCGGCCAGCCTCAACGAGATCGGCCACAACGGGCAGGCGAACCACAACTACGACCTGTCGTACTTCGACCAGGCCGTGGCCGCGGACAAGCTGCCCGCGGTGAGCTTCCTCAAGGCGGCCGAGTACCAGGACGGCCACGCGGGCTACTCCGACCCGACCGACGAGCAGAACTTCCTCGTCAAGGAGATCAACGCGCTGCAGAAGTCGCCGGAGTGGTCCTCGACCGCGGTCGTGGTCGCCTACGACGACTCGGACGGCTGGTACGACCACGTCTACCACACGCCGACCAACGGCTCGGCGGACCCGGCGCAGGACGCCGCGGCGTGCACGGCTGCCGCTGCCGCAGCCAAGACCGCTCCGCTGGGCGGCTACGCGGACCGCTGCGGCCCGGGCCCGCGTCAGCCGCTGCTGGTGATCTCGCCCTACGCGAAGACCAACCACATCGACCACACCTTCACCACGCAGGCTTCGGTCACCAGGTTCATCGAGGACAACTGGAAGACCGGCCGCCTCGGCGACGCGTCCTTCGACGCCACGGCGGGGTCGCTGAACTCGGCGTTCGACTTCTGGGACCCGAACAACAAGCAGGTGCTGCTGAACGCGAACGGGTCGGTGGCGTCGGTGACGCCCATTCACTGCCGCGATGACAGTGACACGGTGACCAGCTTCGCCGTGACCAACACGGCCTCCACCAGCTCGACGGGTTCCGATTCGGCGCTGGTGTCGGCGGGGCTGGGCGCTGCGGCCCTGGCTGCGGTCGGCACCGGGTTCACCATGTCGCGTCGGAACCGGAAGCAGCGGGCGGCTAAGGTCTGATCCGGACCTGAACCGTCCGGGGGGGGTTGCTGTTCGCGCGCGCTTTAATCAAGCACAGCCCCGCGCCCCTGGGGGTGACAACACGGCGGCACCTGCCTCTCTACCTTGGTCGGGGACGAGAGGCAGGTGCCTTTGTTGTTCTCCGCGTGCGATCCGGCGGCGCTGGCGGGGACGCGGTGGAGCAGATCCCGGGGGGTGTGGCTTCCGGGACCACCGGGGCGACTCCAGATTGAGCCGCCCCGGAATTCCTTGGGACCGTCAGACGGTGACCGGGCGGTCCGTGGGGCGGATCGGGGCCGGCAGGGTGGAGGGGCGGCCCGAGAGGTAGCTGTCGACGGCCTTGGCGGCGGAGCGGCCCTCGGCGATGGCCCAGACGATCAGCGACTGGCCGCGGCCCGCGTCGCCGGCCACGAAGACGCCGTCGACGTTGGTGGCGAACGTGCCGTCGCGGCCGACGTTGCCGCGGGCGTCCAGGTCGACGCCGAGCTGCTCGACCAGGCCGTTCTGGACGTCGGTGCCGGTGAAGCCCATGGCGAGGGTGACCAGCTGGGCCGGGATGGAGCGCTCGGTGCCCGGGACGGGCTCGAACCGGCCGGCCTTGAACTCGACCTCGACCAGGTGCAGTTCCTGGACGTTGCCGTCCTCGTCGCCGGTGAAGTGGGTGGTGTTGACCGCGTAGACGCGGTCGCCGCCCTCCTCGTGGGCCGAGGTGACCTTGTAGGTCATCGGCATGGTCGGCCAGGGCTGGTTGGCCGGGCGGTCGTCGCTGGGGCGGGGCATGATCTCCAGCTGGGTGACCGAGGCCGCGCCCTGGCGCAGCGCGGTGCCGAGGCAGTCCGCGCCGGTGTCGCCGCCGCCGATGACGATGACGTGCTTGCCCTTGGCGCTGATCGGGGAGTCGACGTAGTCGCCCTCCTGCACCTTGTTGGACAGCGGCAGGTACTCCATCGCCTGGTGGATGCCGTTGAGCTCGCGGCCGGGGACGGGCAGGTCGCGGGCGGTGGTGGCGCCGGCGGCGACGACGACCGCGTCGAAGCGCTCGCGCAGCTGGCGGCCGGTGACGTCGACGCCGACCTCGACGCCGGTGCGGAACCGGGTGCCTTCGGCGCGCATCTGCTCGACGCGCCGGTTGACGTGCCGCTTCTCCATCTTGAACTCGGGGATGCCGTAGCGCAGCAGGCCGCCGATGCGGTCGGCGCGCTCGTACACGACCACGGTGTGGCCGGCCCGGGTGAGCTGCTGGGCGGCGGCGAGTCCGGCGGGGCCTGAGCCGACGACGGCGACGGTCTTGCCGGAGAGGCGCTCGGGCGGCTGCGGGGCGACGCCGCCGTTGTCCCACGCCTTGTCGATGATGGTGACCTCGACGTTCTTGATGGTCACCGGGTCCTGGTTGATGCCCAGGACGCAGGCCGACTCGCAGGGCGCGGGGCACAGCCGCCCGGTGAACTCCGGGAAGTTGTTGGTGGCGTGCAGGCGCTCGATGGCGCCGTTCCAGT
This sequence comes from Streptacidiphilus sp. EB103A, assembly GCF_041261405.1. NCBI lineage: Bacteria > Bacillati > Actinomycetota > Actinomycetes > Kitasatosporales > Streptomycetaceae > Streptacidiphilus > Streptacidiphilus sp. EB103A. The sequence goes on along the minus strand of NZ_JBGCAQ010000003.1, from coordinate 264,231 downwards.
CGTCCCGGTAGGCCAGGTCGTTCCACTCGGGGATGAGGTTCCCCAGCGGGCAGCCGTTGTGGCAGAACGGGATGCCGCAGTCCATGCAGCGGCCGGCCTGCTTGGTGATGATGGGCAGGAGGCTGCGTTCGACGTAGACCTCGTTCCAGTCCTTGATGCGGACGTCGACGGGGCGGCGCTCGGCGAGTTGCTTGGGCGTGGTGAGGAAGCCCTTGGGGTCAGCCACGGTTGGCAGCCTCCATCATCTTCGCGGTGGTCGCGGACTCGGAGAGCCCGTCTCGCTCGGCGGCGTCCTTGGCGGCGAGCACGGCCTTGTAGTCACGGGGCATGATCTTGGAGAAGCGGGAGACGCCGCCGCCCCAGTCGGCGAGGAGTTCGGCGGCCACGGTGGAGCCGGTCTCCTCGTAGTGCTGCTGGACGGTGTCCCGCAGCCATTCGCGGTCGGCCGCGTCGGGGGCCTCGATGCCCACCATGCCGGTGTTGACGTTGTTGGGTCGCATGTCCAGGACGTAGGCGATGCCGCCGGACATGCCGGCTGCGAGGTTGCGCCCGGTCTCGCCGAGGATGACGACCCGTCCGCCGGTCATGTACTCCAGGCCGTGGTCGCCCACGCCCTCGACGACCAGGGTGGCGCCGGAGTTGCGGACGGCGAAGCGCTCGCCGGCCTTGCCGCGCAGGTGGATCCGGCCCGCGGTGGCGCCGTAGCCGATGGTGTTGCCGGCGATGACGTGCGCCTGGGCGTCGGCGCCGATGGCGGCGGCGTCCCGGGCCGGGCGGACGATGACGACGCCGCCGGACAGGCCCTTGCCGACGTAGTCGTTGGCGTCGCCCTCCAGCCGCAGCGTGATGCCGCGCGGGACGAAGGCGCCGAAGGACTGTCCGGCCGAGCCGTTGAAGGTGATGTCGATGGTGCCCTCGGGCAGGCCCTCGCTCTTGTACCGCTTGGTCACCTCATGGCCGAGCATGGTGCCGACGGTGCGGTTGACGTTGCGGATCGGGACCTGGGCGCGGACCGCCTCGCCGTGCAGCAGGGCCTGTTCGGCCAGCTCGATGAGCTGGTTGTCGAGGGCCTTGTCCAGGGCGTGGTCCTGCTCGGTGGTGCGGTGCAGCGCGGTGCCCTCGGGCAGCGCGGGCACGTGCAGCAGCGGTGCGATGTCGAGACCGTTGGCCTTCCAGTGGTCGACGGCCTTGGTGGCGTCGATCAGCTCGGCGTGGCCGACGGCCTCTTCGAGGGTGCGGAAACCCAGCTCGGCGAGGATCTCGCGGACCTCCTCGGCGATGAACTCGAAGAAGTTCACCACGAACTCGGGCTTGCCGCTGAAGCGCTCGCGCAGCACCGGGTTCTGGGTGGCGACGCCGACCGGACAGGTGTCCAGGTGGCAGACCCGCATCATGATGCAGCCGGAGACGACCAGGGGTGCGGTGGCGAAACCGAACTCCTCGGCGCCGAGCAGCGCGGCGATGACCACGTCGCGGCCGGTCTTGAGCTGGCCGTCGGTCTGCACCACGATGCGGTCGCGCAGGCCGTTGAGCAGCAGGGTCTGCTGGGTCTCGGCGAGGCCGAGCTCCCAGGGGCCGCCCGCGTGCTTGAGCGAGGTGAGCGGGGAGGCGCCGGTGCCGCCGTCGTGGCCAGAGACCAGGACGACGTCCGCGTGGGCCTTGCTGACGCCGGCCGCGACCGTGCCGACGCCGACCTCGGAGACCAGCTTCACATGGATGCGGGCGGCCGGGTTGGCGTTCTTGAGGTCGTGGATCAGCTGGGCGAGGTCCTCGATGGAGTAGATGTCGTGGTGCGGCGGCGGGGAGATCAGGCCCACACCGGGTGTGCTGTGCCGGGTCCTGGCCACCCAGGGGTAGACCTTGTGTCCGGGCAGCTGGCCGCCCTCGCCGGGCTTGGCGCCCTGCGCCATCTTGATCTGGATGTCGTCCGCGTTGACCAGGTACTCGCTGGTGACGCCGAAGCGGCCGGAGGCGACCTGCTTGATCGCGGAGCGGCGCTGCGGGTCGTAGAGGCGCTCGGGGTCCTCGCCGCCCTCACCGGTGTTGGACTTGCCGCCGATGCTGTTCATCGCGATGGCGAGGGTCTCGTGGGCCTCCATGGAGATGGAGCCGTAGGACATGGCGCCGGTGGAGAACCGCTTGACGATCTCGGAGACCGGCTCGACCTCGTCGATGGGGATCGCGGTGCGACCGTCGGCGAACTTGAAGAGCCCGCGGAGCGTCATCAGCCGCTCGGACTGCTCGTTCACGCGTCCGGTGTACTGCTTGAAGATGTCGTAGCGCTTGGTGCGGGTGGAGTGCTGCAGCCGGAACACCGTCTCGGGGTCGAACAGGTGCGGCTCGCCCTCGCGGCGCCACTGGTACTCGCCCCCTATCTCCAGCCGGCGGTGCGCCGGGGAGATGCCGGAGACCGGGTAGGCCTGGGCGTGGCGGGCGGCGGTCTCCTGGGCGATCTGGTCCAGGGTGACGCCGCCGAGCTTGGTGGTGGTGCCGGCGAAGTAGGTGTCCACCAGGTCCTGGGCGAGGCCGATGGCCTCGAAGACCTGGGCGCCGCGGTAGGAGGCGACGGTGGAGATGCCCATCTTGGACATCACCTTGAGGACGCCCTTGCCGAGCGCGTAGATCAGGTTGCGGATGGCCTTCTCGGGCTCGACGCCGTCCACGAAGTTGCCGAACGAGGCCATGTCCTCGACGGACTCCATGGCCAGGTACGGGTTGACCGCGCCGGCGCCGTAGCCGATGAGCAGCGCCACGTGGTGCACCTCGCGGACGTCGCCGGCCTCGACGATCAGGCCGACGTGGGTGCGCTGCTTGGTGCGGATCAGGTGGTGGTGCACGGCGGCGGTGAGCAGCAGCGACGGGATCGGCGCGTGCTCGGCGTCGGAGTGCCGGTCGGACAGCACGATGATGCGGGCGCCGTCGGCGATGGCGGCGTCGGCCTCGGCCGCTATCTCGGTGAGCCGGGCGGCCAGGGCGCTGCCGCCGCCGGAGACCTTGTAGAGGCCGGAGAGGGTGACGGCCTTGAGGCCGGGCAGATCGCCGTCGGCGTTGATGTGGACCAGCTTCGCCAGCTCGTCGTTGTCGATCACCGGGAAGGGGATGGTGACGGAGCGACAGGAGGCGGCCTCGGCGTGCAGCAGGTTGCCCTCGGGGCCGAGGTTGCTGGACAGCGAGGTGACCAGTTCCTCCCGGATGGCGTCCAGCGGCGGGTTGGTGACCTGCGCGAACAGCTGGGTGAAGTAGTCGAAGAGCAGCCGGGGCTTCTCGGAGAGCGCGGCGATGGGCGAGTCGGTGCCCATGGAGCCGAGCGGCTCGCCGCCGGTCTTGGCCATCGGCGCGAGGATGACCCGGAGCTCCTCCTCGGTGTAGCCGAAGGTCTGCTGACGGCGGGTCACCGAGGCATGGGTGTGCGCGATGTGCTCGCGGCCGGGCAGCGCGTCCAGGGTGATCGAGCCGGCGTGCAGCCACTCCTGGTAGGGGTTCTCGGCGGCGAGCTCGGCCTTGATCTCCTCGTCCTCGACGATGCGGCCGGCGGCCGTGTCGACCAGGAACATCTTGCCGGGCTGCAGCCGGCCCTTGCGGACCACCTGGTCCTGCGGGATGTCCAGCACGCCGACCTCGGAGGCGAGGACGACCAGGCCGTCCTCGGTGATCCAGTAGCGGGCCGGGCGCAGGCCGTTGCGGTCCAGGACCGCGCCGATCTGGGTGCCGTCGGAGAAGGTGACGCAGGCCGGGCCGTCCCAGGGCTCCATCAGGTTGGAGTGGAACTGGTAGAAGGCGCGGCGCTGGGGGTCCATGGTGGTGTGGTTCTCCCACGCCTCCGGGATCATCATCAGCACCGAGTGCGGCAGCGAGCGGCCGCCCAGGTGCAGCAGCTCCAGGACCTCGTCGAAGGTCGCGGTGTCGGAGTGGTCCGGGGTGCAGATCGGGAAGATCCGCTCCAGTCCCTGGCCGTTCTTGTTGGCGGGGATGACGTCGGTGGCGAGCTGGGACTCGCGGGCCGTCATCCAGTTGCGGTTGCCCCTGACCGTGTTGATCTCGCCGTTGTGGGCGATGAACCGGTACGGGTGGGCCAGCGGCCAGCTGGGGAAGGTGTTGGTGGAGAAGCGGGAGTGCACCAGGCCGATCGCGGACGCGAAGCTGCGGTCCGACAGGTCGGGGAAGAACGGCTCCAGCTGTCCGGTGGTGAGCATGCCCTTGTAGACCAGGGTGCGCGCGGACAGGGAGGGGAAGTAGACGCCGGCCTCGCGCTCGGCGCGCTTGCGCAGCACGAACGCGATGCGGTCCAGTTCCAGGCCGGTGCGGCCGCCCTCGTCGGCGACGAAGATCTGGCGGAAGCGCGGCATGACCGAGCGGGCGGTGACGCCCAGCAGGTCGGGGGTGACCGGGACGTCGCGCCAGCCCAGGACGGTCAGGCCCTCCTCGGCGGCGACGGCCTCGATGACCGCCACGGCGGCGGCGTCGGCCTCGTCCGCGTCGGGGAGGAAGGCGATGCCCACGGCGTAGGAGCCGGGGGCGGGGAGGGCGAAGTCGACCTTGCCGCGCAGGAAGGCGTCGGGGATCTGGGTGAGGATGCCCGCGCCGTCGCCGGAGTCGGGCTCGGCCCCGGTCGCCCCGCGGTGCTCGAGGTTGCGGAGAACGGTGAGTGCCTGCTCGACGATGCGGTGCTCGGCCTTGCCGGTGAGCGTCGCCACAAAGCCGACACCGCAGGCGTCGTGCTCATTGCTGGGGTCGTAAAGGCCCTGCTGAGCAGGGCGCGCGTCGGCCAGAGCCCAGTAGGGCTTCGGGGACTGCGGGGCCGCAGACAGCATCGGCTCTCCCGTCGTGTCGTCGTGTTCGGCATGGTCACAATTCACATGCGCATCCGGGACGACGCTGGCCCTCTGCGGTTTCGTGCAGGTTACATGATGCCCTGGATTCCACAAAGTGGATTCTGGAGTCCATCATGTGGACAACGCAGCAGGTCAGACCTTAGATGCGGCAAGGAACCTGGCGGCGGAACCGTCCGGCTCTCGTGGGGTGTGGAGAGCACGGACGTCCTCGCAAGTGTGCCCGAACGACAGGCGTGCGAAACAGGGGGTTCATATGTCCGCATGGTGTGAGTAACACCACCCGGACCTTCCCGGGGAGCCGCAGGTCAGCCGATGTGCGCACCGATCAGGCTGCCCAGCGCGAAGGTGATGCCGGCCGCCGCGGTGCCCAGGGCGAGCTGGCGCAGGCCGCTGAACCACCAGCTGCGGGCGGTCACCTTGCTGACCACGGCACCACAGCCGAACAGGCCGACCAGGGCCAGTCCGAGCGCGGGCAGCAGGCTGGTCGCGCCGAGCAGGTAGGGCAGCAGCGGCAGCAGCGCGCCGATGGAGAAGGCGGCGAACGAGGAGCCCGCGGCGACCAGCGGCGACGGCAGGTCCTCCGGGTCGATGCCCAGTTCCTCGCGGGCGTGCACCTCCAGGGCCCGCTCCGGGTCGGCCGTCAGCTGCTGCGCGACCTCGAAGGCCAGCCGCGGTTCGACCCCGCGCTCCACGTAGAGCTGCGCCAGCTCGGCCAGTTCCTCGCCGGGGTTCCGGCGCAGCTCCAGCCGCTCGATCTCCAGCTCCGCCTGGACCAGCTCGCGCTGCGAGGCGACCGAGGTGTACTCCCCCGCCGCCATCGAGAACGCACCCGCCGCCAGCCCGGCCAGCCCGGTCAGCACGATCGCCTGGTGCCCGACATTGCCGCCGACCACGCCGGCCATCAGTGCGAAGTTGGAAACCAGCCCGTCCATCGCCCCGAACACAGCCGGACGCAGCCAGCCACCGTTGACGTCGCGGTGGGTGTGCGCATACGCCTCGGCGGTCGCGGCTATGGACTCGGCGGTGGGAACGGTGGACGGGGCGGGGGCATCAATAGGTGCTGCGGTAGTGGTCACGTCACTAAAACTAGACGGTGTCCAAGTTTTGTTCCAGCAAGGCAGTACTGCCTTACCGCCGCCCTGACCTGCAAGGTTAGCCTTGCCTTCGGACGTAGAAGGCGCGCCGGACCTGCCGCAGCCAGGCGTCTGCGGCAGCCTCGTCCGGGTTCTGCGGCAGCACCCCGGGGCCGCGCAGCACCGACTCGGCGTGGGCCAGCAGCGGCTGGGCGCGCTCGGGCTGCTCCGCGATCCGCTCACCGAGACGGCGCACCTCGTCCGGGTCCGGCAGCCGGACCGTCAGCCGGCCGGTGGTGTGCAGTTCCTCCGCCTGGCGCAGCAGCCGCACCAGGTGGCGGGCGTGCTTGGCCGCGCGGGCGGCCTGCTCCGGGTCGCGGGTCTGCAGCTTGCGGAACTGCTGGGTGGCATAGCCGAGGTAGGCGTTGCGGACGCCGTGCTCGGACAGCAGCGATCCGCGCAGGCCGATCAGCTCCTCCCCCAGCGGGGTACGGACGTCGTACTCCTCCAGCCAGAGGATCTCACTGGCCGTCGGATTGCTGGAGAGGATCAGCCGCACAGCCTTCCCAGCCTCGTGGAAGGTCCTGTCCGGGTCCGTCGACACCACGGACTCCCGGGGGCTGCGCAGCCCCAGCAGCTCCTCGGTGGGCGCGGCGAACATCCCGAGCACATCGACGTCGGAACCCGGGTGCGCGAGCCCGTAGGCGGTCGAGCCGACAACGCCGGCCAGCAGCACGTTCATGTCCCCACCCTGCCGGGGTCGCACCGCCGTCGGCCACCGGTTTTACGCCCGGCTGTAGGGGTGCCAGCCGTGGGTGTCGATGGTGAAGTCCATGGGGGCAGGCATCTTGAGCGGCTGTCCGAAAACTCCGTTCGAGGTCTCGACGTAGCGGCTGCCGTCCAGTTCGAGGACGTGCCATGCGGCGTCGTTGGGGTCGACGATCACATAGACGGGAATGCCGGCCGCCGCGTAGGCGAGGCGTTTGTCCTCCCAGTCGCGCTTGATGGCGGCCCGGGTCGTGGAGACCGTCTCGACGACGGCGAGCAGGATCTGGGCCGACCAGTCGTCCATGGTCAGTGGGGTGTCCTCGGCACGGACGACGACCGCATCGGCGCGGGGCCGGTAGTCGTCGGCGAGGAAGACCCCGCGCTCCGACCATGCGGCGAAGGGCTCGGGGGTCTGCCGGACGAAGGCGCGGCCGGGCAGGTCGTGGATGGAGCCGGGGTTGGCCTGCACGACGAGTTCGCCGTCGAGCAGTTCGACGTAGAGCCCGGCCGGGACCTCCAGGTCGTGCCAGGCCTGGACGAGCCGGTTGCTAGGGGTGGTGGGTTCGTGCGCCATGTCCGCACGGTACCAAGCATGGCCCGTGGGCGCGGGTGATGCCGCCACGCCAGCGGTGGACGGCGGGGCCGTCGCAGTCGCCGCCCACCAGGGCGGCCTGCTGCGACGGTCCCGCTGACCCCTACTTGTGGACTCAGCCGGACGCGCTGGGCGAGGCGTTCGGCGAGACCAGGGCGGCGGAGGCCGATGCCGGCACCGACGCGGGGGTCTTGCCCTTGTTGGCGGCGTCGACCCACTTGATCAGGTTGGCCGTACTGATCTGCTCCCCGTTGTAGGTGGGGTAGGCCGAGGTGCCGTTGAGCAGGATGGTCGGCGTCGAGGTGTAGCCGGACTTGTCGAAGTCCTTCTGCACCGCGGTGACCCAGGCGCCGAAGCTGTTGTTGTTCACGCAGGACTCAAAGGTGGGCGTGTCCAGCCCGGGGACCTGCTTGGCGAGGGTGATCAGCTTGGACTTGTCCGCCCAGGCGTCGTCGGTCTCATCCGGCTGGTTGGCGTAGAGCACGTCGTGGTAGCCGTGGAACTTGCCGACGTTCTGCGCGCAGGCGACGGCGTTGGCGGCGTTCTTCGATCCGGAGCCGTTGTCGTGGCGGTCGATGAAGGACACCACGTGGTACTGCACCTGGATCTTGCCCTGGGCCATCAGCTGGTTGACCGTGGTGTGGAAGCTCTTCTCGTAGGAGCCGCACGCCGGGCAGCGCAGGTCCTCGTAGACCGTCAGCGTGGACGGAGCAGCCGTCGAACCCACCGGAATGATCAGCTTGCTGCTGCCGACGGTCCCGGCCGGGGCCTGCGTGGCGGCGTCGTACGAGCTGGTGCGGCCGTTCTGCACCAGCACGCCGATCACCACGGCCACCACGATCACGGCGAGCACCGTGCCGATGATGCCGAACTTGCGGATCCGCTTGGCCTTGGCCTCCTGGGCGGCGCGCTCCTCCTGCATACGTTCGCGCGCGGTGCGCTTGGCTTCACTGCTGTTCTTCTGGGTCATCGCTGCTTCATCACCAAATATCCGGGGACAAGTTGAACTACTGCGGTGCGGTGGGTCAGTCCAGGGCGAGCGTGACGTCCAGCGAGACCCAGGTGCGGGGCCACCTGACCAGCCATCCGGCCAGCAGCAGGAAGCCGAGGTCGCGGAGGATCTCCTGGAGGTACGCGGTGTGCGAGGCGCTCACCGCGCCGCCGCCGCCGAAGCAGCCGCAGTCGATGGAGATCCCGCGCGCCCAGACCGAGGCGATGGAGCCGATGTAGACCAGCAGCAGCAGTCCCGAGAGGGCAGCCGCGACCCGGGTGCCGAGGCCGACCAGCAGCAGCACGGCCAGCGCGATCTCCAGGAAGGGCAGGCCGTAGCCGAACGGTTTCACCAGGGCCTCCGGCAGCAGCCGGTAGGCGCGCACGGCCTGCGCCGCGGCCTCCGGGTCGGAGATCTTGGCCAGCCCCGCCCAGGCCCAGACGACCGCGAGCCCGAGCCGCGCGGCCGTACCGATTCCGATGACGGCCGCGCCGGAGCGCTTCCGTGCTTCCTGCTTCCCACCCACCCGGGCCATCTGATCCGTGGCCATCCGGCATCGCCTCCCTGCGATTTGACTGTTCAGTGCGGTCAGTACTGCTCCGCAGCCGCCTTCTGCGCGGCCGCGTGCGCGACGAAGGCGCCCAGCGCCTTGGGGTCGCTGAGCAGCTCGTGCTGCGCGCCGAGGTCGACCTCGCTGCCGTCCAGCAGCATCGAGGGCGTCCCGAAGCGGACGTGTGCGTCGTTGTAGGCGGTCTGCGCCGCGTTGACCCAGTCCCGGTACCAGACCGTGCGGACCTCGGTGTCGAAGGCCGGACCGCGCAGGTGGGGCACCGAGCCGGCGATGGCCAGCAGGCGCGGGACGGTGAAGCCGTCCACGTACTCGTCCGGCTGGTTGGCGAAGAGCAGCGCGTGGAACAGCGGGAAGGTGCCCCGGGAGAGGGCGGCCCTGGCCGCGTTGGTGGCGAGCAGCCCGCCGGGGCCGGGCAGCCGCTGGTCCAGCGAGAACTCCATGACGTAGCGGAGCAGCACCTGGTGGCGGGCGGCCAGGCCGGCCAGCTCGGCGCCCTGTCGGCGCTCGAAGTCACGGGTCGAGGAGCAGCGGAAGTCCTCGAAGAGGGTGAGCACGACCGGCGCGTCGGCATAGCCGACGTCGATGCCGGCGCCGTCCGGGGCGAGGCGTGCGGGCAGGCCGCTGAGGATCTTCCGCTGAGGGACGTCGGCGATCAGGGCGGGGCGCTGGACGCTCCTGCTGACGGTGAGGGTGAGGGCGTCGCTGCTGCGGTCGTAGCCGGTCTGCTCGGCGACGAACCGCTGCCGGCCGCCGTCGGACAGGGCCTTGCCCACGCTGGCCTCGCCGCCCACGGCCACGGCCAGCGCCACAGCGGCGACGGCCGCACGGGTCACCCGGGCACGGGTGGAAGCAGCCACGGTGGACCTCCTCTGATCGCGGTCGTGCATGCGAGCACGGGCGGCGCCAAAAGGAGCCACCTGCCGGATCATCAACGAGGAGGACACCACGGGGGATACGCGCCACGCGGCCACTCACCTGAACGAGTGACCGCGTGGCGCGCCCTGAAAAGTTGGAGTAGTGCGACTTCCCCGGGGCGAGGTCTAGCGCTTGCGGACGCCCACGGCGAGCTCGGCCGCGAGCTCGCGCACGGCCGCGTAGCCGGCCTCCGGGGAGGCCGCGTCCAGGATCCGCTGGACGAAGGCGGAGCCGACGATCACCCCGTCGGCGAACGCCGCCACCTCGGCGGCCTGCGCCGCGGTGGAGACTCCGAGGCCGACGCAGACCGGCAGGTCCGTGGTCGCCCGGGTGCGCCGGACCAGGTCCTCGGCCATCTCGCCGACCTGGTTGCGGCTGCCGGTGACGCCCATCACCGCGGCCGCGTAGACGAAGCCGGTGCCGCTGGCGGTGATGGTCGCGAGCCGCTGGTCCCGGCTGGACGGGGCGACCACGAACACCGTGGCCAGACCCAGTTCCTCGGCGGCCGCGAGCCAGGGGCCGGCCTCCTCGACCGGCAGGTCGGGCAGGATGCAGCCGGCTCCCCCCGCGGCGGCCAGGTCGGCGGCGAACCGGGCGGCGCCGTAGCGGTCCACCGGGTTCCAGTAGGTCATCACCAGCACCGGCACGGCGGGGTTGGCGGCGGTGACCTGACGGACCGTCTCCAGCACGTCCTTGGTGCGGACGCCGTTGCGCAGGGCGATGTCGTCGGCGGTCTGGATGGTGGGGCCGTCCAGGACCGGGTCGCTGTGCGGCAGGCCGATCTCGATCACGTCCGCGCCGCCGTCGATCAGCGCCTGCACGGCCTGGGCGGCGCCGGGGATGGTCGGGAAGCCGGCCGGGAGGTAGCCGATGAGGGCGGCCCGGTTCTCGGCCCTGGCCGCCGCGAGGACTCCACTGAGTTGCGCGTTCATCAGTTGTTCTCCCCGTCGAGCAGGCCGAAGTACTCGGCGGCGGTGTGCATGTCCTTGTCCCCGCGCCCGGAGAGGTTGACCAGGATGGTCGCGTCGGGGCCCAGCTCGCGGCCCAGCTCCAGCGCCCCGGCGAGGGCGTGCGAGCTCTCGATCGCCGGGATGATGCCCTCGGTGCGGGACAGCAGCCGCAGTGCCTGCATGGCGGCGTCGTCGGTGCAGGGGCGGTACTCGGCGCGGCCCGAGTCCTTGAGGTAGGCGTGCTCGGGGCCGACGCCCGGGTAGTCCAGGCCGGCCGAGATGGAGTGGCTCTCGATGGTCTGGCCGTCCTCGTCCTGCAGGACGTAGGTGCGGGAGCCGTGCAGCACCCCCGGGTCGCCCTTGGTCAGGGTCGCGGCGTGGCGCGGGGTGTCCACGCCCTCGCCGGCGGCCTCGATGCCGACCAGGCGGACGCCTGCGTCGGGGATGAAGTCGTAGAAGATCCCCATGGCGTTGGAGCCGCCGCCGACGCAGGCCACCACGGCGTCCGGCAGCGCGCCGGTGCGGTCCAGCACCTGGGCCCGGGCCTCGATGCCGATCACCCGGTGGAACTCACGGACCATCATGGGGAAGGGGTGCGGTCCGGCGACCGTGCCGAACAGGTAGTGGGTGGAGTCGACGTTGGCGACCCAGTCGCGGAAGGCCTCGTTGATGGCGTCCTTGAGGGTGCGGCTGCCGGAGGTGACCGGGACCACCTCGGCGCCGAGCATCCGCATCCGGGCGACGTTCAGCGCCTGGCGCTTGGTGTCGACCTCGCCCATGTAGATGGTGCAGTCCATGCCGAAGAGCGCTGCGGCGGTGGCGGTGGCCACGCCGTGCTGGCCCGCGCCGGTCTCGGCGATCAGGCGGGTCTTGCCCATCCGGCGGGTGAGCAGGGCCTGGCCCAGGACGTTGTTGATCTTGTGCGAGCCGGTGTGGTTGAGGTCCTCGCGCTTCAGCAGGATGCGGGCGCCGCCGGCCTCGGCGGAGAAGCGGTGGACGTCCGTCAGGGGGCTCGGACGGCCGGTGTAGTCCTTGAGCAGGGCGGCGAGTTCCGCCGCGAAGGCGGGGTCGGCCTTGGCCTTCTCGTACTCGTCGGCGACCTGTTCCACGGCGGCGACGAGGGCCTCCGGGATGAAGCGGCCGCCGTAGGCTCCGAAGTAGCCTCGGGCGTCGGGGGTGAGGTCGTGCGTAGACATGACTGGTCCTCAGAGGTGTGAGGTGGGCAGGGGTGTCGTGAGCGCAACGAGGGTGTGACTGAGGTGGGTTCAGCGGTGCACGCCTGTGGGTGGTTTCTCGCGCAGTTCCCCGCGCCCCTGGGGTGAGTGCATGGCTGATCGCTTGCCTCAGTTACCGCTGGCTGCGCCGGCCCTGCCATCGGCGGCCGGGGACCTGGCCCGGCTCGGCGCCGATCACGTAGCGGACGCGACGTCCCAGCACGCGGCGCGCGGGCGCGCGGCAACCGCGCGGTTTGCATCCGGGCTGGAGACGGGGGGACATGGCCATGAGGGTAGCGGGTTCTCAGCGGCCGTGGCGGATCGCGGGGTGGGCGCCGGCGGCGACCAGGTCGGCGACTGCGGCCTTGGGGTCGCGGCCGGTGACCAGGGACTCGCCGACCAGGACCGCGTCGGCGCCCTCGTTGGCGTAGGCGATCAGGTCGTGCGGGCCGCGCACGCCCGACTCGGCGACCTTGACGATGTGCGACGGGATGGACGGCGCGACATTGGCGAAGGTGTCCCGGTCGACCCTGAGGTCCTTGAGGTTGCGGGCGTTGACGCCGATGATCCGGGCGCCGGCGTCCACCGCGCGGGCGACCTCCTCCTCGTCGTGCACCTCGACCAGCGGCGTCAGCCCGATCGACTGGGCCCGCTCGATCAGCGACTCCAGCGCGGGCTGCTCCAGTGCGGCGACGATCAGCAGGGCCAGGTCGGCGCCGGCGGCGCGGGCCTCCCACAGCTGGTAGGCGGTGACGATGAAGTCCTTGCGCAGCAGCGGGGTGTCGACCGCAGCGCGGACCGCCTTGAGGTCGGCCAGTGAGCCGCCGAAGCGGCGCTGCTCGGTGAGCACCGAGATGGCGGCGGCGCCGCCGGCGGCGTAGTCGGCGGCGAGGGCGGCCGGATCGGCGATCGCGGCCAGCGCGCCCTTGGACGGGCTGGAGCGCTTCACCTCGCAGATCACCCGCACGCTGTCGCCGCGCAGGGCGGCCACCCCGTCCTTGGCCAGCGGGGCCTGGACGGCCAGTTCCTTGAGCTCGTCCAGGGACACCAGCTTCTGGCGCTCTTCGAGGTCCTCACGGACTCCGGCGATGATCTCGTCGAGCACGCTCACGCTGGACGCCCCCTTCTGCAGGTGTGGATGGCGGGGTGGTGCGGTGGTCACTCGGCTGCGTACGGCCACTGTCGATGGTATCCGCCGGAACCGGCATGACCTGCATCGAGCCACGCCCGGTCTCGTTGGCTGGACACGACGCCGCTGGTCACAGCTGTGCCAGCGGTACCGAGGGCGGGGCCAGGAAGGAGCCGGACGGGAGGTTGCGCAGCACCGTGAAGGCCACCAGGACGGCGATCAGGCCCCACAGCCAGCGCCGGGAGAGGCCTGGCACCGGGCTGCGCCGCCCGCGCGCCGCGCGGTAGGTCCAGCGGGCCCAGAGCGCGGTGGCGAGCAGCACCGAGACGACGACCAGCACATTGTCGTGCAGGGCGGCCGACAGATCGCCACGGGTCAGCTCGTGGACACAGCGCAGACCGCCGCAGGCGGGGCACCACCAGCCGGTGACCAGCAGGAAGGGGCAGGTCGGGTAGTGGCCGGGACGGTTGGGATCGACCTCGGCCACATACGCCGTCGCCGCACCGACCGCCGCGAGGGCGACCGCCGGCGCGGTCAGGGAACGGGGGGCGGGGCGTCCCGCCGCGTCCGACATGGTCAGTGGGTGGCGCCCGAGCTGACCGGAGTCTTCTTGGCGGTGTCGACCTTCGGGGTCGTGTCGGTCTTCTTGCCGTATCCGGCCGCCGACATCATCTTGCCGACACCCGGGCCGACGAGGGCCAGCACGAGTCCGACGATGACCAGGATCGGACTCGGCATCACCATGGCCACACCGGCGAGCATGAAGCCGACGAAGGAGATGGTCACCCCGGTCCAGGCGGCGGTGGTGTGTCCGTGGGCACTACCCGACATTGCTGCTCCTTGGTTGCACGTTGACTCTCGCTGCACATTGTTCCGTACGCCGGTCCGTGCCGCCGTACGGGGTGGCCCGCTGTCGCCTCAGCGGGTCGGATCCTCGCCCCGGTCCATGGCCTTCCACAGGTCGGCGGGGGTCTCCTGGTCGGGCGTGGCGCGCTTGGCGGCGGCACGGGGCCGGCCTGTCGCGCTGCCGGGGGCGTCGTAGCGGGACGACATGCCGGGCCAGTCGCTGCCCCTGGCGAGGACCAGCAGCCCGCCGAGGATCAGCAGGACGCCGCCCAGGGCGCCGACCCAGGGCCAGAGGGTGTGGCCGACACCCGTCGCCGTGGCCCTGGTGAGACCGACCGCCCGGGCGGCCTTGCTGTCGAGGGCGCCGTTGCCGGTGGCCGCGAGCAGGGCGGACACCGCCACCCCGGCGCCGGACAGGGCCAGCAGCGCGCCGACCACGGCCCGGGCGACGCCGCGCACCGTGAAGACGGCCACCGCGGCGGCCATCGCCACCAGGGCCAGCGCCCCGGGCAGGCCGCTGGTCTCGGACCCGCTGGCGGAGAGCCTGAGCCGGGTGGACTGGAGGGTGACGCTACCGTGCGCCCAGGTCTGCCCGGCCGCGAGCAGCACCACGGCCGCGCCCAGGACGGTGAGCAGCAGCATCAGGGCGAGGCTGCGCCGGTCCGGGCGGCGGGCAGCGGCCTCCTCGGCGGGAGTCTCGGTCTCGTGTTCAGTCTCTGGTTCGGTCACGGGCAGCGCGGTCACCGTTCCAGTGTGCCCTGAGCCTCCGGCATGGCCGGACGCAGGGTTGCCGGACGCAGGGTCGCCGGACGCAGAGTGCTCGCGCTCGCCACGGCCCGCAGCACGGCGGCGGCCTTGTTGCGGCACTCGGCGTCCTCGCTCTCCGGCACCGAGTCGGCGACGACGCCCGCGCCGGCCTGGACGTAGGCCACGCCGTCGCGGATCAGCGCGGTGCGGATCGCGATGGCGGTGTCGGAGTCCCCGGCGAAGTCGAGGTAGCCGACGCAGCCGCCGTAGAGGCCGCGCCGGGTGGGTTCGAGCTCCTCGATGATCTGCATGGCGCGGGGCTTGGGCGCCCCGGACAGCGTCCCGGCCGGGAAGCAGGCGGTGAGCACGTCGAAGGCGGTGCGGTCGGCGGCGACCTGACCGGTGACGGTGGAGACGATGTGCATCACATGGCTGTACCGCTCCACCGTCATGAACTCCACCACCTCGACGCTGCCGGGGGCGCAGACCCGGCCCAGGTCGTTGCGGCCGAGGTCGACCAGCATCAGGTGCTCGGCGCGTTCCTTGGGGTCGGCCAGCAGCTCGGCGGCGAGGGCGGCGTCCTCCTCGGGGGTGGCGCCGCGGTGCCGGGTGCCGGCGATCGGGTGCACCATGGCGCGCCCGTCCTCCACCTTCACCAGGGCCTCGGGGCTGGAGCCGACCACGTCGAAGTCGGCGCTCCCGGCGGTGCCGGAGAAGCGGAACAGGTACATGTAGGGGCTGGGGTTGGTGGTGCGCAGCACCCGGTAGACGTCGAGGGCGCTGGCCGGGCAGGGGGCCTCGAACCGCTGCGAGGGCACCACCTGGAAGGCCTCGCCGGCCCGGATCCGCTCCTTGACCTCCTCGACCGCGGCCCGGTAGGGGGCGCCGCCGAACGGCGATACCGCGTCGACGGAGGCGACCGGGGTGAGCTCAGCGGCGCCGGTGTCGACCGGGCGGGCCAGGTCGGCGGTCATCGCGTCCAGCCGGGCCACGGCGTCGGCGTGGGCGGCGTCGACTCCGGTGGCCCGGCCGTCGTGGTTCACCGCGTTGGCGATCAGTATCACGCTGCCGTTGGCGTGGTCGAGCACGGCCAGGTCGGTGGCGAGCAGCATGGTCAGCTCGGGCAGGCCCAGGTCGTCCGGGGCGATCACCGGGAGCCGCTCCAGCCGGCGGACCACGTCGTAGCCGAGGTAGCCGACCATCCCGCCGGTGAACGGCGGGAGTTCGCCTCCCCGATGGAGGTCCCTGGGGGTGTGCAGGGCCTCAATGGTGGCGCGCAGCACCGCCAGCGGATCGCCCTCGGTCGGCACCCCGACCGGCGGTTCGCCGAGCCAGCGGGCCTGTCCCTCGTCGTCCACGGTGAGCGCCGCGCTGCAGCGGACGCCGATGAAGGAGTACCGGGACCAGGACCGGCCCTGCTCGGCGGACTCCAGCAGAAAGGTGTTGGGGCGTTCGGCGGCGAGTTTGCGGTACAGGCCGACAGGGGTGTCGCCGTCCGCGAGCAGCCGACGGACCACCGGAATGACCCGGCGGTCCACGGCGAGCTTGCGGAAGGTCTCGAGGTCGGGGCTGACGGTGCCGGTGGTCATGGTTGCGCAGCGTATCCGATCACGCCGACGCGGCGCCGGGAGCCGAGAGCGGCAACTCCCCCGCGTCGAAGCAGGTCCGGTCGCCGGTGTGGCAGGCGGCGCCGACCTGGTCGACCCGGACCAGCAGGGTGTCGCCGTCGCAGTCGAGGGCGACGGACTTCACCAGCTGCAGGTGGCCCGAGGTGTCGCCCTTGACCCAGTACTCGCTGCGGCTGCGGGACCAGTAGGTGCAGCGCCCGGTGGTGAGGGTGCGGTGCAGGGCCTCGTCGTCCATCCAGCCCATCATCAGCACCTCCCCGGTGTCGTACTGCTGCGCGACGGCGGGGACCAGCCCCTGCGCGTCGCGCTTCAGACGTGCGGCGACCTTCGGGTCCAGGGCGGTGCTGCCGGGTGCGGCGGGAGAGGCGGACATGTCGTCCATTGTGCCAAGACGGCGGGTCCGGCAGGGACCGGCACGGACAGGAGGGGAGGATCCGGCCGAAATCACCTGAGCGGGCAGGGTTCATCAGGCTTTTTGTTCGACTTGGCTCTCATCGACCCCTTACCTACCGGCATTCTTTAGGCCATGAGTTACCCGCCGCCTCCTCAGCAACCGCCCTACGGCGGCCAGGACCAGCCGCCGATGCAGCCTCCCTACGAGCAGCCGCAGCAGCCCCCGCAGGGTTTCGGGCCGCCGCAGCCCTACCAGGGTCCGCCCCAGTACACCGGCCCGCAGCTGCCCAACCAGCCGCAGTACCCCGGGCCGCCGCAGTACCCGGGCCAGCCGCAGTCCCCGTGGGGGCCACCGCCCGGCGGCGGTGACGGAGGCGGCGGCAAGGGGAAGGTCGTCGCCATCGTCCTCGGCACGGTCGTCGCCGTGGCCATCATCGGCACGGGTATAGCCGTGGCGATGCGCGCCTCGAGTTCGAACAACAACCCGGTGTCGCTGCCCACCTCGGTGCCGACCTCGGCGCCCAGCGACCTGCCCAGTGACCTCCCGAGCGACCTCCCCAGCACACTGGCCAGCGCCACCCCCAGCGATCTCACCTACAACGCGGTCACCCTGAAGACCGGCGAGTGCTACAGCGACCCGGCGATCACCCCCAGCGTCACCGACATCACCAAGCGCAGCTGCACCGCCTCCCACGACGGCGAGGTGACCGCGGTGGTGACCCTGCCGGGCGGGCTGACCACGACCGACGCCATCGGGACGAAGGCCGACAGTCTCTGCCATCCCATCAACTCCGCGGTGTACCAACGGCAGTCGAGCAGCGCGAAGCTCTCCGGCAGCGTCTTCTACCCGTTGCTGGACGGCTACCAGGGCGGTGACCACAAGGCGTACTGCGTGCTCACCATCGACACCGGCGGCAGCAAACTGACCGCACCGCTGCGCTGAGACCCGACCAGCGGGCATCCTGGGGACCATGAGCCGGAATCATCAGCCCGCAACCCGGCGGCGGACGTTCGCGATGGCCGCCGGGCTGCTGGCGCTGGTGCTGGCCGCCGTGCTGGCGCTGGTCCTCTCCGGCGGCGGCCACCACAGCGCCGCAGCCGCGCCGTCCTCGGCCTCCCCGAGTCCGCGTCCCTCCCCCACTGCCAGCGCTCCGCCCTCGCCGTCCGCCTCGCCCGACCCGCAGACCCTGGCCTACCTGGCGCTGCACCCCGGCGACTGCTTCGACACCCCCGGGCACACCGGCGCCAACTCCCGCTACAGCAAGCAGGACTGCCACCAGCCGCACGACGGCCAGGTGATCGGGCTGCTGCAGTTGCCGGGCGGGCTGACCAGCGGGGTCGCGCTGGTCGAGAAGGCCAACAGCCTGTGCTACCCGGTCACCGCACCGGTCCGGGCCCGGCAGACCGTCAAGCCGCTGGTCGTCGGCGGCGTGATCTGGCCCGACCTGGCCTCCTACCGAGCGGGCCGGCACACCGCGACCTGCGCCATCGAGCACGACCCGGCCGGCCCCCGGCTCACCGCGCCGCTGCAGTGAGCCCGGCTCAAATCCGACCGAGCATTGACGCTCCATCAGCCGTAGTCTGAACGCATGTCGAACCATGCCCGACGCGAACGCCTACTGCTGGTTGACCTACTGGAGAGCGTCGGCCCCGACGCGCCCACCCTGTGCAAGGGCTGGAGCACCCGGGACCTCGCCGCACACGTCGTCGTCCGCGAGCGCCGCCCCGACGCCGCCGGCGGCCTCATGATCAAGCAACTGGCCGGACGACTCGCCAAAGTCCAGGGCGAGTACGCCGCCAAGCCCTACCCCGAGCTGCTGGAGCTGATCCGCACCGGGCCGCCGCGACTGTCCCTGTTCGGGATCCCCGGCGCCGACGAGATCGCCAACACCGTGGAGTTCTACGTCCACGGCGAGGACGTTCGCCGCGCCCAGGACGGCTGGGCGCCCCGGGTGCTGGACACGGACTTCGCCGACGTGCTGTGGCGGCGGCTGGCGCAGTCGGCCTCCATGAACGGCCGCCGCTCCCCCTCCGGCCTGGTGCTGCGCCGCCCGGACGGGCAGACCGCGGTCGCCCGCAAGGGCGCGCCGGTGGTCACCGTCACCGGCGAGCCCGGCGAACTGCTGCTCTTCGTGATGGGACGGCAGGACCAGGCCCAGGTCGAGCTGGAGGGCGACAAGGAGGCCGTGGACAAGGTGCAGACGGCCGAGCTGGGGATGTAGCAGGGCCGGCCGGACGGGCCCGGCCGGCCGGCTCAGCCGAAGCGGCCGTTGACGTAGTCCGAGGTGCGCGGGTCCTGCGGCGCCTCGAACATGGCCCCGGTGGGGCCGTGCTCGACGATGCCGCCGGGCGTGCCCTGGGTCGCCAGGAAGAAGGCACAGCGGTCGGAGACCCGCTGTGCCTGCTGCATGTTGTGGGTGACGATGACGATGGTCACCTCGTCCACCAGCTCCCTGATGGTCTCCTCGATCCGCCGGGTGGAGGTGGGGTCCAGGGCCGAGCAGGGCTCGTCCATCAGCAGCACCTGGGGGCGCACCGCCAGCGAGCGGGCGATGCAGAGCCGCTGCTGCTGGCCGCCGGAGAGGGCGCCGCCGGGCTGCCGCAGCCGGTCCCTGACCTCCTTCCACAGCCCGGCCTTGGTCAGGCACTCCTCCACCAGCCGGTCCCGCTCGCCGCGCCCGGTCCGGACCCCGGTGAGCTTGAGCCCGGCGGTGACATTGTCGTAGATGGACATCGCCGGGAAGGGGTTGGGCTTCTGGAACACCATGCCGATCCGGCGCCGGGCGTCGGTGAGCCGGCGGCTGGGGGCGTAGACGTCCTCGCCGTCCAACAGCACCTCGCCGCTGAGGGTGGCGGACGGGACCAGTTCGTGCATCCGGTTGAGGATCCGCAGAAAGGTCGACTTGCCGCAGCCGGAGGGGCCGATCAGGGCGGTGACCTCGCCGGCCGGCATCCGCAGCGAGACCTGCTGCAGCACCTTGTGGTCGCCGAACCAGGCCGAGACCCCGCGGGCCTCAAGCCCGCCCGGCCGGGCGGACTCCCGCCCCGGGTCGGCCGGGACGGCGGGGAACTCCACGGTCTCTGCGGTGCTGGGGGTGGTCGACATGACGGCCTTTCAGGCGGTGGGGCGGTCGGTTCATACGAGGTTGGGCAGCAGCCGGACGACCTGGTCGGCGACGGAGAGTCCGAGTGCGCCGAGCACGGGGACGCCGCAGATCCAGGCCTGCCAGCGGCCCCAGCGGAGCCGGGCCAGGGTCACCGCCACGGCGGCCAGCAGCAGGGCCTCGGCCCAGAGCACCAGCGGCACCCAGGCCGAGGGATCGGTGCCCATCGGCTTCTCCGCCGCCGAGAGTCCGTCGGCTCCCAGCGGGCGGGCCGGCGCGGGGACGGCTTTGCCGACCAGGTCGGCGTCGACCAGCAGCAGTCCGTCCGGGGTGAACGCGGGTCCGTCGGCGGTGACCAGGACCAGGCGTGCGGCGCCGGCCGCGAGCGCGGGCGGCACCGGGTCGCCGGCCCGGCGCACATCGAGGACCCGGAAGGTCTGGGTGCCCTGGCCGGTGAGGACCGTGAAGGTCTCCGACGGCCGCAGGTCGGCCAGTTGGCCGAAGGGACCGCCGAAGCCGGACTGACGGGCCATCAGCACACTGGTGCCGGACTGGCCCGGCAGCGGGGTGTCGCGGCGGTGGCCCACCCCCTGGGCCAGCACACCGGAGGTGGTGCCCTCCAGAATCACCTCGCGCAGGCCGAGTTGAGGGATCGTCAGCAGCGCGATCGGACGCCCCGGCCGGACCAGGGCGCCGGTGCTGTCGGTCTGCCCCACCGGGACGGTGCCCTCGGCGAGGTCCTTGCGCAGCGCCGCATAGCTGGTCTCCCGGTCCCGGGCGTGCCGGACCTCGCCGATCGGGCCGACGTCCAGCAGCAGGCCGAAGACCAGCGCGGCGAGGATGAGCAGGGCGGTGCCGTACGCGCCGGCGGCGTCCGGGCGGCCCGGCCGCCGGGTGCGCGGGGGCTGCTGCTGCGCCACCGGTTGGACGGCCGGTGCGGGTTCCTGCGGGGCGGCGGGCGGGGGTGCGGTGAGGGTCATCGGCCCGCCGCCCTGGCCCTGGCCCGCTGCCGCCGCAGCGCGCCGCCGCCGAGGCCGGCGAGCAGCACACCGCCGCCGACCAGCGCCACCACCGAACCCACCGGAGTACCGGCCGACGGGGCAGCAGGCGCCGCGGCGGGCTCTGCCACCACCGTCGAGGTCGCCGAAGGGGTGGGGACCGCCGTCGCGGCGGCCTTGACCGCGGCATGGATCGAGCCGGCCGGAGCCACATCCGCGGCCTTCCAGACCCGCGGCGCGGTGAAGTCCAGCGTGCCGTTGAAGTCCCTGAGATGGGCCGGGTTGAAGCGGGTCCGGCAGTAGACGTCCACGGTGTAGGTGCCGCGCAGGGTGACCCCGGTCTGGCTGGCGGTCTCCCGCAGCGTCTGCGGCAGCGGCACCACATAGCCGCCGTCGGCGGCCTTGGGAAAGATCGACACCGGCGACAGACCCAGCAGCGAGGAGCCGCCGGCCGGGAAGCCCGCACCCTTGATCGAGGCCATCAGCTGATCGGTGGCGTGCGGGCAGGCCCCGGAGGTCAGCGTGTCGATGGGGTCGTCGTCATGGCCGGACGGATAGTCGAAGGCCAGGGTTCCCGGCGCGGTGCTTCCGGCCTGCGCGGATGCGGCGCCGGACGGATCGGCCCAGGCTCGGGAGCCGCCGCTGCCGAACAGGGCGAGGCCGACGACGAGCAGCAGCGCTGTGGTGGCGGCGGCTGCCTTCCCGGCGGCGGAGCCGGCCGGGGCGGGCGTGGGCTCAGGCGTGGGCTCGGGCGTGGTCGAGGGCGTGGGCGCCGCCGGGCCGCGACGGTTGCGCCGGTATCGGCGGAACCGGTTGTAGCCGACCAGACCGGCCAGGAGCAGCAGTCCCAGCAGAGTCCACGGGACGGTGGCGAACCCGGCCTGGGTGGTGGCGCTGGGAAGTTGGGGGTCGGTGTCCCCGGGCACGGCGAGCGGGTCGATGGTGATCGAGGCGGTGGACCACAGCGTGGGCAGGATTCCGGGGACGGTCACCGTGTAGGTGGCGGTGTTGCCGGGCAGCAGCTCGGTCAGGTCGGCCGGGCCCTTGGCCGTGACGATGCCGCCGACGGCGTTCCGCACCCGCACCGCCTGGCGCCCGGCCAGCCGGATGTTGCCGGTGTTGCGGACCGTGTAGCTGGTGGTGGTAGTGCCGGTGCCGAAGGGGTTGAAGGTGCCGTGGTAGGCGGTGCTCACGCCCTCCAGGGTGAGCTGCGGCTTGAGCGCTCCGGGCACCCGCAGGTGGATCCGGGTGCCGACCCGCTCGTCCACGGCGACCTCGTTGCCCTTGGCGTCCTTGGTGATCCGCCGGAGCGAGAGCACGATGCCGCCGGAGTGGTCGCCGGGGGTGGCACTGACCGGGACGGCCAGGGTGAAGGGAACGGTCTTCCGGGAACGGGCCGGGAGCTGCACGGTCGCCGCGGCCAGGTGCACCCAGCTGCCGACGTCCTTGGAGGTCTTCCCGGCCGGCAGCACGTCGTAGCCGCCGGTGTCGGTGTTGAAGGCGTCGGCCGCGTACAGGGTGAGCTGCAGCGTCTGGTCGCCGTAGTTCCAGACCTCGACATGGTCCTTGACCTGGGCGCCGGGGCCGGCGGAGTAGCTGTAGGAGCTGCGGCTGTCAGGACCGGTCGCCGAGGCTGGCTGAATGCCGAAGGTCTGCGGGGCTGGCGTGCTGGGCGCCGCCGTGGCGGGGGCCGCCGTCCCGAGCGCGAGCAGCGCCGCGACCAGGGTCGTCAGCAGCAGCACCAGGGCGGGTGCTCGGTGTTGCCGGTGCGGTGCGGTGCGTCGTCGTCTCATCGGCGTCCTTCGCTGCGGGGAGAGCGGTGGGGCGGGTGCCCTCTCCGCACGGCGGGCTGCCGTGCGGAGAGGGCTGCTGTTGATGTCAGGTCAGCTGATGGCCTGTCACATCACGGTGAGCGTGAGCACACCGGTGTAGGCGCCGGCCACCGTGGAGGTGGGGGCGACCAGGGAGAGGTCGGCGCCGAGCTGGGCGGTGCCCAGGCCGGAGGCGCTGGCCAGGGTGCGGGAGGACTTCAGGCCGAGCACGCCGGTGTCCGCGGACCCCACGCCGTTGGCCGGGGCGACGTTGCCGCCCAGGGTGACCTTGACGCTGTCGCCCTTGTTGACCAGGTTCGGCGCCCAGCCGAGGTTCTCGGCGTTGATGGTGTGACTGCCGGAGGCGAAGTCCGCGACCTGGCCGCTGAGCGACCAGCCGGGGGCGCCGGCCCGGGTGTCGGTGACGGTGACGGTCTGGATCGGACCGGCCGTCGTGAACTGGGTGCTGGTGTTGTTGAGCGCCAGCGCGGGCAGGTTGACCTGGCTGCCGGCCACGCTGAGAGCCAACGCGCCGGGGGCGACGGAGGTGTTGATGGTCTCCGAGCCGGTCGACGAGCCACCGGTGCCGCCGCCGGTCGGGGCGGTGACGGTGAACGGCACGGCCGTCGCGGTGGAGGCGGCGAAGGCGGTGCTGTCGGTGGGGGCGAACGAGGCAGTGAGCGAGTGGTCGCCCTGGGCCAGGGTGCTGACGGTCAGTGAGGCGCTGCCGCCGGAGACCGCGGCGCTGCCGAGGGCGGTGCCGGTGGTCGCGTCAGTGAAGGTGACCGTGCCGACCGCGTTCGAGGGGGTGACCGTGGCGGTCAGCGCCACCGGGGTGCCGGGGGCGGCCGAGCCGCCGGGCACCACGGCCAGCGAGGTGGTGGTGTTCACCGCGCTCGGGGCGCTGACGGTGTAGGCGGTCGCCGTCGACGTGGAGCTGCCGAAGGCCGCGTCGGTGGAGGTGAAGGCGGCCGAGAGCTGGTGCGCGCCGACCGTCAGGGCGGAGGTGGTGAGGGTGGCGGTGCCGCCGGTCACCGTGACCGGGGCGCCGATCGCCGTGGTGCCGTCCATGAACTGCACGGTCCCGGCGGCGGTCGGGGAGACCTGCGCGGTCAGCGTGACCTGGCTGCCGGACGCGGCCGAGCCGGACGGGGTGACCGCCAGCGTGGTCGTGGTCGCGGTGACCGTGGGGCCGGCCGGGTCGGTCGACTGGTAGGTGGTCGGCGTGGTGAACCAGATGGCGCCGGTGTAGGAGCCGAAGGTGGTGGCGCCGAAGGCGTTCTTGCAGACCATGGTGAACACGTACTTGCCGGAGAGGGCGGCGATGCCGGCCTCCTGGGCGTCCTGACGCATGGTGGTGACCAGGCCGAAGACGTAGCCGCCGTTCGCGGTGGTCGGCAGCGTGGTGAAGTCTACGGACGGCGTCACGTTGGTGGCGGTGGTGAAGCCCGCGCCGGTCACGGAGATCTGCACCCGGGTGCCGCCGCCGGTGCAGCCGCCGGAGGAGGTGAAGGACATGCCGTCGTCGTCGGCCCCGGTGGCCGGGGTCGCGGTGAGGGTGCCGAGCACGGTGCCGTCGGCGTGCGCGGCAGGTGCGGCGATCATGGCCATGGAGCCGGCCGCCATCAGGGTCGCGGTGCCCAGGGCGATGCGCTTGGGCAGGCGGTTTACGCTGGTTGACACGGTGGGACTCGCCTTCTCGGTGGGAGGGTGGAGCCTGGCTGACATGAACTGCTGGTTCATGGACGGCATGTGAATCGCCGTCAGCCGCTGGTCTTGGAGGTGTCGCCGCAGTTGGCGTCGAGCCCGAAGCCGTAGTTCTTGATGATCGAGCTCTGCTGGCAGATCAGTGAGCCGGCGCCGACGAAGACCGTGCTGTACGGGGCGGTGCCGACCTGGCTGCTCGGGATCACGTTGTAGACCTCGCGGGTGGCCGCCGCGCCGGTGTTCAGCAGCAGCGACGGGGTGCCGTTGATGTTGCCGAGCAGCGCGCTGCCGCGCAGGTCGGTGATGGTGCCCGACTCCTGCGCGATGTACTGGGCGATGGAGAACGGCGCGATGGAGGTGTCGTCCAGGACCCGGCCGTCGTGCTCCTCGATCGGCTTGCCGTTCTTGGTGTCGCTGATGCAGGGGTACTTCCCGGCGACCACGTCGGCGTCGGAGATGCCGACCGTGGCCTCCCAGAAGTTGCGGGTCCCGGAACCCGCCTGCGGGAGCAGGGCGTGGATGCTGAAGTTCGGCGCGGTGCCCACGAAGTTGGGGTCGCAGGTGTAGATGGAGTGCAGGTCGCTCAGCGCCAGGTTGCGCGGGATCGAGCTCTTGGGCGTGATCGCGTAGGTGACCGCGTCGATGGCGTACGGGACGTAGGTGAGGCCGGGGATGCTGGCCGTGGTGTTCAGGCTGGAGGAACGGGAGAACTGCAGGCAGCCGTTGGCGGCGGTGAGCGAGTTCAGCAGGGCGGTGCGGCCGGCGCCGGAGCCGTTGGGCCGGGCCAGGCCCTGACAGGCCGCCGCCGCCTGGGTGTTGATGGTGGTGGAGCCGGTGGCGTCGTAGGAGCCGATCACCTTGGTGCCGTTGATGGTGACGGCGTTGGACATCGCGTTCATGACGCCCTGGGTGGTGTCGGAACCGACGCCGGCCAGCTGGCGGTAGGTGGGCGTGCCTGACGGGTCGGCCTGGGCGGTGCCCGCGCCGAAGGCCATCAGGCCGATGCCGGCGGCAGCGGCGGCGAACTTCAGGGAGTTCTTCATGGTGGGATGCATCCCTTTCAACGGTGGTGCGCATCACGGCCGGAGGGATTCCGGACGGCGGGATGGAGGTCTGGGGTGCTGACGCAGCATCAGCTACGGCGTCAGTTACGGCGCCGGCGTAGGTAACGGGTCAGCAGTGGGCTCGCGACAGCCGCGGCGGCGCCGGCCGCCAGAAGGCCGAGGAACAGGTAGTGGAAGGCACCGGTGTCGGTCCGCGCGGTACGGGCCAGGTTGACCACCGGGGTGGCTGAGGGAGCGACCACGACCGTGGAGTGCGAGGGGGACGGCGACGGTGCGGTGCTGCCGCCGGATCCGCTGCTGCTCGTCCCGCCGGACCCGCTCCCGCTCTTCGTGCCGGACCCTCCGGTACTCCCACCGCTGGACGAGCCACCGGACCCCGTGGTGGCGGTGGCGTGCGCCTGACCGGTGCTCGTCGGCGAGCTGCCCGCGGTCGTCTTCGGGGTGTCGTCCACGATGGTCTGCGCCGCTGCCAGCGCCGCCGTCCGCAGGTTCTGCGGCAGCGGGACATAGCCGTCGCCGAGCGTTCCGGGGGCGACCCCGGAGGTCTGCCCCTCACCGGTCGCGAACCGGATCAGCGAGGCGTAGGCCGCGCCCTCGTCGGGCTGCAGCAGCGTGGGAACGGTGGCCGCGTAGCCGATCATGGTGAGCGGGTAGGCGCCGGCCGCCTTGGAGGCGGGCGGCAGGGTCAGCGCCCCGGTTCCCGGCACGGTGCTCATCGCCGCCGCGCCGGCCAGCAGCGAGGCCGTCGTCGGTGCGACGAACTCACCGTTGCCGTTGAGCAGTTCGGCAGTGTCCAGTCCGTAGCGGGCGGCAGTCGCGGTGTCGGTGACGGCGAGGATCCCGATCTGCCCCTGCGGCTGCGGATTGCCCTTCTTCAGCTGCGGCGGGGTGGCCGTCGCGTCCCAGATGCTCTTGGACAGGGTGTCGCCGCGGGAGGCCGACCTGGCCGCGTCGTGCATGGTGAGGGCGAAGGGGTGGGCGTCCTGGGTGCACCACGGCGGGCGCTTGTTCGGATCGTCGGGGAACTTCTGGCAGAACGGGTCCTTCTTGGGGAAGTCGTCCCTGGGCAGGTTCAGCGTGTCCAGGGTGTAGTTGGGGTTGACCGCCATGCCCCAGGGGTCCTTGGTGCCGGCCAGGAAGGCCCGGGCGTCCGGGTCCGCGAGCACCCAGGCCCACAGGTGCCGGGCGGTGTCCAACTGGCCCTCGGGCACCAGCATGTCGGGGATCCGGGAGGGGAAGTAGAGGTCCTTGAAGACCGGGTTGAGCGCCAGGAAGTCCGGGTCGCTGGTCAGGTCCAGCGGATTGCTCTGCACGTCCGTGGCCTGGTAGTTGACCGCGTAGCGGTAGGACTGGGTGAGCAGTTTGGCGACCAGCCGCGGGGTGAGCTTGATCTGCGGTATTCGCTGCCCGTCGAGCAGTCGCGTCGCGGCCGGGGTACCGGAGTAGGACTGGCTCTGGACGTCGAAGGCGATGGTCACCCCGGACAGCGTCAGCGGGGCGTAGACCGGAGTGGCCCCGGCCTTGACCGAGGCCGCCGGCACCGGGTCGGTGATGTACTCCAGGCCGGGGTCCGTGCCCGCGGTCAGCGCCTGCCGGGCGGAGTCGTCGGTGTTCGGGGTGTAGCCGAAGATCGAAGTGGTCTTCCGGCACAGCACCGGCTGCCACCGGACGATCGCCTCCTCCACCAGCTCGCTGCCGTAGGTGAGCTGCTCATGGGCGCCGATCGGGCAGTTGAGGCCGAGCGGGGCGAAGTGCAGCGGCACCACCAGGCGGTTGGCCCAGTTGGTGGTGGACAGCGGCGAGGACATCAGCCTGCCGGAACTGCCGACCGGTGCCGCGCCGTTGACCTCGGTCTCGCCGCGCGGCACCACCACCAGCCAGCACTGCCGGCCCTCGGTGGGCGCGGTCTTGAGGTTGGCGGCGACCTCACCACAGCCCAGCCCTGCGGCCTCCATGCCGGTCTGGGTCTCGAAGAAGACCTGCCCGGTGCCGTTGGCCCGGGTGGGCGCGAAGGGGACCTCATTGGTGGTGCCCGCGTCGAAGAACTGGCTGTCGGCCCCGGACTCGGTCACCCCCTTCCAGGAGGTGAACGGGGCGTACACATTGACGTTCGGCTTGGTCTGCTTCAGTGGCTCGGCCGGGTCGACCAGATTGCCGTAGTTGAGCTGACGGCTCGCCACATAGTCGCCGCCCCGGCTGTCGCCGCGGTCCGCGCCGTACTCGCACTGGGTGCGGCTCGGGCCGGCTGCGGCATCGCCCCAGCACTCCATCAGTTCCAGGTAGTCGGTACCGAAGGTGGTCGGGTTCGGCTGGGTCGGCTTGCCGCCGGTCCAGGTCACCTGGACCACCTGGTCGACCAGGTCCTTGGTCTGAGCCACCGTCACCGCGAGGCCGGCGAAGGGCCCGCTGCCGGTCACGGTCACCGCCGAGCCCGCGGCGGCGGCCACTGCGGCCGGGTTGACGGCCTTCGACGCCCTCCTCGCCGCCTGCACCGCAGCGGCCGAGGCGGCCACCGGATGGCCCGGCAGCAGCGCCGACTCGGTGGCGCTGACCAGCGGGGTGCGCGAGCTGCCGGAGCCGGACGCAGTGCTGCCGCTTCCGCCGGTGGGATCGATCGGTACGGCGGCCCCGGTCATCGGGTCCACCTGGACCGAGGGAGCAGGGATGCTCCCCACCGCCGCCGTCCCGGTCGGCGGCCTGTCACCGTTCTGGGAGGCATAGCCCAGTCCGGCTGAGAGCAGCACCGCTGCCGCGGCGATGGTCCGGAAGATGCGGGAACGGAGCGGGACACGGGTCGGTACGAGGAGTCGGCGCAGTCTCATCGCTCGACCCCCCGGCGGCGCGCGGCCCGACCGGCCAGCAACGGCGGCAGGACCACGATCGAGCCCAGCAGCAGGCCCGCGACCGCCATCAGCACATGCTGCAGGGTGCCGTCGGAGCTCGCCGCGATGGTGACCGGATCGGCGATCACGGTGGTGCCACCGGTCGTCGAGCCGCCGGCTCCGCTGCTCCCCCCGCCCCCGCCGACCAGTCCTGGGTCGCCCGAGGCGGAGCCGCCACCGGTCGAGCCCGCAGTGGAGCCACCGGTGCTGCCGCCCGTGGACGAGCCGGTACCGCCCGTGCCGCCGCCGGTGGTGGTCCCGCCGGTGCTTCCGGACCCGCCGGTGGCCGCGCCGCCGGAGCCGCCCGTGCCGCCCGAGGCGCTGCCGCCGCTGGCCCCGCCGGTCCCGCTGCCCCCGGTGCCGCCCTTCTTGTCGGAGGCGGGCGGGTAGGGCGCCGTCTTGGCCAGGGTGTTGGTGCCGTCGTTGGAGAACGTCGGGTTGTTGCAGCCGGCGATGTTCACGGTGTTGGCCTCGGCCCCGGGGATCTTCCGGACCTGGGTCAGCGCCGCCTCCACCAGGTTGATCGGCAGCGGCGAGTAGCCGAGCCGGGGCGCGTCCTGCTGCCCCTGGCAGAGGAAGTAGTAGGCGAAGGCGCTGAGGGTGTTGCCCTTGTCCTTGGTGAACTTGTCCTCGACCGCGGTCGGCAGAATCATGTAGCTGTAGCTGGACAGCGGGTAGGTGCGCGGGTCGGGGTTGTCGTAGACCTGGTCGAGGTTCTGCGTCAGGTCCGAGTTGATCTGCGCCTTGGTCAGCGCCACGGCCACGTTCTGCGCGGTGGGCGCGTCGTAGTAGCCGGCCGTGTTGAGCATCTTCGCCACCGGGAAGCCGGTGAGCACCGCGTAGGAGTACTCGACGTAGGTGATGGAGCCCTCGTTGTTGTCCTGGGCCACGAAGCCGGAGACGTTCTGCGAGCCGCCCAGCGCCTGGAAGCCCTCACCGTTGACCAGCGGGTAGAAGGAGGTGACCCCACAGGGCGTGCTGCGCCCGGCCTTGACGCAGTAGGCGTTCCAGCGCGCGGTCTCCCGCTTGCTCAGCCAGGTGGTGAGCTGGGCCGTGGTGCCGGAGCCGTCGGAGCGCACCACCGGCACGATCTGCCGGGCCGGCAGGGTCAGTGACGGGTTGTCAGCGGCGATGGCGGGGTCGTTCCACCGGGTGATGGTGCCGGTGAAGATCCCCGCGATGGTGTCCCCGGACAGCCGCAGACCGGTCACCCGCTGCCCGTTGATCTTCAGGTTGTACATGAAGGAAGTGCCGCCGGCCACGATCGGCATATAGGCGAAGTGCCGGGACGGAGGCGCCTCGTAGACCCCGTCGTCGGTGATCCCGTAGGGGATCTCGGAGACGTCGAAGTCATTGGCGCCGTTCTTGAACTTGGTGCGTCCGTCGGAGGACCCGGTGGCGCTGAAGTTGACCGTCATGCCGTACTGCTTGACGTTGGTGGTCCAGGCGTCCATGGCGTTGCTGCTCCAGGTGGAGCCGGCGCCGTCGATGGAGGTGTACGGCGCCGCGGCCGCCGCCCTCGGCGCGCCGCCGAAGAGCACCCCGGTGGCGATCAGCGCCAGCGCGGCGGCCACCGCCGCGGCCCGGCGGGCGTAGTGCGTCGCCGTGCGGGCCGACGCCGAAGCCCTGCGCCGGAGCTGACGGCGGCTCAGTTCGCCGGGAGCCTTGCCGCCGAGCACCCGGGCGGCCAGGAACAGCGCCAGGACCAGCAGCATCAGCACCGCCGCGGCGCCGAAGCCGCGGCTGATCT
This sequence comes from Streptacidiphilus sp. EB103A, assembly GCF_041261405.1. NCBI lineage: Bacteria > Bacillati > Actinomycetota > Actinomycetes > Kitasatosporales > Streptomycetaceae > Streptacidiphilus > Streptacidiphilus sp. EB103A. Next base: position 234,266 of record NZ_JBGCAQ010000003.1, on the reverse strand, counting down.
GCCACTTGGAGGGCAGCCGCACCAGGGTGAACACCAGCAGCGGCAGCGACACCTGCGGCCCGTGCAGCGGGTCGGCGTTGAAGGCCTTGTTGTAGCCGGAGGTCAGCAGGACCGGCGAGGTCTCGCCGATGCCGCGCGCGGTGCCCAGGATGACGGCGGTGGTCAGCCCCGAGCGCGCGGTCGGCAGCACCACCCGCCACACGGTCCGCAGCCGGCCGGCGCCCAGTGCGTAGGACGCCTCCTTCAGCGAGCCCGGCACCAGCCGCAGCACCACGTCGCCGGCCCTGATGATGATCGGCAGCATCATCACCGACAGCGCGCATCCGGCGGCGAGCCCGCACTGCTCCCAGTGCACCACGTTCACCACCACCACGTAGATGAAGAGCCCGGCGACCACCGAGGGCAGCGCCGTCATCGCCTCCACCACGGTCCGGACGAAGCGGGCGAACCGGCCGGGGACCTCGGTGAGGAAGACCGCGCAGCTCACCCCGAGCGGCACAGTGATCGCCAGCGCGATGCCGATCTGCTCCAGCGAGCCCACCAGCGCGTGCTTGACGCCGCCGACCACCAGCGGGGTCAGCGAGTCCGCCGAGGACATGTCCTGCGTGTAGAAGTTGGCGTGCGGCAGCGCGTCCATGCCCTGGTAGAGGGTGTAGCCGACGGTGAAGGTCAGCGCGATGACCACCAGTGCGGCCAGGCTGTGCACCACGGCGGCGGCCAGCCGGTCCCGTACCGTCAGGCCGTTCTCGTCCTGGGCGACCAGCAGCGCGTACAGGCCCAGGAAGCACAGCCAGGAGCAGACCACGAAGCCCAGCGGGCCGTTCAGCGGCAGCAGGTACTGGAACAGCAGCACGGTCAGGCCGATGCCGCCGGCCAGCGCGCCCACCAGCGCGTAGCGGTCGCTCGCGCGGGCGGTCCCCGGGCGTCTGCGGACCTCCTCGGCGCCGCCGGGCGGGCTCGGCGCGACCACGGTCGTGCGGGCCGCCGTCGGGGCGACTGCCGCCGTGACGGCGACCGCGGTGGCGGCCGGGACAGTGTTGCTCATGTGCTTGCTCCGGAACGGCTGCGGGCGACGACGGCCGAGGCGGCGAAGTTCACGGCCAGGGTCATCAGGAACAGGACGAGTCCGGCGGCCATCAGCGCGGACAGTCCGAACGGGGAGGCCTCCCCGAAGTCCAGGGCGATCAGTGAGGCGACCGTGCTGCCGCCGCTCTGCAGGATGTGCGGCTGGATGGTGAAGACCATGGAGATGATCATGTAGACGGTGATCGTCTCGCCCAGGGCGCGGCCCAGGCCCAGCATGGTGCCGCCGATGATTCCGCCCCGCCCGTACGGCAGGACCACCGAGCGGATCATCCCCCAGCGGGTAGAGCCGAGGGCGTAGGCCGCCTCCCGCTCGCCGGCCGGGGCCTGGCCGAACACCTCGCGCATCACCGAGCACATGATGGGAGTGATCATCAGTGCCACCACGGTCCCGGCGATGAAGGTCGAGGAGGTGTACGCGGGCATCGGCGCCAGCGGGTCGCGCGGGTCGGCGCCGTCCACCTTGAACAGCGGGATCCAGCCGAACCAGGTGGAGATCCAGCGGGCCAGTCCGGTCATCCGCTGTTCCAGGAAGAAGAACCCCCACAGCCCGTAGACCACGCTGGGCACTGCGGCCATCAGGTCGACCAGGGTGATCAGGGTCCGCTTGGCCCGCGGCGGCGCGTACTCCGAGATGTACAGCGCCATGCCGAGCGCCAGCGGGACGGCGAGCAGGACCGCCAGGGTGCCGATCAGCAGGGTGCCGACCAGCACGGCGGCGATGCCGAAGCGGCCGCGGTGCCCGTCCGGGTCCCAGCGCTGGACGGTGAGGAAGGACCAGCCCGCCACCCGCAGCGCCTGGGTGGCCTGGACCGCCAGGAAGCCGCCGACCGCCAGCATCACCAGCAGCACCAGCGAGCCGCTGGAACGGGCGCCCAACTGGAACAGCCGGTCGCCGAGCCCCGCGTTGGCGCTGATCCGGCGCGGCCGGTCCTCGGACGGCGGCGGCACGGTGTCGGCGCTCATCGGCGGACCGTCCTCGCCTCGGCGAACTCCGGCTTCCGGCGCGGTAGTTCGGCCGACGGAACGGCCTCAAGGAACTGTGCCAGGTTGTACTGGCACTCACGCTGCCGCCGGTAGGCCCGTCCCGAGGCGGCCACCGGCAGGTCGTCGACGCTCAGCCGCCAGGCCCACATCGCCCCGGGCTGGGTCCGGAGCGCCGCCACCACGGCGCGGTGCGCGTCGGCCCGCAGTCGCAGTACCGCGTCCAGGCAGCCCTCCGGAGTGCCGAAGGCGGCGGCGCCCCGCCCCAGCTCCCGGTTGTTGGGCCCGAGCAGGCGCCAGACCGTGCGCGCATCCCGGTCGCCGCTGGATACGGGATGCGACACCGGTCTTGTGACGATAAGAAAACGTGCCTGCCCCATGCCGTGCTCCCTCGGGTCCTGCTCGCACGCACCCAGGGCGAATCCGCCACTGGCCGAGAGAGACGGTCCTGTTTCCAAGCAGCTACACAGGATCGGCAAGAAGAACGCCGGACATGAGGCAGGTAAATGGGAGGGATGGAGGTTGTCAGGGAAGTGTGGAGGGACTTGCGCATGACAAAGGGCCGTGGTCGACCCACGGCCCTTTATGGACAGACTTGGCTGTATTTGACAGAATTTGAGCGTTCGTCAGCGAACCGGGTGTCCTGCCTCCCGCAGCGACTGCTTGACCTCGCCGATGCGCAGGTCACCGAAGTGGAAGACGCTTGCGGCCAGCACCGCGTCTGCCCCCGCCGCGACCGCGGGAGCGAAGTCGGCGAGCCGGCCCGCGCCGCCGCTGGCAATCACCGGGACGCCGACCACCCTGCGCACGGCGCGGAGCAGCTCCAGGTCGTAGCCGTCCTTGGTGCCGTCCGCGTCCATGGAGTTGAGCAGGATCTCGCCCGCGCCCAGCTCCGCCGCGCGCTCGGCCCACTCCACCGCGTCGATCCCGGTGCCGTTGCGGCCGCCGTGGGTGGTGACCTCGAAGCCCGAGGCCGTGACCGTGCCCTCGTGGACCCTGCGGGCGTCGATGGACAGCACCAGCACCTGTCGGCCGAAGCGCGCGGCGATCTCCCGGATCAGCTCGGGCCTGGCGATGGCGGCGGTGTTGACGCCGACCTTGTCCGCGCCGGCCCGCAGCAGCTTGTCGACGTCCCCGACCTCGCGGACCCCGCCGCCGACGGTGAGCGGGATGAAGACCTGCTCGGCGGTGCGGCGCACCACGTCGTAGGTGGTCTCCCGGTCCCCCGAGGAGGCGGTGATGTCCAGGAAGGTGAGCTCGTCAGCGCCCTCGGCGTCGTAGAGCTTGGCCATCTCCACCGGGTCGCCGGCGTCGCGCAGGTTCTGGAAGTTGACGCCCTTGACCACCCGCCCGGCGTCGACGTCCAGGCAGGGGATCACACGAACGGCGAGGGTCATCGCGGCTTAAGCCTTCCTTCGGTACGCCTCGACCTCGACCTCCACGGACATCCGGGAGTCGAGCAGGGCGCTGACGACAACGATGGTGGCGGCGGGCCGCACAGCACCGAAGAGTTCCTTGTGGACCCGGCCCACGTCGTCGACGTCGCGGGCGTGGGTGACATACATCCTGGTCCGCACGACGTCCGCGACGCCGAGCCCGTACCGGTCGAGCGAGGCCACGGCCACCCCGAAGGCGGCCCTGGCCTGCTCCGCGGGCGAGCCCTCGAAGAGGACCCGGCCGTCGTCCCAGGCCGTGCACCCCGAGACGAAGACGAAGTCGCCGGCCGCGACCGCCCGGGAGAAGCCGAACTGCTCCTCCCAGGGGCCGTTGCCGTTGCTGCGATTTACCGGGGGTCGACCCCCGGGACCCCCGTGAGGTACCGCCGGAAACTCCGTCATACCGGGCTCATCTCCCTGATGCTGGCTTGGATTCGACGGTCCCTCAGGACACTACGGCCAGTGCCTCTTCAAGCGTGAATGCCTGAGCGTAGAGCGCCTTGCCCACGATGGCGCCCTCAACACCGGAGCCGACCAGGCCGGCGATGTCGCGCAGGTCCTGCAGCGAGGACACACCGCCGCTGGCGACGACCGCGCGGTCGGTGGCGGCGCAGACATTGCGCAGCAGCTCCAGGTTGGGACCGGTGAGGGTGCCGTCCTTGTCGACGTCGGTGACCACGTAGCGGGCGCAGCCCTCCGCGTCGAGGCGGGCCAGCGCCTCGTAGAGGTCGCCGCCCTCGCTGGTCCAGCCGCGGCCGCGCAGGGTGGTGCCGACCACGTCCAGGCCGACCGCGATCCGGTCGCCGTACTCGGCGATGGCCTTGGCGACCCACTCCGGGGACTCCAGCGCGGCGGTGCCGAGGTTGACCCGGGCGCAGCCGGTGGCGAGCGCGGCCCGCAGCGAGTCGTCGTCGCGGATGCCGCCGGACAGCTCCACCTTGACGTCCAGTCGGCCGGTGACCTCGGCCAGCAGGGCGCGGTTGTCGCCGGTGCCGAAGGCGGCGTCCAGGTCCACCAGGTGGATCCACTCGGCGCCGGCCTGCTGCCAGGCCAGGGCGGCGGCGAGCGGCTCGCCGTAGGAGGTCTCGGAGCCGGAGGCGCCCTTGACCAGGCGCACGGCCTGACCGTCGCGGACGTCCACGGCGGGGAGGAGGACAAGCTTGTCGGTGCGGGGCGAAGCCCCTCCGTCAGGGGTGGTGGCGGGCGGCGGGAGGGAACTGCTCACAGCGTGGAGATCCAGTTCTTCAGCAGGGTGGCTCCGGCGTCGCCGGACTTCTCGGGGTGGAACTGCGTCGCGGACAGCGGGCCGTTCTCCACGGCGGCGACGAACGGCTCGCCGTGCTCGGCCCAGGTGACCAGCGGCGGGCGCAGCTGCTCGATGGGCGGCAGCTCCCAGCTGCGGACCGCGTAGGAGTGCACGAAGTAGTAGCGGGCCTCGGAGTCGAGCCCGGCGAAGAGCGCGCTCTGCTCCGGCGCCTTGACCGTGTTCCAGCCCATGTGCGGGACGATCGGCGCCTGCAGCGGCTCGACCGTGCCGGGCCACTCGGCGCAGCCCTCGGTCTCGATGCCGTGCTCGACGCCGCGGGCGAAGAGGATCTGCATGCCCACGCAGATGCCCAGCACCGGCCGTCCGCCGGACAGCCGCCGCCCGATGATCCGCTCACCGCGTACCGCCTTGAGTCCCGCCATGCAGGCGGCGAACGCGCCGACGCCGGGGACCAGCAGCCCGTCCGCGTCCAGCGCGGCCTGGAAGTCGGAGCCGACCTCCACCTCGGCGCCGACCCGCTCCAGGGCGCGCTGGGCGGAGCGGAGGTTGCCCGAGCCGTAGTCGAGGACGACCACTCGCTTGGCCATCAGGGCCAGCCTTTCTCTAGATTCGCATCAGCCCGGTGGCCAGGCACATGCCCGAGCCGAGGACCAGCAGCAGGACCACGCCCATCGGAAGCTTCTGCTTCCAGAACGAGTAGGCACCGCCGAGCAGGAACAGGCCGAGGAAGACGAAGACGATGGTCGAGGTACTCATTCGGCATCTCCTTGGAGCATGGCTACAGCGCGCCCTTGGTCGAGGGAAGGATCCCGGCCGCGCGCGGGTCCAGCTCGCTGGCGTACCGCAGCGCCCGGGCGAGCGCCTTGAACTGGCACTCGACAATGTGGTGGGCATTGCGTCCATACGGTACGTGCACATGCAGGGCGATCTGCGCCTGGGCCACGAAGGACTCCAGGATGTGCCGGGTCATCGTGGTGTCGTAGGCGCCGATCATCGGCGCCATGCCCTCCGGCTCGGTGTGCACCAGGTACGGGCGGCCGGAGAGGTCCACGGTGACCTGGGCGAGGGACTCGTCCAGCGGCACGGTGCAGTTGCCGAAGCGGTAGATGCCGACCTTGTCGCCGAGAGCCTGCTTGAAGGCGGCGCCCAGGGCGAGGGCGGTGTCCTCGATGGTGTGGTGGGTGTCGATGTGCAGGTCGCCGTCGGTCTTGACGGTGAGGTCGAAGAGACCGTGCCGGCCGAGCTGGTCCAGCATGTGGTCGTAGAAGCCGACGCCGGTGCTGATGTCGGTCGTGCCGCGTCCGTCGAGGTCGATCTCGACCTTGACGGAGGTCTCCTTGGTGGTGCGCTCGACGCGCCCGATCCGGGACATTGGTGCTACAGCTCCTTGATTGCGGCGCGGACAGCTTCGAGGAAGGCGTCGTTCTCGGCCGGGGTGCCCGCGGTGACCCGCAGTCGGCCGGGGACGCCGTTGTCGCGGACCAGCACGCCCCGGGCGAGGATCGCCTGCCAGACCGCGTGGGTGTCCTGGAACTCGCCGAACTGGACGAAGTTGGCGTCGGAGTCGGTGACCTCAAGACCCATCGCGCGCAGCTCGGTGACGATGCGGTCGCGTTCGGCCTTGAGCCGCTCGACGTAGCCCAGCAGGACGTCGGTGAACTCCAGCGCCGCCAGCGCGGTGGCCTGGGTGACCGAGGACAGGTGGTACGGCAGCCGGACCAGCTGCACCGCGTCCACCACGGCCGGGTCGGCGGCCAGGTAGCCGAGCCGTAGCCCGGCCGCGCCGAAGGCCTTGGACATGGTGCGGGTGACCACCAGCAGCGGCCGGCCCTCGATCAGCGGCAGCAGCGAGGGCTGGTGCGAGAACTCGATGTAGGCCTCGTCGACGATCACCAGCGTCGGCTTGACCGCCTGCGCGGCCTCGTACAGCGCCAGCACGGTCTCGCGCGGCACGGCGGTGCCGGTGGGGTTGTTCGGCGAGCAGACGAACAGCACGTCGGGCCGCTGCACCGCGATCGCGGCGAGGGCGACGTCCAGGTCGATGGTGAAGTCGTCGTCACGCGGGCCCTGGGTCCAGTGGGTGCCGGTGCCCCGGGCGATCAGGTCGTGCATCTGATAGGTGGGCGCGAAGCCCAGCGCCGTGCGCCCCGGGCCGCCGAAGGTCTGCAGCAGCTGCTGCAGCACCTCGTTGGAGCCGTTGGCCGCCCAGACGTTCTCCCGGGCCACGTGGAAGCCGGTGGACCCGGTCAGATAGGCGGCCAGGCCCTCGCGCAGCTCCACCGCGTCCCGGTCGGGGTAGCGGTTGAGGTTCCGGGCGGCCTCGGCCACCCGCTCCGCGATCCTGGCGACCAGGTCCTCGGGCAGCGGGTAGGGGTTCTCATTGGTGTTCAGCAGCACCGGGACGTCCAACTGCGGTGCCCCGTACGGCGACTTGCCCTTGAGCTCGTCACGGATCGGCAGGTCGTCGATCCTCATGCGCATCTCGCTCATACCTCGGGAACCGTCCAATTGAAGCGAGCCCGCACGGCGTCGCCGTGTCCGGGCAGGTCCTCCGCGTTGGCGAAGGTCACCACGTGCTTGGCGACCCCGGCCAGTGCCTCCTGGGAGTAGTCCACGACGTGGATACCGCGGTAGAAGGACTGAACGCTCAGGCCCGAGGAGTGGCAGGCGCAGCCGCCGGTGGGCAGCACGTGGTTGGACCCGGCCGCGTAGTCGCCCAGCGACACCGGCGAGTAGGCGCCGACGAAGATCGCACCGGCGTTGCGGACCCGGGCCGCGACGGCCGGGGCGTCCGCGGTCTGGATCTCCAGGTGCTCGGCCGCGTAGGCGTTGACCACCTCCAGGCCCTGCTCCAGCGAGTCCACCAGGATGATCCCGGACTGCTTGCCGGAGAGCGCCGCGCGCACCCGCGGCTCGTGCCGGGTGGCGGCGACCTGGCTCTTCAGCTCCGTCTCCACCGCGTCGGCCAGCGCGAGCGAGTCGGTGACCAGCACCGAGGCGGCGTTGGGGTCGTGCTCGGCCTGGCTGATCAGATCGGCGGCGACATGGCGGGCGTCGGCGGTGTCGTCGGCCAGGATCGCGATCTCGGTGGTGCCGGCCTCGGCGTCGATGCCGATCCGGCCCTTGAGCAGCCGCTTGGCCGCGGCCACGAAGATGTTCCCGGGGCCGGTCACCAGATCGACCTGGCGGCACTCCCCCGCGCCGTAGGCGAACATCGCGACCGCCTGGGCGCCGCCGACCGCGTACACCTCGTCCACGCCGAGCAGCGCGCAGGCGGCCAGGATGGTGGGATGCGGGAGACCGCCGTGCTCTTTCTGCGGCGGCGAGGCCAGCGCCAGGCTCGGAACCCCGGCCTCCTGCGCCGGCACCACGTTCATCACCACGGACGAGGCCAGCGGCGCCAGGCCGCCGGGGACGTAGAGGCCGACCCGGTCGACCGGCACCCAGCGCTCGGTGACCGTGCCGCCGGGGACGACGGTGGTGGTGTGGTCGGTGCGTCGCTGCTCGTGGTGCACGATGCGGACCCGGCGGATGGACTCCTCCAGCGCGGCCCTGATGTCGGGGTCCAGTTGCTCCAGCGCGGCGGCGATGGCCGCCCGCGGCACCCGGATGTCGGTGAGCCGTACCCCGTCGAAACGCTCGGTGATCTCGATCAGCGCCTCGACGCCCCGATGGCGCACGTCCTCGCAGATGGGTCGCACCTTCTCAAGCGCGGCCTCGACGTCGAGCTCGGCGCGCGGCAGTACGGCGCGCGGGTCGTCGGTGGAACCTCGGAGGTCGATTCGCGAAATCACACCCGCCAGTCTACGGAGCCACGGCAACGACCGTTTGCGCATATCACGACTTGGGACGGCGTGGCGCGGCCCGGCCGCGGGCTCAAAGCGGTACGGCCGGGCCTTCCCGTCTGAGTACTCTTGCGCTCGTGACGGAACGGCTCCCCCTCTTTCCCTTGGGCACAGTGCTCTATCCCGGCCTGGTGCTGCCCCTGAACGTCTTCGAGGAGCGCTACCGCCGTCTCTTGGCGGACCTGCTGGCGGGGCCGGAGCCGCACCGCTTCGGCGTGGTGGGCATCCGGGCCGGCCGGGAGACCGCGCCGACCGGGCTGGACCCGGGGGCCGACCCCGGCGCCCAGGCGCTGGGCGGCTTCGGCCCCGACCCGGCGCGCGCCCTGTACGACCTGGGCTGCGTCGCCGAGATCGCCTCCGCCGAGACCCGGGAGGACGGCGGCTACGACCTGATCGCGACCGGCACCACCCGGTTCAAGGTGCTCGACTTTGACGCCTCCGGCCCCTATATCACCGCCGAGGTCGAACGGCTGCCCGAGGTCGTCGGCCCGGAGGCGTCGGTGCTCGGGCAGGCCGTCGAACGGCTGTTCCGGACCTACCAGAAGCGTCTGGCCGGCGCCCGGGAGAGCACCGTGACCGGGCTGCAGGAGCTCCCCGACGACCCGATGGTGCTGTCCTACCTGGTCGCGGCGGCCTCCGTGCTCGACACCTCGGACAAGCAGCGGCTGCTCGGGGCCGGCTCGGCCAGCGAGCGGCTCACCGCGGAGCTGGCGCTGCTCCGGCAGGAGACCGCGGTGCTGGCGAAGCTGCCGTCGCTGCCGGCCGTGGAACTCACCCGGCAGGCCTTCAACCCCAACTGAGCAGGTCAGCGCATCGTCACCTGGACCCCGTACGAGGAGACCGGCTCGGCCCAGTCCTTGCCCGGACAGGACCAGGTGTACGTCCCGGTGCGGTCCGCCCGCACCCTCGCGGTGAACTGCCCCTGGCTGTCCGAGGCGACGGTGGCCACGGTCTCCGGGGTGGTGCAGCCCGTGGCGCAGAACTCCAGCCGGATCTGCTGGTCCGGGCTGGGCACCCACTGCTGGGTCTTCCAGTCGGGGCGCTCCAGCAGCCCGCTGATGGAGATCGTCGCACCCGGCACGGCGGTCTGCGGAGACCCGAAGCTGGTGAGCCGACCCGCCTTGAGGATGGAGAAGGTCCCCGCCTTGGTCTCGGTGCGCTGGTCGCCGTCCCGACCGTGCGCGGTCGCCTGGACGTACCAGGTGCCGGCCATGGAGTCGAAGATCTGCTGCTCGGCGACGTCCACCGAGGACGTTCCGGAGCACACCGACACCGTCGACGACTTCGCGGTGCACTGGATCGCCGAGGAGCGCAGCGCGCCGTAGTCGGAACCCCACAAACCGACGCCGTCCACCGAGCTGATCCCCGATGTGTCCTCGGCGGTGATGCTGAAGCCGAAGGCGACCTTGCCGGTGGGCCCCAGCACGACCGGCTTGCCGCCGTTCACCACCACGCCGGTGATCCTGGTGTTCCCGTGCGACTGCTTGATCGCCAGTGAGGGCACCAGCACACCCGCGACCGCGAGCGCGCCGGACACCAGCAGCAGGACCGACCGTCTACGCATGATCTCCCTGCACCGTTCGCATCCCCGCCACAACCATTCTGCACCGGCGCCCTGTGCACCCGGGGGCAATGTGCGCGTGTCCCCTCCAGTGTGTCCCCGCACTTGGATACGCTGAGTTCCGGTGGGGTATGGGCCTGTTCTCCAAGTTTGTTTTTCGGGGCGCGGCCGGTCACTCCGACCACTTCCACCCCGAACACCGGCCGGCCCGAGAACGCTCGGCTTACGAAAGCAGGTGTTGGACGTGGATCGCTGTGTCGTCCTGGTGGATGCCGGATACTTGCTGGGGGCCGCGGCCAGCCTGCTCGCCGGGGAGAGTTCCCGCTCCCGGATCAACGTCGACCAGAACGAGCTGATCGGACAGTTGCGCGAGCGGGCCGAGGCCGAGACCGGGCTGCCGCTGCTGCGGATCTACTGGTTCGACGCCGCGCCCGACCGCCGGCCGATGCCGGAGCACCGGCGGCTGCGGGTGATGCCCAGGGTCACCGTCCGGCTCGGGGCGCTGACCCGGGCCGAGGGCCGGCTGGTGCAGAAGGGCGTGGACGCGGCGATGCACGCCGAGCTGTCCGAGCTGGCCCGCAACCGCGCCTGCGCGGACGTGGTACTGGTGACCGGCGACGGCGACCTGCTGCCGGGGATGACCGCCGCCAAGGACTACGGGGTGGCCGTGCACCTGTGGGCGGTGCAGGCCGCCGACGGCGACTTCAACCAGTCCGAGGACCTGGTCGCCGAGGCCGACGAACGGCGGGTGCTGGACCGGGAGTGGATCACCCGCTCGGTGCAGCTGCGCGAGGTCGTCGTCCCCGCGGTCAACGCGGACCCCCGTCCCGACTTCGCCAAGATCCTCTCCGCGCCGCAGCCTGCGGCGGTCCCCGACACCCCGGAGGAGCTGGTCACGGCCGCGGCGACGGCGTCCGTGCAACCCGCTCCGCCGAGCGCGCCCAAGGTCCCCACCCCGAAGGAGATCGCCGCGGGGCTCGGCGCCGCGCGGACGGCGTCCGCGCCGCCGCCCGCGCCCTCGCTGCTGCGCTGGTCCTCCGAGCGCGGCATGGTCGACCGTCCCGGCGAGGGCAGCGGCCCGGCCGACAACATCCCCACCCTGGCCCAGCTCACCACGGCCGAGCAGAAGTGGGCCGACCGCGAGGAGGACATCACCGCGGTCGGCGGCGACCCCACCGAGGTCGGTCAGGTCTTCGCCCGGCGCTGGACCGATCGGCTCGGCGACCCCTCGCGGCTTACGGTGCTGTGGCCGGACTACCCCCGGATTCCGCACCGGGTGGACGGGGAGCTGCTCCGCTACGCGGCGAGGTTCGGGCTGCTGGCCCACAAGGACGACCAGATCGACGAGCACGACCGGTATGCGATCCGGGCCGGGTTCTGGCGTGAGCTGGCGGGGCGAGTACCAGGTGGCGAGGCGGTTACCGTCGACAGCTGACAGTTTCGGTAGCGGGTGGTTGCCCTCGCGCCGTTCCCCGCGCCCCTACAGGGGCGCGGGGAACTGCGCGAACAGTCACCCCCACCGACGCGAGCCCGGCAATCCCCCCGGAACCCCCACACCGCGAACCCGCTAAAGTCACCACGTGAACACCCAGGCAACCCCCGCGCCCCCGGCCCCCGCGCCGCCCGCGGAGAACTGTTGCAAGGTCACCGGCCTGACCAAGGCCTACCGCACCGGCCGCGGTGCGAAGGCGAAGACCGTCCTCGCCAACAACGACATCTCGCTGGAGATCCGCCGGGGCGAGGTCTTCGGGCTGCTCGGCCCCAACGGTGCGGGGAAGTCCACCCTGGTCCGCCAGCTCACCGGGCTGCTCCGTCCCGACCAGGGGCGGATCGAGGTGCTCGGCCACGACATCGTCCGCCGTCCCGACCGCGCCTCCACGCTGCTGGCCTACCTCGGGCAGGAGTCCACCGCGCTGGACGAGCTGACGGTGTCCCTCGCCGTGGAGACCACGGCCCGGCTGCGCGGACTCTCCCGTCCCGCCGCCGGCGCCGCGCGGGACGCGGTCCTGGCCGAGCTGGCGCTCGAACCCCTCGCGCACCGCCCGCTGGCCAAGCTCTCCGGCGGCCAGCGCCGCCTCGCCTGCTTCGCCACCACGCTCGTCGGCGAGCGCCCGCTGCTGGTCCTGGACGAGCCCACCACCGGGATGGACCCGGTCGCCCGCCGCGCCGTCTGGGCCGCCGTGGACCGCCGCCGCGCCGACAGCGGCACGACCGTGCTGCTGGTCACCCACAACGTCATCGAGGCCGAGACCGTCCTGGACCGGGTCGCGGTCGTCGACGAGGGCCGGGTCATCGCCTGCGACACACCGGGCGGGCTCAAGGCCCTGGTGGACGGTGACGTCCGGCTGGACCTGGTCTGGCGCGAGGAGCCCCCGCTGCACCTGCCGCTGGTCGCCGCGCTCTACCCGCGCGCCACCGCGAACGGCCGCCGCTGGACCGTCCGCACCAGCCCCGACGAGGCCCGCGACCTGGTCGCCCAGGTTACCGGCGGACCGGCCTTCGCCGCCCTGGACGACTTCTCACTCGCCACCCCCAGCCTTGAGGACGTGTACCTGCTGCTCGGCGGCCGACACGAAGGACTGGTCAAGTGAGCACAGGTCACCTGAGCACGGCCGTACTGCCCGCGCCCCGCGCCGCCCTGCTCCCCGCACTGGGCGCGGTCTACCGGGCCCAGCTCTCCCGGGCCCGGGTCGCCCGCCTTCCGCTGCTGTTCGTCGCCACCTTCCAGTCCCTGGGGATCATGGTGATGATGCGCGGCGTGGTGACCACCGGATCCGCCGACGCCGCGGCCGCCCGGGACGTGGTGGCCGGGGCGACCGTGCTGGTGGTGGCCTTCGTCGCGCTCAACCTGCTGGCCCAGTACTTCGGCCGGCTGCGCGCCACCGGCGGCCTGGACCACTATGCGACCCTGCCGGTGTCGGCCGCCTCGGTGGTGCTGGGCACGGCCGGGGCGTACGCCTCGTTCACGGTGCCCGGGACGGTGGTCACCGCGGCGGTGGGCTGCGCGCTGTTCCAGCTCAGCTGGGTGCACCTGTGGGTGCTGGTCCTGGTCGTGCCGCTGTCGGGCGCGGCGCTGTCCGGGATCGGCGCGGCCTGCGGGCTGCTGGCGAACCGTCAGGAGATCGCGACGCTGCTGGGCCAGCTCGGCATGTCGGCCGCGCTGCTGCTCGGGGTGCTGCCGCCGAGCCATATGCCCACGGCGGTCCAGTGGCTCCGGGACCTGCTGCCGTCCACCTACGGCGTCGAGGCGCTGGCCCGTACCTTCGCCACGCACCCGGACTGGCCCGCCGTCGCGGTGGACCTGGCCGTGTGCGCCGCCGTGGGCGTGCTCTCGCTGGCGCTGGCCGCCTGGGCCTACCGCCGTGCCGCCACCCGCGCCTGAGCACGCACGTGCGACGATGACGCCGTGACCGCACCCGACACCTCTCACAACCCCCACGAGGATCCGATCCAGGACTCCCCACCGGACGCCCCTGCGAAGGCCGAGACAGCGCACGCCCCCGCTGGGAAGACGCCGCGCAGCGCCCGTACCGAGGCCCTGATCGCCGTCCTCCTGCTCGCGGGCTCCGCACTCCTCGGCGTGCTGGCGGGATTCCTCTGGCACTGGCTGGCCCCCAAGGTCCCGCTCTACGCGGACAGCTCGGCGGTCTACCTCAAGGACCCGGAGGGCGAACAGGCGATCGGCGCCGACGGCACCTTCGCGATCATCGGCGCCGGCGCCGGCCTGGTCGCGGCCACAGCCGCCTACTGGCTCACCCGCCGCCGCCAGGGCGGGGTCACCGTCGCGCTCGGGCTGGCCGCCGGCGGACTGCTCGGCGGCTACCTCGCCATGAAGCTCGGCACCGCGCTCGGCCCCGGCGGGAACGTCATCGCCACCGCCAAGTCGGTGCCCACCGGATCCACCTTCTACGGCCCGCTGAAGCTCACCGCCAAGGGCGTCCTGCTCACCTGGCCGGCCGCCGCCATGGTCGTCCTCATCGGTCTCACCGCCCTCTTCACCCCCAAGCCGCAAACCCCGCCGACGGTCTGGCAGACACCTGCGCAGGACGGTCCCGACACACCGTGAGCGCGCGCTAGGGTAGAGGCTTCCCGCACTCGCCCCCTTGCCCGAGGAGCGCCCCAACCGTGGCCGACAGCTTCGTTCACCTGCATGTTCACACCGAATTCTCGATGCTGGACGGGGCCGCGAAGAACGGCAAGATGATCGCCGAGGTCGAGCGGCAGGGCATGCCCGCGATCGCCATGTCCGACCACGGCAACATGTTCGGGGCCTACGAGTTCTTCCAACTCGCCGACAAGAGCCCGGTGACCCCGATCATCGGGATCGAGGCGTATGTCGCGCCCGGTTCGCGCTTCGAGAAGAAGCAGACCTTCTGGGGCCAGCAGGGCGGCCGTCCGGGCGGCGCGGACGCCAGCGGTGAGGGTGGCAAGGACGTCTCCGGCGGTGGCCGCTACACCCATATGACCATGTGGGCGCAGAACGCCAGGGGCCTGCGCAACCTCTTCAAGCTCTCCTCGCTCGCCTCCATCGAGGGCTACTACATGAAGCCCCGGATGGACCGCGAGCTGATCTCGCAGAACGCCGAGGGCATCATCGCCACCACCGGCTGCCCCTCCGGCGAGGTGCAGACCCGGCTGCGGCTGGGGCAGTACGAGGAGGCCGTCAAGGCCGCCGGCGCGTACCAGGACATCTTCGGCAAGGAGAACTACTTCCTGGAGCTGATGGACCACGGCCTCGGCATCGAGCGCGACGTCCGCGACGATCTGCTGCGGCTGGCCAAGCAGTTGAACATCCCGCTGCTCGCCACCAATGACTCGCACTACGTCACCGCCGACCAGGCGGACGCGCACGACAACCTGCTGTGCATCGGCGTGGGCAAGAACAAGGACGACCCGAACCGCTTCAAGTTCAACGGCTCGGGCTACTACCTGAAGACCTCCGAGGAGATGCGCGAGCTGTTCCGCGAACTCCCGGAGGCCTGCGACAACACCCTCGCCATCGCCGAGCGGATCGAGTCGTACCAGGAGGTCTTCACCTACGTCGACCGGATGCCGCAGTTCGACGTGCCCGAGGGCGAGAACCAGGTCAGCTACCTGCGCAAGAAGATCGACGAGGGCCTGAAGCACCGCTTCGGCGACGAGCCGGGCCAGGAGGTGCTGGACCGGATCGAGCTCGAAATGAGCGTCATCGACCCGATGGGCTTCTCCAGCTACTTCCTCGTGGTCGCCGACATCTGCCAGTACGCCCGCGACAACGGCATCTCCGTCGGCCCCGGCCGTGGTTCGGCGGCCGGCTCGATGATCGCCTACCTCACCGGCATCACCCAGCTCGACCCGATCGAGCACGACCTGCTGTTCGAGCGCTTCCTCAACCCCGAGCGGATCAACCCCCCGGACGTCGACATCGACTTCGACGACCGCCAGCGCGACCAGATGGTCCGCTACGTCAGCGAGAAGTACGGCGCCGCCTACACCGCGCAGGTCAACACCTTCGGCACGATCAAGGCCAAGGCCGCCGTCAAGGACTCCTCCCGCATCCTCGGCTACCCCTTCGCCATGGGCGACCGGATCACCAAGGCGATGCCGCCGGACGTGATGGGCAAGGGCGTCCCGCTCAAGGACCTCTTCAACAGCGAGCACCCCCGGTACTCCGAGGGCGGCGAGATCCGGGCGATGTACGAGAACGAGCCCGACGTCAAGAAGATCATCGACACCGGCCTCGGCATCGAGGGCCTGATCCGCGGTACCGGCGTGCACGCGGCCGCGGTGATCCTCTCCTCGACGCCGCTGCTGGAACTGATCCCGCTGCACCGCCGTGACAAGGACGGCGTGATCATCACCGGGTTCGACTACCCCTCATGTGAGAACATGGGGCTGATCAAGATGGACTTCCTGGGTCTGCGCAACCTGGGCATCATCGACCACTGCATCAAGATCATCAAGGCCAACCGGGGCCAGGACATCGTCTGCGACGACATCCCGCTGGACGATCCGGTCACCTTCGAACTGCTCCAGCGCGGCGACACCCTGGGCGTGTTCCAGCTCGATGGCGGCCCCATGCGGGCCCTGCTGCGGCTGATGAAGCCCACCGAGTTCGCCGACATCTCGGCCGTCTCGGCGCTCTACCGGCCCGGCCCGATGGGCATGAACTCGCACACCAACTACGCGCTGCGCAAGAACGGCCAGCAGGAGATCACCCCGATCCACCCGCAGTTGGAGGAACCGCTCAGCGAAGTCCTCGGCCCCACGTACGGTCTGATCGTCTATCAGGAGCAGGTGCAGCGAGCCGCGCAGGTGCTGGCCGGCTACAGCCTGGGCCAGGCCGACCTGCTCCGCCGGGCCATGGGCAAGAAGAAGAAAGAGGTCCTGGAGAAGGAGTTCGTCCCCTTCCACGCGGGCTGCAAGGAGCGCGGCTACAGCGACGAGGCCATCCAGGCGGTGTGGGACGTGCTGGTCCCCTTCGCCGGCTACGCGTTCAACAAGTCGCACTCCGCCGCCTACGGCCTGGTCTCCTACTGGACCGCCTACCTCAAGGCCAACTTCCCGGCCGAGTACATGGCCGCACTGCTGACCTCGGTCGGCGACGACAAGGACAAGATGGCGATCTACCTGGCGGACGCCCGTGCCGCCGGGATCAGGATCCTCTCCCCCGACATCAACGAGTCCGTCACCGACTTCACCGCCGTCGGCGAGGACGTCCGCTTCGGCCTCAAGGCCATCCGCAACGTCGGCGAGAACGTCATCGACTCGCTTGTGGAGACCCGCAGGTCCAAGGGCAAGTACACCGCCTTCCCCGACTTCCTCGACAAGGTCGAGCTGCCGGTGTGCAACAAGCGCGCGGTGGACTCACTGATCAAGGCCGGCGCGTTCGACTCCCTCGGCCACACCCGGCGCGGACTGGTCGCCGTCGCCGAGAGCGCGATCGACGCGGTCATCGGCGTCAAGAAGCAGGCCGCGATCGGCCAGGACGACCTGTTCGGCGCGATCGACGACGGCAGCGACTCCCCCGGCATCGGCCTGGACTTCACCCTCGACGACAAGGAGTGGCCGCGCAAGCACCTGCTCTCCACCGAGCGGGAGATGCTGGGCCTCTACGTCTCCAGCCACCCGCTGGACGGCGCCGAGCACATCCTGGCCCGCAACCGCGATGTGTCCATCGCGGAGTTGCTGGGCTCCGGGCGGACCGAAGGCGAGGTCAAGCTGGCCGGCCTGATCACCGGCGTGGACCGGCGGATCAACAAGGCCGGCAACGCGTGGGCGATCGTCACCCTGGCCGACCGCGACGGCTCGGTGGAGGTGCTGTTCTTCCCCAAGAACTACATGCTCATCCAGCAGGAGCTGATCGAGGACAACGTGGTCGCCGTCAAGGGCCGCCTCAACGAGCGCGACGGCGCACTGTCGATCTTCGGCTCGGAGATGGCCCCGCTGGACATCTCCTCGGCCGAGCTGGGCGGCAAGCCGCCGATCCAACTCACCATCCC
This sequence comes from Streptacidiphilus sp. EB103A, assembly GCF_041261405.1. Lineage (NCBI taxonomy): Bacteria > Bacillati > Actinomycetota > Actinomycetes > Kitasatosporales > Streptomycetaceae > Streptacidiphilus > Streptacidiphilus sp. EB103A. The sequence continues at coordinate 216,609 of NZ_JBGCAQ010000003.1, read as the reverse complement.
GGAACGGAAGATCACCCCGCAGCTGGTCGCCGAACTCAAGCGCACGATGCGGGCCCACCCCGGGGAGACGCCGGTCCGGCTGCTGCTGGAGGGCCGGGTGAAGAGTGTCCTCTTCGAACTCGGCTTCCTGGTCGACGCGGAGAGCGGCTTCGCCAGCGACATCAAGGGGCTCCTCGGCCCCGGAGTGTGGGCGGCGGCATAGCTCTTTTTTCTTTAGGGGCGCGGGGAACTGCGCGACCAGCCCTCTACGGAGGTGCATGGTTGGCAGCGCAGTTCCCCGCGCCCCTAAAAGCTAAAAGAGAGGCGGCAGGGTTCCGGCGTAGAGCCATTCGGTGAAGAAGGCGTGCAGGGGGCGGGGGCTGTGGTGCTGGGCCAGTGAGGTGAAGTCGGCGGTGGTGACCGTGCCATGACGGTGTATCGCGGCCCACTCCTTGAGCAGAGCGAAGAACCCCGCTTCGCCGAGCACCCCCCGGAGCGCATGCAGCACCAACCCGCCGCGCTGGTAGAGGCGGTCGTCGAACATCAGGCTGCGGCCCGGGTCCGCCAGGACCAGATCCTGCGGCAGCGCCCGCAACCCCGCATAGGCCGCCGCCGCGTGCGCCGCGGCGCCACGCCCACCCGAGCGCTCGGACCAGAGCCACTCCGCGTACTTGGCGAAGCCCTCGTTGAGCCAGATGTGCCGCCAGTCGGCGACGCCCACGCTGTTGCCGAACCACTGGTGCGCCAGCTCGTGCGCGACCAGCCGCTCACTGCCCCGGCGGCCGTCGACATGGTTGGCGCCGAACGTGGACAACCCCTGGGCCTCGACCGGGACGTCGAGCTCCTCGTCGGTCACCACGACGGCGTACTCGCCGAAGGGATACGGGCCGAAGACATCGACGAACAGGCTCATCATGGCCGGCTGGTGGGCGAAGTCGTGCACGCAGGAAGCGATCAGCCGGGCCGGGGCGTACACCGTCTGCACGACCGGGCCCGCCGAGATCTGCAGCTGCTGGTACTGGCCGACCTGGACGGTGGCCAGGTAGCTCGCGGTGGGCGCGGGCTGCTCGTACACCCAGGTGGTGCTGCTGGCCCTGGTGGTGCGGGTGAGCAGCCTGCCGTTGGCGACGACCGCGTACGGGCTCGGCGCGGTGATCGACATCTGGTACGCGGCCTTGTCCGCAGGACGGTCGTTGCAGGGATACCAGGAGGGCGCGCCGATCGGCTGGCTGGCGACCAGCGAGCCGTCCTCCAGCTCCTCCCAGCCCAGCGTCCCCCACTCACTGCGCACCGGGCGCGGATTGCCGCTGTAGTGCACCTCGACGGTGAACGCGGCACCGGGCCGCAGCGCGCGGGCCGGCCGCAGCCGCAGCTTGCCGGCCCGGTGGGTCCAGCGGACCGTGCGGCCGTCGACCAGGACCCGGGTGATCCGGAAATCGGCGAAGTCCAGCACCACGTCCGCGAGCGGCTCGGGGCCGGTCAGGCAGGTGAGCCTGGCGGCCCCGGCGAGCCGGTTGGGCGCGGGGCGGTAGTCGAGCGTCAGCTCGTAACGGTGCACGTGGTAGCGGACGTCGCCGTGGGTCGGGAAGTACGGGTCTGTTCCCGACTGGGGACGGGGCGACGACTGCTTGGCGCTCAATGCTGCTCTGCTCCAGTGCGGTTGGTGCTCAGGCGGGTCCTCCCCGTCCTAGGGGACGGAGCAGACCCAGGGCGCGATCGGGTTCCCCAGCCAGCGGCTGTCCGCGGGCACGGACTCGCCGCGCATCACCAGGGACGCGGGTCCCAGGGTGGTGCGTGCGCCGATGGTGGTTCCGGGCAGGACGATACCGTGCGGGCCCAGGGTGGCACCCTCCTGGAGGGTGACGGTGTCCATCCGCATGATCCGGTCGTGGAACAGGTGGGTCTGCAGCACGCAGCCACGGTTGACGCTGACCCCTTCACCGAGGGTGACCAGGTCGGCCTCGGGCAGCCAGTAGCTCTCGCACCAGACGCCGCGGCCGATGCTCGCGCCGAGTCCGCGCAGCCAGAGGTTGAGCACCGGCGTGCCGGGCACCGCGTTCAGCAGCCAGGGCGCGGCGAGGACCTCGGTGAAGGTGTCGGCGAGCTCGTTGCGCCAGACATGGCTGCTCCAGAGCGGGTGCTCGACGGCCGTGAAACGGCCGATGAGCAGCCACTTCGCGGCCAGGGACACCGCGCAGGCGGTCACCCCGGCGGCCAGCAGCACGGCGCCAGAGCAGACGGCGGCGAGCAGCAGCCCGCCCTGTTCGGCGAGCAGCGCCAGGACGCCCAGCACGCAGAAACCGAGCGCCATGGCGGCCATCACCGGGAGAATCCGGAACAGCTCCATGGCGCCGCGCATCAGCTTGAGCCGCCGCGCCGGGGCGTAGGTGAGGCTCTGGTCGCCGGTCTCGGCCCGGCGCGGCAGCTTCATCGGCGGCATGCCGAGGTAGGAGCTGCCTTTCTTGGCCTTCTTGGGGGTGGCCGAGAGCACGCCGACCAGCCCGCGGTCCGGGACGCTGCGTCCGGGTGCGGTCATCCCGGAGTTACCGAGGAAGGCGCGTTCGCCGATCTCGGCCTCGTCGATGCGCAGCCAGCCGCCGCCGAGCTCGTAGGGGGCGATCAGGGTGTCGTCGGCGAGGAAGGCGCCGTCGCCGACGGTGGTCATGCTGGGCAGGGCGAGCACGGTGGATGCCTCGACGCCGCGACCCACCTTCATGCCGAGGGCGCGCAGCCAGGCGGGGGTGAACAGGCTGGCGTAGAGCGGGAAGAGGCTGCCGCGGGCGAGGTCCATCAGCTGGATCACGGTCCAGGCCTGCCAGGCGGTGCGACTGTGCAGCGGGTGGTGCCCGGCGCGCAGCCCGATGCCGAGCAGCCGGACGGCGACCAGGACCAGCAGCGCGTAGGCGGCGAACCCGGCGAGGGTGGCGAGCGGCACGGCGGCCAGGGCCTGGACCAGGACGCTGCCGACCGTCCCGGGGCTGACGAAGGCGGCCAGGACGGCCACCGCGGGCAACGCGGCGAGCAGCGGCAGCAGGCTGAGGCAGGCCCCGCTGAGCCCGTACATCGCGGCCCAGCCCCTGGTGCGGGCCGGACGCTCCTTGGGCCAGGCGTGGTTGGCGCGGCCGGTCTTGGCGGCCGGGGCGCCGGCCCAGCGCTGGCCGGTGGGGACCTGGCCGGTGACCCCGGACCCGGGGGCGATCTCGGCACGCTTTCCGACCCGTGAGCCGGGGAACAGGATGGAGCGGGTGCCGACGACGGCTCCGGCGCCGACCCGGACCGCACCGAGGTGCAGCAGGTCGCCGTCCAGCCACCAGCCGCTGAGGTCGACGTCGGCCTCGACCGCGCAGCCCTTGCCGAGCTTCAGCATCCCGGTGACCGGCGGCAGGGTGTGCAGGTCCACGTCCGGGCCGACCTTGGCGCCGAGCGCGCGGGCGTAGCGGAGCAGCCAGGAGCCGGAGAGGTCGGTGGCGCCGCTCAGCTCGGCGAGGCGCTCCGCGGTCCACAGCCGCAGGTGCACGCTGCCGCCGCGCGGGTGCGTGCCGGGCTGGACGCCGCGCAGCAGCAGCCGGGCGCCGCCGGCCGCGAGGGCAATGCGTCCGACCGGGGACCACAGCACGGCGGCGGCCGGGACCAGGGCCCACCAGGAGGCCCAGGCCGAGGCGCCGAAGCCCCACCAGCCGAGCAGATGGGCCAGCGCGGCGAGCGCCACGGTCCAGCGCAGCCCGACCACGGTCAGCAGCGGGACGGTGAGCAGGGTCTGCACGATGCCGGCCCGGCGCGGGGTCGGCGCGACCTCGCGGACGGCGCCGGTGGCCTGGGCGGAGGTCTCCAGCCTGCGGGCCAGGTCGCGCAGGACCGGGGCCTGGTAGATGTCGCTGACGGCGATGGCCGCGTAGCGGGCGCGGATCAGGGTGACCAGCCGGGCCGCGCCGAGGCTGCTGCCGCCGACGGCGAAGAAGTCGTCCTTGGCGCTGCCCACCGGCACGCCGAGCACCTCGGCCCACTGCTCGGCGAGCCAGGCCTCGGTGCCGTAGAGCTGTTCGGCGGCGCCCTTGGTCTCCAGCTGGGCCAGCGGCCAGGGCAGGGCGTTGCGGTCGACCTTGCCGGAGGTGCGCACCGGCAGGTCCTCGACCAGGGCGAGCAGCGGGACCATGGCGGCGGGCAGCTCGGCCCGCAGCTGCTGGACGGCCGCCTCCTGGTCGAACGCCTCGTCGGTGACCAGGTAGCCGACCAGGAGCTGGTTGCCGCTGCGGGCGGTGCGGACGGCGGCCGCTGCGCCGGTGACCCCGGGCAGCGCCTGGAGTACGGCATCGACCTCGCCGAGCTCGATCCGGCGGCCGCCGAGCTTGATCTGCTCGTCGGCCCGGCCGAGGAAGACCAGCCCCTCGGGCTGGGCCAGTACCAGGTCGCCGCTGCGGTAGGCGCGCTCCCAGCCGACGGACTCCAGCGGGGCGTACTTCTCGGCGTCCTTCGTAGGGTCGAGGTAGCGGGCCAGACCGACGCCGCCGATGACCAGCTGACCGCTCTCGCCCATGCCGACGACCTGGCCCTGCTCGTCGACGACGGCGAGCTCCCAGCCGTCCAGCGGCAGCCCGATCCGGACCGGGGCGTCGCCGCTGAGCGGCGCGGCGCAGGCGACGACGGTGGCCTCGGTGGGGCCGTAGGTGTTCCAGACCTCGCGACCCTCGGTGGCCAGTCGCTCGGCCAGCTCGGGCGGGCAGGCCTCGCCGCCGAAGATCAGCAGCCGGACGTCGCCGAGCGCGTCGGCGGGCCAGAGCGAGGCCAGCGTGGGGACGGTGGAGACCACGGTGATCTCCTGCTCGACCAGCCAGGGGCCGAGGTCCGCACCGCTGCGAACCTGCGAGCGCGGGACGGTGACCAGGCAGGCGCCGTAGCGCCAGGCGAGCCACATCTCCTCGCAGGAGGCGTCGAAGGCGACCGAGAGCCCGGCCATCACCCGGTCGCCCGGGCCGAGCGGCTCCTCCTGCTGGAACAGCGCGGCCTCGGCGTCGACGAAGGCGGCGGCGCTGCGGTGGGTGACGGCCACGCCCTTGGGCTTCCCGGTGGATCCGGAGGTGAAGATGATCCAGGCGTCGTCGCCGAGGCCAGGGCGGCCCGGCGCCGCGGTGGGGGCCGCGGGGGCTGCAGGGGACTCGGGGGCCTTGGGGGCGTGTTCCGTCAGGGTGAGCGCCCAGTCCGCGCCCAGCACCGCGCAGACCTCGGCCTCGCCGAACACCAGCGCGGCGCGCTCGTCGGGGTCCTCGGCGTCCACCGGGACGTAGGCGGCGCCGGCGGCCAGCACGGCGAGGATCGCGACGTAGAGGTCGGCCGTCCCGGAGGGCACCCGCACCCCGACCCGGTCCCCCCGGCCGACCCCGGCGGCGGCGAGGGTGCGCCGCAGCGCATCCACCTCGGCCGCCAGGGCCCGGTAGCTCAGAGCGGTGCGGCCGTCGTCCAGCGCGGGCTCCTCGGGATGCGCGGCGACGGCGGCGTCGAGGATGTCGAGCAGGGTGCGCGGGGCGTGTGCGGGGCGCCCGGGGAACAGCGCGAGCCCGCTCGGGGCTTCGGCATTCTCCAGGTACGGGGCGTACACGGCCGTGGCCATCGGTCCTCATCTCGTCGACAACCCGGTCGATGCTAGTCCGGCGGGCGCGCCGGCGGTATCGAAGTCGGAAGCACATCGGACCGGCAATGGCCTTCCACCGCATGTTTTCTGACGTACTGTCAGTGAATAGGCGCACTGCTGGCCCTGACACTTGACGGACCGTCAGCCAAATCTGACGGACCGTCGGGGAAATCCCGAAGTGAGACCGACGACACATGCCGGAAACCTGCGACCCGCTACTCGGGGTGCATCATTCATAACATAGTGTATCCAACACCACGATTTCCGGCACCCGCTGCCTGCACTCAGGCGTACTGCCAGTGCGGCCGACCGCTCTCCATGGCGCACTTCAGCAGCCTGCCGTTGGCGTCGTCGGTGGTCTTCCCGAGATCGGAGGTGCGGCAGAACTGGCCGGCCTTGTAGCAGTTGCCGGCGGCGGAGACGATCGTGCAGCCGGTGGCGGGCTTGGTGGCGGCTTTCGTCGGCGCCTGGGTGGGGGCCTTGGTCGTCGTCGTGGCCGCCGGCTTGGTCGTCGAGGCGACGGTGGTGGCCCTGTGGGTCGGCGCGGCAGTGGTCCGATGGGGTGACGGCGTGGCGCTGGGGTGCGTCGTGGCCGGCGCCGAGGCGGTGGGAGCCGCGGTCGTCGGCGCCGGGGCGGACGGCGCCACCGACGCGGAGACCGTCGCGGTCGGCTGATGCGCGGCCGAAGCCGCCCCTGCGGTCGGGCCGCAGGCGGCCACCAGGGCGGCGACGGCCAGGGCAGCGAAACCGGCCGTGAGACGGCGGGCGGATCTGGATATGCGGGTGGTCGGCACAGGAGTCCTCCAAGACTCGGACCTTCAGTGCCGTCACACGGTACTCACCTGATCACTGCAGAACACTCACAACTCGCAAATCCCATACGCCAGTTCGTCAATCGTGCGTAGCGGCCACCGCATACCCGGGCACAGATGGCCAACGGACCGTCAGCACCACCGACTCCTCCTCCGCGAACCAGGAGTGGTCGACCCCGTGACCCCACACCACATAGTCACCCTGCTCCGCCAACACCACGCTGCGGCCCGGAAGCTGCACATGGAACCGCCCGCTGACGAGCACCAGCAGCGCGGTCCGCTCCTCACCCCGCACCCACTCGGCCCGCTCGTCACCACGCGGGTGAACCCCCCACTTGATCTCCACGGCCTCACTGTGCCGGGGATCGCTGACGTCCTTGAAGTGCCCGAGCAACCACCCCCGGTCCAACGCCGCATCCTTGCCCGCATTGCCCACATACACGCTGTCGTTCATGGGAGGGGACGCTATCGCGGGGGGTGGGGGAGGCGGGGCGGCACCGCCGGTCAGCGGAAACTGCGGGTGGCTTACATGGCGCCACCGTTGCCGCCCACCCCCGCCCGTGGCTTGTTGCTGCTGCTCGGCTCCGCCTCGCGGCGACAAGAGCGGGGAGGGTGCGGGCTCTCACCGTTGCCGGGGGCGGCAGCTGTGAGTGGCTTACATGGCGCCACCGTTGCCGCCCACCCCCGTCCGTGGCTTGTTGCTGTAGCTCGCTTCGCTCGCGGCGACAAGGCCGGGGAGGGGTGCGGGCGGCCCGCCGCTGCAGGGCGGCGGGGCGGTTGGTGGTGGGGCGTGCAGAAACGCTTCTGCTGTGGGGCTGGCCGGTTTGGGGTCACTCCCCATACATTCGGGTCACTCATCCGACGCCTCCTGCCCGCAATGTCCGGATTGGGCGTCGAGGGAGTGACCCGAACGTATAGGGAGTGACCCGAAAAGCTCGGCCCGAGAGGGAACCGGGGTCACTTTCGGGACAAGGTGTCACTTGATCATGCCGTAATGCCCGATTTGCCCGGTCCTGGCGTACCAAAACTGCCCCGGTGTACCAAAAGTGACCCCGGTTCGCCCGAAGCCCTGCCGCAGAACCGTTTCCGCACGCCCCACCCGCGACCCCCAGCCCGGGAACGGCGCCCGGCCCCGACCCGGCTCCCCCGCTGCAGTTGGCCCGCGAGCGTAGCGAGCAACAGCAACAAGCCACGGGCGTGCCACTCGGCATCGGTGCCGCCATGTAAGCCACCTACAGCCGCCGCGACCTGCGGAAATGCCCCGCCTCCCCGAACCACAGCCCCCACCCCCTACCGCTGCGGCGCACTCCGGATGTCCAGCCTCCGGATCACCCGGTCCACCAGCTCCGGGTCCGCCCCCGGTTCCATCCGGGCCTCCTGCATCTCGACCCGGCCCGCCGCGAGCATCTCCTGCTCCACCTGCTGGAAGAGGCGGACCTGCTGGACGCGCTTCTTCAGTTCCAGCCGCTGGTCCTCGTCGTACATGTCCGGGCGGTTGCGGGCCAGGCGGTCGGTCTGACGCTGCTTCAGGCGGTCGACCAGTTCCTCCGGGAGGTCCTCGGCCTGGGCGAGTTCCTTGAGGCGGCGCAGGCCGGCCTTGGAGACGCGGTACCAGAGCTGGCGTTCGGCGGCGTCCTCGGCGTCCTCGTCGCGGCTCAGATGGAGGCGCTTGACCACCCAGGACAGCGTCATGCCCTGGACCAGCAGGGTGAACAGGACCACACAGAAGGCGATGAAGACGATCTCGTCCCGGCCCGGGAACGACCCGCCGCTGTGCACGGTGAGCGGGATGGCCAGGGCGAGGGCGACCGAGGCCACTCCGCGCATCCCGGACCACCACAGCACCATGGACTCGCGCCAGCTCAGCGGCGCGGCCTCCTCCTGCTCGCCGCGGCGCCGGTCCCACTGCTGGAGGACCCACGCGCCGGGGAGCAGCCAGAGCAGGCGGACCCCGACCACCACCACGATGACCAGCCCGGCGTCCCCGAGCATGCCGGTCCACTGGTGGCCGACCTCCTTGAGGACGCTGGCCAGCTCCAGGCCGATCAGGCCGAAGGCCATGCCGGAGATCAGCAGCTCCACCACGTCCCAGAAGGCGCTGCCGACCAGGCGGTAGCCGACGTCGTCGGCGCCCACCGTGCGGTCGTTGATCCACAGCGAGCAGACCAGGACGGCCAGGACGCCCGAGCCGTGCAGCTGCTCGGCCAGCGAGTAGGCCGCGAAGGGCACCAGCAGGCTGAGCGCGACCTGCAGGGTGGGGTCGTCGAGCATGCTCATGATCTTGCCGCTGAGCCAGCCCAGGCCCACGCCGATGACCACCGCGAGGACGGCCGAGAGCACCAGCAGCCCGACCGCGTTCAGGGTCGAGAAGTGGCCGCTGACCACGGCGTCCACGGCCAGCCCGTACACCACCAGCGCGGTGACGTCGTTGAAGAGTCCCTCGGTCTCCAGGATGCCCATGAGCCGGCGCGGCAGGCCGACGCTGCCGGCCACCGCGGCGGCCGCGATCGGGTCGGGCGGGGAGATGATCGCGCCCAGGGCGACGGCGGCGGCGAGCGGCAGCGCGGGCATGATCCAGTGCGCCGCCCAGGCCACCACCGCGGTGGTGACCAGCACCAGGGCGACCGCCAGCAGCAGGATGACCCGGGAGTTCGCCCGGAAGTAGCGGGTGGTGGAGCGCTGGGCCGCGGCGTAGATCAGCGGCGGGAGCACCAGCGGCAGGATCAGGTCCGGCTCAAGGGTGATGTTGGGGACGAACGGCAGTACCGCCATCACGATGCCGACCAGGGTCATCATCACCGGCTGCGGGAAGCCGATGCGATCCGCGAGCGGAGTGGTGATGACCGAGGCGAGCAGCACGATGAAGAGCAGCATCAGCTGGGTCATCCCGCCGCCCACCCCTCCCGCTCGCCGCCACCGTCTCCGTCTCCGTCTCCGTCTCCGTCTCCGAACAGCTCTTGATCAGCCTGCCAGGGATCGGGTCATCGTGCGGTGGGGGATACCGCCGTCCAGGTACTCGGGGCCTTCCGCGACATAGCCGAGGCGCTCGTAGAAGCCCAGCGCGTGGGTCTGCGCGTGCAGCTCCAGCTCGACGGCGCCGCGGGCGCGGCCCTGCTCCTCGATGGCGCGGACCAGGGCCACGCCGAGGCCGGTGCCGCGGGCGGCGGCGCTGACCGCGAGGCGGCCGAGCAGCACGGCGCCCTCCCGGCCGGTGATCTTCAGGGCCTGTTCGCCGTGGATCAGCCGGCCGGTGCCGAGCGGGGTGCCGTCCGCGCCGAAGGCCAGCAGATGCAGCGAGGTCGCGTCGAGGTCGTCCCACTCCTCGTCCTCGGGGACGTTCTGCTCGACGATGAACACCTCGCGCCTGATGGCGTGGACGGTCTCCAGGTCGGCCGACGAGACGGCGACGCGGATGTCGGCCGAGTCAGGTGTGGCAGGCGAGTCAGGTATGGCAGGCGTGGCAGCCGAGTCAGGCGTGTCAGCTTTCGGCACTGATGATCTCCAGGGCGCGGGCCAGGTCTTCGGGGTACTCGCTGCGGAACTCGACCCACTCCCCGCTGCCGGGGTGCTCGAAGCCCAGCTGGACGGCGTGCAGCCACTGCCGGGTCAGCTTGAGCCGCTTGGCCAGGGTGGGGTCGGCGCCGTAGGTGATGTCGCCGACGCAGGGGTGCCGGAGCGCGGACATGTGCACCCGGATCTGGTGGGTGCGGCCGGTCTCCAGCTTGATGTCCAGCAGCGAGGCGGCCCGGTACGCCTCGATCAGGTCGTAGTGCGTGATCGACGGCTTGCCGTTGGCGACGACGGCCCACTTCCAGTCGCTGCTGGGGTGCCGGTCGATGGGTGCGTCCACGGTGCCGGACATGGGGTCGGGGTGTCCCTGGACCAGGGCGTTGTACTTCTTCTCCACGACCCGGTCGCGGAACTGCCCCTTGAGCAGGGTGTAGGCGCGCTCGGACTTGGCGACCACCATCAGCCCGGAGGTGCCGACGTCCAGACGGTGCACCACGCCCTGGCGCTCGGCGGCGCCGGAGGTGGAGATCCGGTAGCCGGCGCCGGCCAGGCCGCCGATGACGGTGGGGCCGGTCCAGCCGGGGCTGGGGTGGGCGGCGACGCCGACCGGCTTGTCCACGACGACCAGGTCGTCATCGTCGTAGACGATCTTCATATTGTCGATGCGCTCGGCGACGATCTGTACCGGCGCGGGCGGCGCCGGGATCTCGACCTCCATCCAGGCCCCGGCCATCACCCGGTCGGACTTGCCCACCACGGAGCCGTCCAGCGTCACCTTGCCCTCCGCGGCCAGCTCGGCGGCCTTGGTGCGGGAGAACCCGAACATCCGGGCGATGGCGGCGTCGACACGCTCGCCCTCAAGGCCGTCGGGTACGGGCAGGTTTCGGATCTGCGGAACGGTGGTCACCTGAACGAGTATGCCGGACTGCCCGGGACCGGCCCGCCATCAGGCCTTGCTGTCGCCGTCCTCGGAGGCGGCCCGCTCCCCGCCCTCGCCCTCGTGCTCGCGCATCGTGGTCCCGTCCGGGTTGGTGCCGAGGAAGGAGAGCAGCACCACCAGGATGCCGCCGCAGACGATCGCCGAGTCGGCGAGGTTGAAGACGGCGAAGTGCTTGACCGAGATGAAGTCCACGACCGCGCCGCGGAAGGTGGACGGCGAGCGGAAGATACGGTCCGTCAGATTGCCGAAGGCGCCGCCCAGCAGCAGGCCCAGGGCGATGGCCCAGGGCAGGCTGTAGAGCTTGCGGGCGAGCCGGCAGATGACCACCACCACGGTGGTGGCGATGACGGTGAAGACGATGGTCATCGCCGCGCCCATGCCGAAGGCGGCGCCGGGGTTGCGGATGGCCTGGAGCATCACCCAGTCACCGGCGATCCTGATCGGCTCGTGGTACTCCAGCCTGGCGACGACCAGCAGCTTGCTGCCGAGGTCCAGCAGGTACGCGAGCAGGGCGACCGAGAGCAGCACACCGATCCTGCGCCTGCGCCGGAGCGGCCGCTCGGAGGCGAGCGGATCAGTGGACGAGGCAGAGTCGGCGGGGGCGGCAGGGTCGACCGGCACGGCAGAGTCAGCCGCCGGAGCCTTCTGGAAACCTGGGGTACTGATGATGCTCTCCGCTACACCGAGACGGGTGGTCTTACGTCGAGCGTACGGTACGCCCACCGGGTGGCGCGGACTGGTCCGCACCACCCGTCACGGCCGCTACCGGCGCTCCTGCTTGGCCTTGCACTGGACGCAGAGGGTGGCCCGGGGGAAGGCCTGGACCCTGGCCTTGCCGATGGGCTCGCCGCAGGACTCGCAGAGTCCGAAGCCGGTGCCGGTGAGCCGCGCCAGGGCCCGCTCGGTCTGGGCCAGCATGTCGCGGGCGTTGGCGGCCAGCGACAGCTCGTGCTCCCGGGAGATGTTCTTGGTCCCGGCGTCGACCTGGTCGTCGCCGGCGCCGTCGCCGGAGTCCCGCATCAGGCCGCTGACGGCCTCCTCGGAGGCGGCGATCTCCGCGCCGAGCGCGGCGGCCTCGCTCACCAGCTCCTGCCTCAGCTCGGTGACCTCGGCCTCGGTCCAGGACTCCTCGCCCGGCCGCACCGGAAGGGTGCCGGCCGCGGCCGGGGCCTCCACCGGCGTGTCGGCCGCCGTGTCGGGCATGCTTCCGGCCGGGGCGGTCCTGGCCCGGCTGCCGCCCGGCCGGGTCGCGGCCGGCCTGGTCACGGCCTCGGTCTTGCGTCGGACCACGTTTCCCTCCCCCACATCTCCGGGACCCGCCACGGACGTCTCCGCGCGGCGTACCCCCGCAGCCCCGCTCCTTGCCTTGTCCGCCATGCGTATGACCCCTTTGCGAGAGTGCGTTTGCGTCTGCGACCTGTCGTCTGCGAGCTGCTGGGTGGCGCCACGCCGTGGCAAAGCATGGTGCCGGAACGATAATGCGTACTGAATCCATCCACAACGGGACATACCGCAACGGAGCTCACGGGTTGCTGACTCATGTCCGGCTCGACGGATGTGTGCCCAGAACGTGACCTGATAATCGCCTTCTGTCATCGTTACTGGTGCGTCACCGGCGCGCGGGTCGCGCCGGGCGCGGAAAATCTTCTTGTCCGGCCCTATAGACTCGGGGCTGCAAGGCGTGGATGGGGACGAGTACCGCCGAACGCAGCCGAGAGCGACCCGGGGTTGGTGGAAGCCCGGGGGTGTGCGCGACGGGAAGATCACCCCGGAGCCGTCGGAGGAAAGGCACCGCACTGCAGCGCAGTGGCGGTCCGAGTAGAACCGGCAGCAATCCCTAATGAGGGGGCTCGGCGCGTCCGCGTGCCGCAGCCAAGAAGGGTGGTACCGCGGGGCCCGCAGCACTCGGCCTCGTCCCTTCGTCGGAAGCCGCACAGCTCGGACGCGCCCGCCGGAGGCACCACCTGATGAACCGAGGACCCATGCCCCAGCCCCAGTACCGCTCCGTCCCCGCCCAGGTGGACCTGCCCGTGCTCGAGCACGGGATCCTCTCCTTCTGGCAGGACAACAAGATCTTCCAGCGCAGCCTGGAGCAGTCCGAGGGCCGCCCGGAGTGGGTGTTCTACGAGGGCCCGCCCACCGCCAACGGCATGCCCGGCGCGCACCACATCGAGGCCCGGGTCTTCAAGGACGTCTTCCCCCGCTACAAGACCATGAAGGGCCACCATGTCGCCCGCAAGGCCGGCTGGGACTGCCACGGCCTGCCGGTCGAGCTCGCCGTCGAGAAGGAGCTGGGCTTCTCCGGCAAGCCGGACATCGAGGCCTACGGCATCGCCGAGTTCAACGCCAAGTGCCGCGAGTCGGTGACCCGGCACACCGACGCCTTCGCCACCCTCACCAACCGGATGGGCTACTGGGTCGACCTGGACGACGCCTACCGCACCATGGACCCGGACTACATCCAGTCGGTGTGGTGGTCCCTGAAGCAGATCTTCGACAAGGGCCTGCTGACCCAGGACTTCCGGGTCGCCCCGTGGTGCCCGCGCTGCGGCACCGGTCTGTCCGACCACGAGCTGGCGCAGGGCTACGAGACCGTCGTCGACCCCTCGGTCTACGTCCGCTTCCCGCTCACCTCCGGGCCGCTGGCCGGGGAGGCCAGTCTGCTGGTGTGGACGACCACCCCGTGGACCCTGGTCTCCAACGTCGCCGTCGCCGCGCACCCCGCCGTCGCCTACGTGGTGGCGACGGACGGCAACGAGAGGGTAGTCGTCGCCGAGCCGCTGCTGGAGAAGTCCCTCGGCGAGGGCTGGACCGCCACCGGCGAGCGCTTCACCGGCGCCGAGATGGAGCGCTGGAGCTACCGGCGGCCGTTCGAGCTGGTCCCCATCGAGGGTGCGCACTTCGTCGTCAACGCCGAGTACGTCACCACCGAGGACGGCTCCGGCCTGGTCCACCAGGCGCCCGCCTTCGGCGCCGACGACCTCGCCACCTGCCGCGCCTACGGCCTGCCGATGGTCAACCCGGTGCTGCCGGACGGCACCTTCGAGCCGGACGTGCCGCTGGTCGGCGGGCAGTTCTTCAAGAAGGCCGACGAGGCCCTGGTCGCCGACCTGGACGCGCGCGGCCTGCTGTTCCGTCATGTCCCGTACGAGCACAGCTACCCGCACTGCTGGCGCTGCCACACCGCGCTGCTCTACTACGCGCAGCCGTCCTGGTACGTCCGCACCACCGAGGTCAAGCAGCGGCTGCTGGAGGAGAACGAGAAGACCAACTGGTACCCGGAGACGGTCAAGTACGGCCGCTTCGGCGACTGGCTGAACAACAACATCGACTGGGCGCTCTCCCGCAACCGCTACTGGGGCACCCCGCTGCCGATCTGGCGCTGTGAGGAGGGCCACCTGAGTTGCGTGGGCTCGCTGGCCGAGCTCAGCGACCTCACCGGCCGGGACCTGTCCGAGCTGGACCCGCACCGCCCCTTCATCGACGAGGTCGTCTTCCGCTGCACCGAGAGCGGCTGCGCGCTGGACGCGGTCCGGGTGCCCGAGGTCATCGACGCCTGGTACGACTCGGGCTCCATGCCCTTCGCCCAGTACGGCTACCCGCTGAAGAACGCCGAGCTGTTCGAGAAGCGCTACCCGGCCCAGTTCATCTCCGAGGCGATCGACCAGACCCGTGGCTGGTTCTACACGCTGATGGCGGTCGGAACGCTGGTGTTCGACAAGTCCTCGTACGAGAACGTGGTCTGCCTGGGCCACATCCTCGCCGAGGACGGCCGCAAGATGTCCAAGCACCTCGGCAACATCCTGGAGCCCATCTCGCTGATGGACCAGCACGGCGCTGACGCGGTGCGCTGGTTCATGGCGGCCGGCGGCTCGCCCTGGTCCGCGCGCCGGGTCGGGCACACCACCATCCAGGAGGTGGTCCGCAAGACCCTGCTGACCTACTGGAACACGGTCGCCTTCCAGGCCCTCTACGCCCGCACGGCCGGGTGGGCGCCGTCCGCGGCCGACCCCGCTCCGGCGGACCGTCCGCTGCTGGACAAGTGGGTGCTGTCCGAGCTGAACACCCTGGTCAAGGAGGTGGACGCGGCGCTGGACGGCTTCGACACCCAGCGGGCCGGCAAGCTGCTGTCCGCGTTCGTCGACGACCTCTCCAACTGGTACGTCCGGCGCGGACGGCGACGCTTCTGGCAGGGCGAGCCGGCCGCGCTGGCGACCCTGCACGAGGCGCTGGAGACGGTGACCCGGCTGATGGCGCCGCTGACGCCGTTCATCACCGAGCGGGTCTGGCAGGACCTGGTCGTCGCCGTGGACCCGGCCGCGCCCGTCTCGGTGCACCTCGCGGACTTCCCGGTCGCGGACGAGTCGCTGATCGACACCGATCTGTCGCGCCACATGGCGCTGGTGCGGCGGCTGGTGGAGCTGGGGCGGGCCACCCGCGCCGACTCCGGGGTGAAGACCCGTCAGCCGCTGTCGCGCGCGCTGGTCGCGGCGCAGGGGTATGAGGAACTCCCGTCGGAGCTGGTGGCGCAGGTCGCCGAGGAGCTGAATGTGGCGGGCCTGGAGTCGCTGTCGGCGGTGGGCGGGTCGCTGGTGGACACCACGGCCAAGGCCAACTTCCGCGCCCTGGGCAAGCGGTTCGGCAAGGGCGTGCAGGAGGTCGCCAAGGCGGTCGCCGCGGCGGACGCGGCCGTGCTCTCCGCATCGCTGCGGGCAGACGGGGTCGCCTCGGTGGAACTCGGCGGCGAGACGGTCGAGCTGACGCCCGAGGAGGTCATCATCACGGAGACCCCGCGGGAGGGATGGGCCGTCGCCAACGAGGCGGGCGCGACGGTCGCCCTCGACCTGCACATCACCCCGGAGCTGCGGCTGGCCGGCATCGCCCGGGACGCCATCCGTCAGGTTCAGGAGGCCCGGAAGAACAGCGGCCTGGACGTGGCGGACCGTATCGTCCTTCGCTGGACCGCGACCGACGAGGCGACCGTGGAAGCCCTGACAGCCCACGCCGGCCTGATCGCCGACGAGGTCCTCGCCACCGACTTCGCCTCCGGCGAAGCCGACTGGCCCGAGGCGACGCCGTTCACCGACGAGTCCCTGGCTCTGACCTTCTGGCTCCGCAAGGCCTGACCCGGCGTCAACACCGGTCGGCGTGGGTGCAGGCGCAACCGAGTACGCCTGCACCCACGTGTCTATCCTTGTCAGTTGTTCCTCACATCGAGCGGTCCAGCTGATCAAGGAAGGCCGAAGGCCACCATGGAAGGCACGTCCACGTTCCACCTCCCCTCCACCGACCACGTCCGCTACACGAACGGAGTGCTCTCGCTGGACGGCCTGGCCCTCGACGACGTCGTGGCGGAGGTGGGCAGTCCCGCCTATGTGTACTCGCTGGATGTCATGGCCGCCGCGATGGAACGCGCCCGCGTCGCGTTCGCCCCGCTCGGCGGCGAGGTCTCCTACTCGGTGAAGGCCAACTCCAACCTGGCCGTGCTGGCCCGGATGGTCCGGATGGGGGCCGGATTCGACGTGGTCAGCGGCGGCGAGCTCAGCCGGGTGCTGGCCGTCGGCGGCGACCCCGCCCGGACCACTTTCGCCGGGGTCGGCAAGACCGACGAGGAACTCGCCCTCGCCGTACGGCACGACGTCCTGGTCAACATCGAGTCGAGCGACGAGTGCGAGGCCCTGAACCGGGTGGCCGCGGCGCTCGGCCGCACGGTCCGCTGCGGGATCCGGATCAACCCCGGCGTGACCGTGGACACTCTCGCGCCGATGCAGACCGGCAGCGCCAAGGCCAAGTTCGGCGTGCCCGCCACCGAAGCGCGGGCGCTGGTCGACGCCTGGCTCGCCGGGCGCTACCCGCGGCTGACGCCGGTCGGCGTCCATATGCACGTCGGCTCGCAGGTGCCCGAGCCCAGCGGCGTGGTCAGGGGCTGCGAGGTGCTGCTGGACGTCCTGGAGTACGCACAGCAGCGGGGACTGGAGGAGTTCCGCAGGTTCGACATCGGCGGCGGCTTCCCCATCGACTACGGCGGCCCCGCCGTGCCGACGGTCGAGGACTTCGCCGCCGCGCTCACCCCGCTCCTCGGCGGCCGAAGTGAGCTGGACGTGTACCTGGAGCCCGGTCGCTCCATCGCCGGACCGGCCGGAGTGCTCGTCGCCAAGGTCCTCTACCGCAAGCACCGGCCGGGGCAGCGGATGCTGGTCCTGGACACCGGGATGCACCACCTGATCCGCCCGGCGCTCTACCGCACCGACGTGCACCGCATCCTGCCGGTGGTCCACGGGCCCTCGGCCGGACCCACCGTGGTCGTCGGCCCGGTCTGCGAGTCGACCGACACCTTCTCGGAGCACGCGGAACTCCCCGACCTGGTGCCCGGCGACCTGGTCGCCTTCATGGACGCCGGCGCCTACGGCATGGTGATGGCCTCCCACTACAACACCAACCGCAACCCACCGGAAGTCGTCGTCGAGAACGGCGTCGCCCGGGTCTCGCGTCCGCGCGAGGAGTGGTCCTCGCTGTATGCGAGCGAGGTCTGGAGCCAGGGGGTGTCCTAGAGGGTCGGGGGTGTCCTAGAGGGTCGGGGGTGTCCTAGAGGGTCGGGGACTCCGAGTCCACTCGCGGGCTCCAGGCGAAGGCGAACATCGACTCGGGCAGGATCAGCCCGGTGCAGCGGATCTCGTCGCGCAGCACCTCGAGCTCGGTCAGGTCCGAGTCCCTCGCCGGGGTCGCGATGGGGAGCAGCCGGTACTCCTGGAAGCCACGGGCGTTGAAGGTGAAGTCATAGGTTCGCGCCGAGGCCCGCCAGACGTAGCTGTCCCTGCGGTGGCAGAGCTGCCGGTGGCTGTAGACGACGCTCACCTGCTGCCCCGGCTGGACATACGCGTCACAGGTGATGTCGAAGTCGAGCCAGACCGTCCCGTTGGCCGCCTCGCTCAGCCGGGTGCGCGGCACGAACGGGCGGATCTCGGCTTCGTCCCCCTGGCCGAGCTTCACCCAGACCTTGGGCTGCAGCACATGGCGCACCCAGGCCTCGCGCGCCTCCGAGCTGTGCAGTTCCCCGGCCTGGAAGCGCCGGGTCAGCTCGGTGGTCCTGGGTATCGGGATGATCTGGGTGTGGATCACACCGTCGCCGTTGATCAGCTCCGGCCGACGGGAAAGGTTGCCGCTGGTGGTGTAGGCGAACTCGGCGCGCACCCGCAGCACGCTGTCCGGGACGAGCACCTCGCCGTCCGGGAAGAGCTCGGTGATCTGCTCCTGCAGCAGGGTGAGCTTGGCGGCGTAGCGGATCCGGGCCGGCGCGGCCAGAGTCACCGTCAGCCACTCGACCGCCCGGTCGACGCCGTCGTCGCCCCGGAAGCGGGCGTGCAGCGCCCGTCGGACATGGGCGATCTGCTCCTCGCCGCTCAACGTCCGCAGGAAGTCCTCGCTGCTGAGGATCGCCTCGACGACCTCGCCGGTCGCGTAGCTGCGCATGTTCACATAGTCGATGATCAGCGCGATGGCGCCGGTCTGCACCAGCGTCCCGCCGATCAGGGCCACCCACTGCTGGAGCTTGGGGCCCTGCGAGACGGACGTCGTGACGACGAACAGCCAGCTTCCCGCGACCAGCAGCAACAGGCTGACCAGTACCGCCTTCTGGAGCACTAAGCCCTGCAAAGAACCGGACCGACCGGCCACCGGCGCCTCCCCCGTCAGATGCAGACCAGTGTGATCGCTCGGCTCGGGCGTGACAAGAAGCCGCCCCCTGACGCGCAGAAGCCCGCTGCCCTCTGCCGGAACGTTCCGGCGGAGGGCAGCGGGCTTGTGCGGTCGGGCGGTGAGGGCCTGTCAGCCCTCGTCGTCCTGGTCGATCAGGAAGCCGCGCATCGGCTGCGGGGCTTGCTGCAGCGGGGGCTGCGGGCGGACCGCGGCCATCGGCTGCGTCATCGCGGGAGCCATCTGCTGCTGGCCGCCGGCGCTCTGGTGCTGGGCGCCCGGGTTGAAGCTGTTCCCGCCGAAGCTGGGCTGCTGCTGGCCGCCGCCGAAGCTCTGCTGACCACCGAAGCTCTGCTGACCGCCGAAGGTCTGCCCGCCCATCGGCGACGCGCCGACCGGGCTCATCGACGGCTGCGACATCGACGGCTGGGACATGGAGGACGGCGGCAGCGACGCGGTGGCCGGCTGGCGCGGAGGCGCCAGCGAGTCGTCCGCCTGCGACTCCAGCTGACGGAGCTGGGTCTCCAGGTAGGACTTCAGCCGGGTGCGGTACTCGCGCTCGAAGGCACGCAGGTCCTCGACCTTGCGCTCCAGCGTGGCGCGGGCGGACTCCAGGGAGCCCATCGCGACGCGGTGCTTCTCCTGTGCGTCCCGCTCCAGGGCGTCGGCCTTGGCACGGGCGTCGCGCTCCAGACCCTCGGCGCGGCTGCGGGCCTCACCGACGATCTTGTTGGCCTCGGACCGCGCCTCGGCGATGGCCTGGTCCGCGGTCTGCTGGGCGAGCGCCAGCACGCGGGCCGCGCTGTCGTTGTTCTGGCCCTGCTGCTGCGGGAAGTGCGGCTGCTGCATCTGCTGCAGGCCACCCATCTGCTGCTGCTGCATCTGGCCCTGCGGCTGCATCATCTGGCCGGGCTGCTGCATCTGCTGGCCGAAGCCCTGCTGGCCGCCCATGGTGCCGCCCTGAAGCTGGGGCGGGCCCTGGAGCTGCGGGGCGCCGCTGGGCAGCTGCGGCGGGCCGGGCTGGCCCATCTGCTGCTGCATCTGGCCCTGCATCTGGCCCTGCTGCTGCATCTGGCCGGGCTGCTGCATCTGCGGCGGCATGCCCTGCTGCGGCACGGGCGGACCAGATATGGCGGCCGGCACCGGGGGGCCGGGGCGCTGGTGCTGGTCCTGCTCCTTGCGCATGTTCTGCTGGTTCTGCGCGGCCGCGCGAGTCGCGGCGGCCAGTTTGGCGCGCAGGTCCTCGTTCTCGCGGAGCAGTCGGGTCAGCTCTCCTTCGACCTCGTCGAGGAAGGCATCGACCTCGTCCTCGTCATAGCCTTCGCGGAGGCGGACGGTCGTGAACTGCTTGTTCCGCACGTCCTCGGGGGTCAATGGCATCTCTTCACCTCAACGTGATCGTCGGACAATCGGCGGCCTGCGGGGTTCACATGGCCCCCTGCACGACGGAGATCAGGATCGAAACAATGATGATCAGTACGAGGAAGGACAGGTCGAGCGCCACGCCCCCGAACCGCAGCGGCGGGATGAACCGCCTCAGCAGTTTGAGTGGTGGATCGGTGACGGTGTAGATGCACTCCAGCACAACAATCATCCCGCGGCCGGGCCGCCATTCGCGGGCTAGTTGTTGCACCCAGTCCATCACCAGCCGGGCCAACAGGATGACGAAGAAAACCATCAGCACGATGTACAGCACCTGCCATACAACGTTCACCGCTCGTCCCCTCGAACTCGTCCTGCTGCCTGCCCGCCGGGAGCGGAAGCCCCGCTACCCGGCGTCACGTGATCCGCACGTATCGTCCTGCTCTGGTCAGCTCTGGTTGAAGAACCCACCCTCGGCGATCCTGGCCTTGTCCTCCGCCGTTACATCGACGTTAGCAGGAGACAGAAGGAACACCTTCTGAGTCACGCGTTCGATGCTGCCGTGGAGACCGAAGACCAGTCCAGCCGCGAAGTCTACGAGGCGCTTGGCATCCGTGTCGTCCATCTCCGTGAGATTCATGATCACCGGGGTGCTCTCACGGAAGTGTTCCCCGATGGTACGGGCCTCGTTGTAGGTTCGGGGATGAAGTGTCGTGATCCGGTAGGGCTCCCGCTCGGAGGCGGCCTTGGGCATGATCACCGGGGCACTCTTCTCCACGTGACGACGTTCAGGTGTGATGGACGACACTGGCGCCATCCTTGGCTCCGACCGCATCGGGGCGACGACCGCCGCGGCCGCCGGCTGCGCTACCGGCGCGGGGGCGGGGCGGGGTACCTCCTCGGTGCGGGCGGCGTTGCGAATCGGTTCGGGCTCGGGGCCGTAGTCCTCGTCGTCCGGGTCGTAACCCTGAACGTCGTAGCGTTCGTCCTCCACGAGGCCGAGGTATTCCGCCATCCTGCGCAGTGCGCTGGCCATACTCCTGTCCTCCGCTCTGTGGTGGATCGGGTCCGTCACCGGCCGCCCCGCTCGCGCGAGGTGGTTCTACGATCCACGGTCTGACCCCGCGATGCAGGGGAGATTCCTACTTGTCCTGATTTGTTCTGCGATCTGATCTTCTAACCGGTGACGTTACCCGAGGGGCGGCCGGACACCCAGTACCGCCGTACCGACGCGCACATGTGTCGCCCCTGCTGCGATCGCCTGTTCCAAGTCGCCGCTCATCCCTGCGGAGACCATCGTGGCAGCCGGATGCTGACGGTGCACCAGAGATGCGATTTCCACAAGGCGCACGAAAGCACCCGCGGGGTCACCGGCGTACCGGCCGCGCAAAGGCGCCACAGCCATCACGCCGTCAAGTCGCAGACCTGGGGCGTCGGCCAGCGCATCGGCGAGCTGGAGCACCTGTTCGGGGCGGGCGCCGCCGCGATGGGCCGCGCCCGGCTCGGGATCGCCTTCCAGGGCGACCTGGATAAGGCATCCCAATTCGGGGCGTTCCGACTTCTGGACTTCGGCGGAGAGGGCGTCGACCAGTCTGATCCGGTCGACGGAATGCACCATGTCGGCGTACTTCAGAACAGAACGGACCTTATTGGTCTGCAATTGGCCGACGAAATGCCAGACAAGCGGCAGATCGCGGCATTCCAGCGCCTTCGGACCGGCGTCCTGGTCGCGGTTCTCGGCGACGTTCCGCACCCCGAGCGAGGAGAGCAGCCGGACGTCGGAGGCGGGGTAGGTCTTGGTCACCACGATCAGGGTGACCTCGTCCCGGGATCGCCCGGCGGCGGCGCAGGCGTCGGCCACGCGCCGCTCCACAGCGGCCAGGTTGGCGCTGAGCTCAACAAGACGCCACTCGGCCAGGCGCGACTGCGGGTCGGTCATCAGGAGGTTCCGTTCAGCCAGACATAGCCCGCGAGACGGCCGGTGCGCTGCTCGCGGCGGTAGGAGAAGTGGTTCGGCGATTCCATCGTGCAGATGTGCGGGAGGTCGGCGACGGTGACGCCGAGCGCCGCGAGCTGGGCCGCGACCCCGGCCGGGAGGTCCAGCGCCGGGGTCCCCCAGCTGGTCTCGGACCAGGTCGCGGGCTCGACCCCGGCGACCTCGGCACGAAGACTCACGGGTACTTCATAACACCGGCCGCAGACCGAGGGCCCGATCGCGGCGGTGATCCGGCCCGCCTCGGCGCCCAGCTCCAGCATGGCGGCAACGGCTGCCGGGACCACTCCGGCGGCCAGTCCGGGGCGGCCCGCGTGGGCGGCGCCGACGACTCCGGCGACCGGATCGGCGAGCAGCACCGGGACGCAGTCCGCCGTCAGCACGGCGAGCGCCTGCCCGGGACCGGCGCCGACCAGTGCGTCCGCGGTCGGGGCGGTGCCGTCGGGCTGGCGCCGGGTCACCTCGGCGACGGCCTTGCCGTGCACCTGGTTCATCCAGGCCACATCGGCTGGGTCGAGGCCGAGCCCGGTGGCGGCGAGCCGCCGGTTCTCGCGGACCGCGGCGGAGTCGTCGCCGACCGCGCCGCCGAGGTTCAGCTCCTGGAACGACGAAGTGCTCACCCCGCCCCACCGGTCGGTGAAGGCGAAGTGAGCACGGTCGTCAAGGGCTAGTCGCTGGCCGATCATGATGATCAGCCTAGTGCGGCTCCGGTTACTTCAAGAAGTCCGGGACGTCCAGCTCCTCGGCCGGGCTGTCCACGTAGGGCGGCCGCGTCTGCGGAACGTGCGGCGGCAGCGGCGGGGCCTGCGGCTCGACGTGGCGCGGCGGCTCCTCGGCGCGCGGGACGCTGCCGATGGTGTGGACGCTGCGCCCGGCGGCGGTGGAGCCGGCCCGGTTGTACTCGCTGGCCCGGTCCTGCTGCGGCGGCGGGGTGGCCGAGTTGGTCGAACGCACCACCGGCTCGCGGACGATGGTGGGCGGCGCGCCGCCGTCGAAGCCGGCCGCGATCACGGTGACCCGCACCTCGTCGCCGAGGGCGTCGTCGATGACCGCGCCGAAGATGATGTTGGCCTCGGGGTGCGCGGCCTCGCTGACCAGCTGCGCCGACTCGTTGATCTCGAAGAGGCCGAGGTCGGAACCGCCGGAGATGGAGAGCAGCACGCCGCGCGCGCCGTCGATGGATGCCTCCAGCAGCGGCGAGGAGATCGCCATCACGGCCGCCGCCTTGGCGCGGTCCTCGCCCCGGGCGGAGCCGATGCCCATCAGGGCCGAACCGGCGTCCGACATGACCGACTTCACATCGGCGAAGTCCAGGTTGATCAGACCGGGGGTGGTGATCAGGTCGGTGATGCCCTGGACGCCGGAGAGCAGCACCTGGTCGGCGGAGCGGAACGCGTCCAGGACGCTGACCTGACGGTCCGAGATGGACAGCAGCCGGTCGTTGGGGATCACGATGAGGGTGTCGACCTCTTCGCGCAGCTGTGCGATGCCGTCCTCGGCCTGGTTGGCGCGGCGCCGGCCCTCGAAGGTGAAGGGGCGGGTGACCACGCCGATGGTCAGCGCGCCGAGGGTGCGGGCGATGTTGGCCACGACGGGCGCGCCGCCGGTGCCGGTGCCACCGCCCTCGCCTGCGGTGACGAAGACCATGTCGGCCCCCTTGAGGACCTCCTCGATCTCCTCGCGGTGGTCCTCGGCGGCCTTGGCGCCGACGTCGGGGTTGGCTCCGGCTCCGAGGCCGCGGGTGAGCTCACGGCCGACGTCGAGCTTGACGTCCGCGTCGCTCATCAGGAGGGCCTGCGCATCGGTGTTGATCGCGATGAACTCGACGCCCTTGAGCCCGACCTCGATCATCCGGTTGATGGCATTGACGCCACCGCCGCCGATGCCGACGACTTTGATGACTGCGAGGTAGTTCTGGGGTGCTGCCACGTCGAAGGCCTCTCGCCTCGGATGTACGGTGCCGAAGGGGCGGGAACTCTGAACGCGAGGCCCTGACCCGAACCCTGAACCTGAGGTTTAGGGTTAATGCTCTGTCACTCTTCCATCATCTACTGTCACAGGACACTAGGTCTCAGAGCCTGCCCGTTCAACGGACACGCCGAGCCTGCGCTTTTTTCTTGTGATGCTATGTGATCAATGTGCCGGACTTTCACCCGGGGTGGCCACCCAGATTCGGGGAGGAACTGGCAGTCCGTCAACACCGCACCGCCGACGGGTTCTCGGAGTCAATGCCGCACGGCCGGCTCGTCGGGTGCGCTGACGTCGTACGACGTGCCCTTCTGCCGGAGCAGCGCGGTGAGCACGACGGCTTTTCGCTGGTCCTGTTCAGAACTTCCCCACAGCACCTTGGAACCGTCAGCGAGTTGCAGTTCCAGATCGTCGTACGAATGCACGACGACCGACCTGGTCTGCTTGGAAACCGCTGCCGGAAGGGCTTTGGCGACATCCACCGCCGCGGCGACCAGGGCCTGTTCGGGGAAGACCGCGAGCGCGCCCCGCCCCGCGGCGGAGAGCGACAGTTCGACCACCGGTACTCCGTTCGGAACCTGACGACTGGTGGCGAAGCGTACCCCCGCCGCGTCGACCTGGGTGTAGACGCCGTCGGAACCCCTGATCGCGGCGATCGCCTGCCGCTCGGTGATCCGGATCTGCACGGTGTGCGGCAGCGAGGTGCCGACCTGCGCGTCGGCCGCCCTGGGCAGCGCCTTGAGCACCCGGGCCCGTACCGCGCCGGTGTCCAGCCGCTCCAGCGGCCCGCCGAGCGGGACCGAGGCCGCGGCGAGCACCTGATCCGTGGTCAGCACCCGGTTGCCGCTGACCCTGACGGTCCTGACATCCAGCGCCGACGAGAACCACACCAGCCAGCAGACCGTCCCCAGCACCGCCGCCAGCAGCAGCCCCAGTACGGCGAAGCCGCGCCGGGACAGCCGCAGCGGGGCGCGCGGCGGTGCCGCCGGGGCCTCCTCGGCCCCGGCGGCGTCCGGCTGCTCCCCGACCGAGGCGGCCGGGACGCCCGAGACGGCCGAAGCGGCCGAGAGGGCGTCGGCGGCCGGGCGGGCGTCAGGCACGGCGGTGCGCGGCGATGGCCTCGTAGACCATCCCCACCAGCAGCTCGTCGGCGTCCCGGCGGCCGAACTCGGAGGCCGCCCGGCTCATGTCCCACAGCCGCTGCGGGTCCGTCAGCACCGGCAGCAGATTGTCGATCACCCACTCCGGGGTCAGCTCGGCGTCGTCCACCAGCAGCCCGCCGCCGGCCCGGACCACCGGCTGGGCGTTGAGCCGCTGCTCGCCGTTGCCGATCGGCAGCGGGACGTAGGCGCCGGGCAGGCCGACCGCCGAGAGCTCGGCGACGGTCATCGCCCCGGCCCGGCAGAGCATCATGTCGGCCGCGGCGTAGGCGAGGTCCATCCGGTCGAGATAGGGCAGCACCCGGTAGGGCGGCATGCCCGGAACGTCGTCGATGGCGGGCAGTTCGTTCTTGGGACCCACGGCGTGCAGGATCTGCACCCCGTACTGCTGCAGCCGCGGCGCGATGGCCTGGACGGTCTCGTTGAGGCGGCGCGCGCCCTGGGAGCCGCCGGACACCAGCAGCGTGGGAAGCCGCTGGTCCAGGCCGAAGTAGGCGCGGGCCTCGGGGCGGGCCGCGTTGCGGTCCAGGGTGGCGATGGTCCGGCGCAGCGGGATGCCGATGTAGCGGGAGTCCCGCAGCTTGCTGTCCGGGGTGCTGACGGCGACGAAGTCGCTGTAGCGGGCGCCGACCTTGTTGGCCAGCCCGGGACGGGCGTTGGCCTCGTGCACCACGATCGGGACCCGGGCCCGCTTGGCCGCGAGATAGGCGGGCATGGCGACATAGCCGCCGAAGCCGACCACCGCGTCCGCCTTGGTGCGCTCCAGGATGTCCTGGACGGCCTTGACCGTCCCGCGCAGCCGGCCAGGAACGGTGATCAGTTCCGGGGTCGGCTTGCGCGGCAGCGGTACGGCGGGGATCAGTGCCAGTTCGTAGCCGCGCTCGGGGACCAGTCTGGTCTCCAGGCCGCGTTCCGTGCCCAGCGCCGTGATCCCGATCGTGGGGTCGTTCCTGCGCAGTGCGTCCGCAAGGGCGAGCGCGGGCTCGATGTGACCGGCGGTCCCCCCGCCGGCGAGTACGACATGCACCGAAATTCACCGCTCCCTGCGCTGCCGGGCCTTCCCGAGCCGCGCGATGGTCCGTTGGGGCAGACCGATGAGTCTGCCCAGGGCGTTCTTGCGTGTCCGCTTGCTCCGGGCGGCGAGAGCAGCCCTGGCGGCGGGTTCGCTGCGTGCGAAGCAGAGCAGCATCCCTACCGCGAACATGGTCGGCAGCAACGCCGAACCCCCGTAGGAGAACATCGGGAGCGGGACTCCCGCGATGGGGAGGAGTCCCAGCACCGCACCTATGTTGATCATGGCCTGGGCCATGATCCAGGTGGTGGCGCCTCCTGCTGCATACCTGATGAAGGGGTCCCTCGTGCGACCGGCCACGCGGATACCCGCATACCCTAGTGCCGCGAAGAGGGCGAGTACCGACAGCGTCCCCAGCAGACCCAGTTCCTCCCCGGTCACAGCGAAGATGAAGTCCGTGTGGGGCTCCGGGAGTTGGCCCCATTTCTCGACGCTGGCGCCCAGTCCGCGACCGGTCAGACCGCCGCCCGCCAGTGCGTACACTCCCTGAACGGCCTGCCAACAGGAGCCGTCCGCGGGGACACTGGTGGCCCCGATGCACTGGATCCGGCCGAGGCGGTGCGGCACCAGCGCGATCAGCAGGGTGCTGAAGCCGAGGGCGATCGCGGCGGCCCCGCCGAAGAGCCGCATCGGCGCCCCGGAGATCCAGAGCAGGCCGAACAGCAGCGCACAGATGATCATCGCGGTGCCCATGTCGCCGCCGGCCAGCACCAGGGTCAGCAGCAGCACCGCCATCGGCACCAGCGGGATCAGCAGGTGCTTCCACTGGTCCAGCATCCGCATCTGCTGCTTGCGGGCCAGCAGGTCCGCGCCCCACAGGACCAGCGCGAGCTTGGCGAACTCGGAGGGCTGGATCTGGAACGAGCCGCCGAGGCTGATCCAGTTCTGGTTGCCGTTGACCGCCTTGCCCACCCCCGGCACCGCGACCAGCAGCAGCAGCCCGAGCACCGCGATCAGCAGCGGATAGGCCAGCGCCCGGTGCAGCCGCACCGGCAGCCGGGCGGCGACGTACATCAGCACGCTGCCCAGGGCGACCGCGGTGAGCTGCTTGGTGAAGAAGAAGGTGAAGGAGAGACCCAGGGTCCTGGCCTCGATCTGGGAGGCGGAGAACACCATCACCAGACCGAGCACCAGGATCAGCGCCGAGGACCCCAGGATCAGGTAGTACGGCGTCAGCGGCCGTTCCAGGCCGCGCTGGAAGCGTCCCAGGGCGGTGCCGGGACCGGTGAAGCGGCTCTTGGAGCGGAAGACCGCGACCGAGGTCGCTCCCGGCCTGGCGGGCCGGACGGCGGGTCGCGCCTTCGTACCGGCCACGACGGCCCCCTCTCCCCTGATGCTCCGATGCTCCGATATTCCGGGGCTGGGGGCGACCCCCGGGCCCCACGTGAACCCGTGGCCGGTGACCCTCGGCGCACGGGCATCGCCGCGGAGGACCGCTACGGCTCCTCCGCGAGCGCGACGGCGCGGGCCGCCGCGGCGAAGAGGTCGCCGCGCTCACCGTAGTTGGTGAACATGTCCATGGAGGCGCAGGCCGGTGCGAGCAGCACGGTGTCGCCGGGACGGGCGAGCCCGGCGGCTGCGCGTACCACCGCGTCCATGGCCGGGGCACCAGTCTGGCCGTCCGGGAGCTCGATCACCGGGACCTCGGGGGCGTGTCGCGCCAGCGCCTCCCGGATCAGCGCCCGGTCGGCGCCCATCAGCACCGCGCCGCGGAGCGCCTTGGCGGCGCCGGCCACCAGGGAGTCCATGTCGGCGCCCTTGGCCAGGCCGCCGGCGATCCACACGACGGACGGGTAGGCGGCCAGGGAGGCGGCCGCCGCATGGGGGTTGGTGGCCTTGGAGTCGTCGATCCAGGTCACCCCGCCGCTCTGCACCACCTCGGCGATCCGGTGCGCGTCCGGACGGAAGGCCCGCAGGCCGTCCCGGACCGCGCGCGGCTCGACGCCGTAGGCCCGGGCCAGCGCGGCGGCGGCGAGGGCGTTGGCGATGTTGTGCGGGGCGGCGGGCTGGACGTCCTCGACGGAGGCCAGCTCGGCCGCATTTCTGTGACGGTCGGTCACGAAGGCGCGGTCGACCAGGAGTCCGTCCACCACGCCGAGCTGGGAGAGGGCGGGCGGGCCGAGGGTGAAGCCGATGGCGCGGCAGCCCTCCTCCACGTCGGCCTCGCGGACCAGCGCCTCGGTGGCGGGGTCGGCGGTGTTGTAGACGCAGGCGACGGTGTTGCCCTCGTAGATCCGGCCCTTGTCGGCCGCGTAGGCCTCCATGGAGCCGTGCCAGTCGAGGTGGTCGGCGGCGACATTGAGCACCACGGCCGAGTGCGGACGCAGCGAGGAGGACCAGTGCAGCTGGTAGCTGGAGAGCTCCACGGCCAGGACGTCGTAGGGCTCCTCGGCCAGCACCGCGTCCAGGACGGACACCCCGACATTGCCCACGGCGGCCGTGCGCCGGCCCGCCGCGGTCAGGATCGAGGCGAGCATCTGGACCGTGGTGGTCTTGCCGTTGGTGCCGGTGACCGCCAGCCAGGGCGCGGGCTCGCCGGTGGCCGGATGCGGCCTGCGCAGCCGCCAGGCCAGCTCCACATCGCCCCAGACCGGCACGCCGGCCCCGGCCGCGGCCAGGAAGAGCGGGCTGTGCGGCGGCCAGCCCGGCGAGGTGACGACCAGTCGGGTGCCCTCGGGCAGGGTCTCCCCGTCCCCGAGCAGCACCTCGACGCCGAGCGCGCGCAGTTCGTCGGCCTGCGCCCGCTGCCGGGGGCCGTCCCCGCCGTCCACCACGGTGACCCGGGCGCCAAGGCCGTGCAGCACCCGGGCCGCGGGGACGCCCGACACGCCCAGGCCGGCCACGGTGACCGGCAGGCCCTTCCACTCGGGGGTCCGCTCCGGGGTGGCGTCGGTCATGTGGCGGTCACCCAGCCCGCGTAGAAGAGCCCGAGCCCGACCGCGACGCACAGGCCCTGGATGATCCAGAAGCGGACCACGATCAGGACCTCGGACCAGCCCTTGAGTTCGAAGTGGTGCTGCAGCGGAGCCATCTTGAAGACCCGCTTGCCGGTCATCCGGAACGAGCCGACCTGGATGATCACCGACAGGGTGATCAGCACGAACAGGCCGCCCAGGATCGCCAGCAGCATCTCGGTGTGCGAGCAGATCGCCAGACCGGCCAGCGCGCCGCCGAGGGCCAGCGAGCCGGTGTCGCCCATGAAGATCTTCGCCGGCGAGGTGTTCCACCACAGGAAGCCGAAGCAGGCGCCCATCAGCGCGGCGGCGACCACGGCCAGGTCCAGCGGGTCCCTGACCTGGTAGCAGAGCGGTCCCGCGCTGGCCGCGGAGCCGCAGGTCTGGCCGTACTCCCAGATGCCGATGAAGACATAGGCGCCGAAGACCATCACCGAGGCGCCGGTGGCCAGGCCGTCCAGACCGTCCGTCAGGTTCACCCCGTTGGACATCGCCAGGATCATGAAGATGGCCCAGAGCGCGAACAGCACCGGGCCCAGCGACCAGCCGAAGTCGGTGACGAAGGAGAGCTTGGTCGACGCGGGGTGGATCCCGGCCGAGTCGGAGAAGCTCAGCGCGCCGATGGCGAAGAGCACGCCGACGATCAGCTGCCCGGCCATCTTCGCCTTGGCCCGCAGGCCCAGCGAGCGCTGCTTGACGATCTTGATGTAGTCGTCCAGGAAGCCGACCAGGCCCATCCCGGTCATCAGGAACAGCACCAGCAGGCCGGAGGCCGTGGGCGGGGTGCCCACCAGGACCTTGGTCAGCGCGTAGGCGACCAGGGTCGCCAGGATGAAGGCGATACCGCCCATGGTCGGCGTGCCGCGCTTGCTGTGGTGCGCCTTGGGGCCGTCGTCGCGGATCATCTGGCCGTAGCCGTGCTTGGCCAGGATGCGGATCAGGACCGGGGTGCCGACCAGCGAGAGGACCAGCGCGAAGACCGCGGCGAACAGGATCTGACGCATCGGCGAGCTGCTGGTGCTCGCCAGCTGCACCGTCGTGGCGTGATCCATCAGGGTCGGATTCACGCGCCCGCTCCATTCGACACGACGCCGTCGGCGAGCAGCGCCTCGGCGACCCGCTCCAGGCCGACCGAGCGCGACGCCTTCACGAGCACCACGTCCCCCGGCGCGACCTGCTCGCGCAGCAATGCGATCGCCGCATCCACATCGGACACCAGCACCGATTCCTCACCCCATGAACCTTCGTTCCTCGCGCCCAGCTCCATGCAGGCCGCCTCCCGGCCGCCGACAGCGACCAGGGTCGCGATGTCCAGCCGAACCGCCAGCCGGCCCACCGCGTCGTGCTCGGCGAGGGAGTCCTCACCGAGTTCCCGCATCTCCCCCAGAACCGCCCAGGTACGGCGGGCACCGGGCCCTCTGCCCCCGATCGCGGCGAGGGCGCGCAGGGCGGCCCGCATCGAGTCGGGATTGGCGTTGTAGGCGTCGTTGATCACCGTGACGCCGTCCGGACGGTCCGTCAGCTCCATCCGCCAGCGGGACAGGCTGCCGGCCTCCCCCAGTGCGACGGCGAGCTGGTTCACGTCCATACCGCACTCGGTGGCCACGGCCGCGGCGGCGAGGGCGTTGGAGACATGGTGCTCACCGTAGAGGCGGAGCTGAACGGGCGCGGAACCGGAGGGGGTGACCAAGGTGAACCCCGGTCGACCCGATGCGTCCAGGCGGACGTCCTCGCCCCGGATCTGCGCCTCGGCGGACTCGCCGAAGAGCAGCACCCGCGCCTGTGTGCGCGCGGCCATGGCCCGGACCAGCGGATCGTCCGCGTTCAGCACGGCGCAGCCCTCGGGCGGGAGCGCCTCGACCATCTCCCCCTTGGCCTCGGCGATGCCCTCGCGGCTGCCGAACTCGCCGATGTGGGCGGTGCCCACGTTCAGCACCAGCCCGATCGACGGGCGGACGATGCCAGTCAGGTGGGCGATGTCGCCCTTGTGCCGGGCACCCATCTCCAGGACCAGGAAGCGGGTGGAGTCGGCGACCTTCAGCGCGGTCAGCGGGAAGCCGATCTCGTTGTTGAACGAGCCCTCGGTGTAGACCGTGGGGCCGAGCCCGCCCAGCAGTTGGGCGATCAGGTCCTTGGTGCTGGTCTTCCCGGCGGAACCGGTCAGACCCACCACGGTGGTCCCGGCGGTGCGCGCGGTGACGGCGTGCGCCAGCCGGCTCAGCCCCGCCACGACGTCGTCGACCACCACGGCGGGGACGCCGACCGGTCGGGAGGCCAGCACCGCCACCGCCCCCTCGGCGACGGCGCGCCCGGCGAAGTCATGGCCGTCCACCCGTTCGCCGACCACGGCGGCGAACAGAGCGCCGGGGACGACCTGACGGGAGTCGTGGACCACCGGGCCGGTGACAAGGGCCTGCGGGTCCGGAACGTCGTGCAGCTTCCCCCCGGTGGCCTGGGCCACCTCGGCGAGGGTCAGTGGGATCACGTTGGCTCTACTCCTTGGCGTCGCCGTCGCGATGCGACGCGAGGATCGCCTCGCCCAGCACGGCACGGTCGTCGAAGGGTCGGATCTCGTCGCGGACGTACTGGCCGAGTTCATGGCCCTTGCCCGCGACCAGGATGCAGTCGCCGGCGTGGGCCAGGGCGACGGCGGCGGCGATGGCACGGGCCCGGTCGGGTTCGACCAGGACCGCGCCGCGTTCTGCCTCGGGAACCCCGGCAGCGCCGCCGAGCATGGCATGGAGGATCGCCAGCGGGTCCTCGGAGCGGGGATTGTCGCTGGTCAGGATGGCGGTGTCGGCGAACCGGGCGGCGATCGCGCCCATCGGCCCGCGCTTGAAGGGGTCGCGGTCGCCGCCGCAGCCGACCACGACGTGCACCCGTCCCTTGGTGACCTCGCGCAGCGAGCGCAGCGCGGCCTCCAGGGCGTCGGGCTTGTGGGCGTAGTCCACCACGGCGACATAGGGCTGGCCCCGGTCGACCCGCTCCATCCGGCCGGGGACCCCGGGGACGGCGGCGACGCCGGCGGCGACCTCCTCCAGCGGCAGTCCTGCACATGCCAGGGCGGTGATGGCCGCGAGGGCGTTGGCGACGTTGAAGGGACCCGGCAGCGGCACCGAGGCGTCGACCGACGCGCCGTCAGGGCCCACCACGCGGAAGGTCGATCCGGCCGGGCCCAGGTGCACGGCCTCGGCCCGCCAGTCGGCGTCGGGGTCGCCGGTGGCCGAGTAGGTGACCACCGGGGTCTCCGCCTCGGCGGCCAGGCGGCGGCCGTAGCGGTCGTCCAGGTTGACCACGCCCAGTTTGGCCCTGCGTGCGGTGAACAGCCCGGCCTTGGCCCGGTAGTAGTCCTCCATGTCCGGGTGGAAGTCGAGGTGTTCCGGCGTCAGGTTGTTGAAGACCGCCACGTCGTAGACCACGCCGTCGACCCGGCCGAAGACCAGGGCGTGGCTGGAGACCTCCATCACCACCGCGTCCGCGCCGCTCCCGGCCATCACCGCGAGCACCGCGTGCAGGTCGGTGGCCTCGGGGGTGGTCCGCTCGCTCTTGATCCGCTCGCTGCCGACCCGCATCTCCACGGTGCCGATCAGCCCGGTCTCCCGGCCGGTGCCGCGCAGGCCGCCCTCGACCAGGTAGGCGGTGGTGGTCTTGCCGTTGGTGCCGGTGACGCCGATCATCAGCAGCCGCTCGGCGGCCCGGCCGTAGAGGGCTGCGGCGAGCGCGCCCATCCGGCCCCTGGGGTGGTCCACCACCAGCAGCGGCACCCCGCAGTCGGCCGCGCGGACGGCCCCGTCGGGGTCCGTGAGCAGGGCCACGGCGCCATTGGCGACCGCCTGCGGGGCGAAGGCCGCGCCATGGGCGTTCGCGCCCGGGAGGGCCGCGTAGACGTCGCCCGGGCGGACCGCCCGGGAGTCATGGGTGATGCCGGTGACAGCGCCGGGCCACGGGCCCGCGTCGTCCAGCCCCAGCAGGGCCGCGACCTCGGCGAGCGGGACGGCGGGCAGTCCCTGCGGGCGGGGCGGGGCCGCCGCTCCACGCGGTGGGGGCGGGCTCTCCTGATCACTTCGGTGCACGGCCGTGAGGTTACCGGTACCGCCCTGCCCGGGGCCAAGCGAGGGTGCGTGCGAAGCCTTGGGATCGGTGGGAGGGGTCATGCCATCACTGCCTTTCACCAGTTCACCGGCAGATTCGCCGCCGCGGCGCCGGTCGGCGCCACCTGCAGGGTCTTCAGCGCGAACTCCATGACCTGCTTGAACACCGGACCGCAGAGCTCACCGCCGAAGTGTCCGTTGACCGGGTCCTGGATCACACAGGACACGGTGACCCTGGGCCTGTCCGCGGGCGCGAAGCCGATGAAGGAGGAGGTGTAGCCCGAGTACCGGCCGGTGGCCGGGTCGACCCGGTTCGCCGTACCGGTCTTGCCGGCGACCAGGTAGCCGGGGATCTGGGCCATCACCCCGGTGCCCTCCTGGCTGGCGACGACCGACTGCAGCATCTGCGCCAGGGTCTTCGCGGTCTGCTCGCTGACCACCCTGGTCTCCTTCGGCGCCGCGGCCGCCACGAAGCGCCCGTCCGCACCGGTGGTCCCGGCGACCAGGCTGGGCGCGATCCGCACCCCGCCGTTGGCGATGGTCGAGTAGACCGAGGTGGTCTGCAGGGCGTTCACCGACAGGCCCTGGCCGAAGGGGATGGTGTACTGCTGCGATCCGGACCACTTGCCCGGCTGGGCCAGGATGCCCTGGGTCTCGCCGGGGAAGCCGAGACCGGTCGGCTGGCCGATGCCGAACTTGCTCAGGTAGTCGTACAGCACCTGGTCCGCCTGCTTCTGGGTGGAGCCCAGGTGCTCGGCCGCCAGCATGGTGCCGATGTTGGAGGACTGCGCGAGCACGCCGTTGAGGGTGAGCTGCTCGGTGCCGTGGGCCACGTCGTCGTGGAACACGCGGTCCGCCCGGGGCAGGGTGCCGGGGACGGTGACATGGGTCAGCGGGGTGGCCACGCCCTGCTGCAGCACGGCCGCCATGGTCATCAGCT
Source organism: Streptacidiphilus sp. EB103A (assembly GCF_041261405.1). Lineage (NCBI taxonomy): Bacteria > Bacillati > Actinomycetota > Actinomycetes > Kitasatosporales > Streptomycetaceae > Streptacidiphilus > Streptacidiphilus sp. EB103A. The sequence continues at coordinate 182,510 of NZ_JBGCAQ010000003.1, read as the reverse complement.
TGCTGACGCTGCCCGGCTCGTAGGCGTCCTGGAGGGCGGCGTTGCCCAGGTCGGCGGGGTTGGCGTGGGTGAGGTCGTTGGGGTCGAACCCGGGCGACGCCGCCATCGCCAGGATCTTGCCGTTGGTGACGTCCTGGACGATGACATAGCCGCGCTGGGCGCCCGCGGCCTTCACCTCGTCGGTGATGGCCTGCTGGGCGTCCCACTGGATGTCCCGGTCCAGGGTGAGCCGGAGCGTCGACCCGGGCACCGCGGCCGTCTCCCGCTGACCGGCGGTGGGGACCTCACGGCCGCCGGACTGGGCGTAGGTGACCTGGCCGTCCTTGCCCTTGAGCAGCGAGTCGTACTGCTGCTCAAGACCGCCGCTGCCGACGCCGTCGCTGTTGACGAAGCCGATGACATTGGCGGCGAGGGAGCCGTCCGGGTAGACCCGCTTGGCGTGCTTGGCGTGGAACACCCCGTTCAGCACGTTGGCGCAGGAGTCGTCGACCCGGCCGCTGTCGCCGGCCTTCAGCGCCAGGTTGTTCTCGGTCAGACAGTGGCCGCTCCAAGCGGTCCTGGTCAGCTTGGTCTGCAGCGCGGTGATCTGGTTCCAGGTCTGCGGCGACTGCTGCTTGGCCAGCAGGGCATAGCGGTCGCTCTTGCCGGTGGAGGTGAGCGCCTTGGTCAGGATCGCCACCGGCACCCCGACGATCGGCGACAGCAGCTGGGCGGCTCGCGCGGGCGCGTCGTCGACATGGGCCTGGCCGGGCGTGAACATGTACGGGTCGGCGGTGATGTCGTAGGCGTCGACGGTGGTGGCCAGGACCCGGCCGTCGGCGTCGGTGATCGAGCCGCGCGGGGCGGGGAGCGGGTCGGTCCGGTAGAGGCTCACGGTGGCGGCGGCGGCGAGCGTGGCGGAGTCGATGAACTGGAGCTGCACCAGCCGGCCGACGAAGAGGGTCAGCACCACGCCCAGGGAGACCACCAGCAGCCGCAGCCGGCGCCGGGGGGTGGCCAGCCGCAGCCGCGCCGGGCGCGGAGCGGGACGCGCGGCGGGGCGGGACGCCGGGCGGGACGGGGCCCGCCCGGAGGGGCGCGCGGCCGGATGCGGGGGGCGCTGGCGCGGTGGGCGGGGGGCGGTCATGGCTGCTGCTGTCTCCCCGTCAGTGGGCGGTGCCGGTCGGCGTGCTGGAGGGTTTGGCGCCCGGGCTTGGCGTGCTGCTTGCGCTGGTACTGGTTCGGATGCCCTGTTTGAAGGCGGTTGTGCCGGCGGTGGCGCCGGTCTTGGCCGTCGCGCCAGGGCTCGCGCTCGGCTTCGCGCTGGGGCTCGCCGACGGGCCCGCGGTCGGCTGCGCCACCTGTGGCACCGCGGCGGCGGCGATCGGGGTCGGGTTGCCCTGCACCGTGCCGTCGTCGCGCAGGAACGCCGGGTTGCCTCCCGGCACCATGCCCAGCAGCCTGGCGCGCGCGGACAGGGCGTCGGGCGCCGACCAGGCCCCGATCTGCTGCTGCAGCCCCTGCCGTTCGTCGGTCAGCCGGTTGGTCTGCTGCTGGAGCTTGGTGAGCTGGAAGGAACCCTGGTTGAGGGCGGTGTTCAGCAGCAGCAGCGCGATCAGGCCGCCGGTGAGTATCAGCACGACCAGCACCGCGAAGGGCCCCCGCCCGGCCGACCGGCGCACTGTCGCGGTCCGCCGGCGGGCCGGGGAGGTCCCCCCCGCGACTCTTCCGAGAGCCACCACCTGCATCCGCTCCTTCGCTGCGCCTACGCCTAGCCCTGCCTGACGGACGGTCTGATTCTCTCCGCCGCACGCAGTCGAACGGGTGTGGCGCGGCGGTTCTCGGCGATTTCCTGTTCTGTCGCCTGTTCCGCCCCCCGGGTGAGCAGCTTCAGCCGGGGCTGGTGCTCCTCCGGAACGATCGGCAGCCCGGGCGGCGCCGTCGCGGTCGCGCCCGCTGCGAAGAACTGCTTGACCAGCCGATCCTCCAGCGAGTGGTACGACATGACGGCGATTCGGCCGCCGACCGCGAGCACGTCCAGGGCGCCGGGGATGGCGCGTTCCAGGACCGAGAGCTCCCCGTTGACCTCGATCCGCAGGGCCTGGAAGGTGCGCTTCGCCGGGTTGCCGCCGGTACGGCGGGTCGCCGCGGGAATGGCATTGCGCACCAGTTCCACTAGACGCGCGCTGTTGCTGAACGGTTCCCGCTCGCGCTCGCGCAGGATCACCGAGGCGATCTTCCCGGCGAAGCGCTCCTCGCCGTAGACCTTGAGGATCCGGGCCAGATCGCCGTGGGAGTAGGTGTTGAGCACCTCTGCGGCGCTGATGCCGGTCGTCTGGTCCATCCGCATGTCCAGCGGTGCGTCCTGGGCGTAGGCGAAGCCGCGGTCGGCCTCGTCCAGCTGCATCGAGGAGACCCCCAGGTCGAACAGCGCGCCCTGCATCTGTGCGATGCCGAGGTCCGCCAGCACCTGCGGGATCTCGTCGTAGACGGCGTGCACCAGGGTCGCGCGCTCCCCGAACGGGGCCAGCCGCTCCCCCGCCAGCCGCAGTGCCGCCGGGTCGCGGTCGACGGCGACCAGCCGGGCCTCGGGGAACGTGCGGAGCAGCGCCTCGCTGTGGCCGCCGAGCCCGAGGGTGGCGTCGACGACGACCGCCCCGGGCGCGGTCAGCGCCGGGGCGAGGACGTCCAGGCACCTCTGGAGCATCACCGGGACGTGCTTGGCCTCCGGGCCGCTGCTCAATGGGTACCTCTCATGGGGGCACGTGCCGCCTGGTCCCCGCCCGCTCGCCTTGGGGAAGGAACCCTCTGCCGCCGGGGAAGGGGCGGCAGCGGGTAAGGAGCGGGTGGAGGCCGGGCCGGTACGTGCGCGTCGTGCGGGCGAGGGGAAGCGTGCGTTCCGCGCCGTTGTGGGAACCCTGCGCCGAACGTCGCGTCACTTTACTCCACGGCGTCCCCCGGTCAATCGGATGCGACGGCGCACGCCCCCCGGCGCACGCCGATTAACCTGCAGGTCAGCCTGCATTTCCTGAGGCCGCCGGAGGGCGCGCCACGCCGGTGCCCGACCGTCGCACCACCCCTCCAGGCAGAAGATCACGCGAATGGAGCAGGCCCGCCGACCCCGCCTGTGCGCGTATGGGGTGCGTCACAGCGCCGTTCCGTGCACCTGTCCGAAGCTGGCGCCACAGGCGTTTCCCACTAACGTCAGAGGTATGACCACGACCCCCGACCTGCCCACAGCCCAGGCCGCTGCGTCCGCCGAGGCCACTCCGCCCTCCATCATCGACAGCTTCGTCGCCCGCAACCGCGACTACGCCGCGGGCTACCGCGACGGCGGCATGGACGCCCGTCCGGTCCAGCACGTCGCCGTGGTCGCCTGCATGGACGCCCGCCTGGACGTGCACGCCGCGCTGGGCCTGCAGCTCGGCGACTGCCATGTCATCCGCAACGCGGGCGGCGTGGTCACCGACGACACCATCCGCTCACTCACCGTCAGCCAGCGCGCGCTGGGCACCCGCTCGATAGCGCTGATCCACCACACCGGCTGTGGTCTGCTCAGCCTCACCGAGGACTTCCGGCGCGAACTGGAGGACGAGGTCGGGATCCGGCCGTCCTGGGCCCTGGAGTCCTTCACCGACCTGGAGCAGGACGTTCGCCAGTCCATGGCCCGGGTCCGCACCTCCCCGTTCCTGCTGCACCGCGAGGACATCCGGGGGTTCGTCTTCGACGTGACGACCGGTCTGCTCCGGGAGATCCAGCCCTGACCCACTCCATGCCGTCTGATTACTGGTCCGTAACGGACGAATAACGAGAACATTGAGGTGCTATTCGTCCGGTCGAGTGACGTACTCGGTCCGAACAGGGAACAATGCATCTGCCGTGTCGACGCACACGGAGGGGCCCGGACCGCGGCCTGCGCACTTCCTGCAGGCCCGGTCAAGGCCCCGTACACGGGCCAAGGAGTAACCGGGTGACCACCTTCAACGAGCACGCCAGTCTGGACCGCCAGGCCGGGGGGATGCCGCCGTCGGCGGCGGCGGGAGTGCCGCAGGGCCTCGGAACGGCCGAGCTGGGCGCGGTCGTCGAGCGCGTGCGCGCGTCCGTGGAGAGCGTGCTGGAGGGCAAGCCGGAGGCGGTGCGGCTGGCCCTCACCGTGCTGCTGGCCGAGGGCCACCTGCTGATCGAGGACGTGCCCGGGGTCGGCAAGACGCTGCTGGCCAAGGCGCTGGCCCGGTCGGTGGACTGCACCGTGCGCCGGATCCAGTTCACCCCCGACCTGCTGCCCTCGGACATCACCGGCACCAGCGTGTTCGACCAGACCCGCAGGGACTTCGAGTTCAAGCCGGGCGCGATCTTCGCCCAGATCGTGGTCGGCGACGAGATCAACCGCGCCTCGCCGAAGACCCAGTCCGCGCTGCTGGAGTCGATGGAGGAGGGCCAGGTCACGGTCGACGGGACCAGCTACCCGCTGCCGACCCCGTTCATGGTCGTGGCCACCCAGAACCCGATCGAGATGGAGGGCACCTACCCCCTCCCCGAGGCCCAGCGCGACCGCTTCATGGCCCGGATCTCCATCGGCTACCCCAGCACCGACGCCGAGCTGCAGATGCTGGACGTCCACGGCGGGGCCTCCCCGCTGGCGGACCTGCGGCCGGTCGCCCACGCCGACGACGTGGTGAAGGCCATCGACGCGGTCCGCCGGGTCCATGTCGCCGACGAGCTGCGCCGCTACGCCGTCGCCCTGGTCGCGGCCACCCGCACCGCGCCCGAGCTGCGGCTCGGCGCCTCGCCGCGGGCCACCCTGCACCTGCTGCGGGCCGCCCGCGCCGCCGCCGCGCTGGACAGCCGCGAGTACGTCATCCCGGACGACCTCCAGGCCCTGGCCGTCCCGGTGCTGGCGCACCGGCTGCTGCCCACCGCGGAGACCGTCCTCGGCCGGCGCACCACCGAGCAGGTCGTCCGCGACCTGGTGCTCCAGCTGCCCATCCCGCACCCGGCGCGCTGAGATGTCCGCTGCCGTGCCGCCCAAAACGGCACCGAACAAGACGGCACCGAACAAGACGCCGCCGTACAAGACGCCGCCCTACAAGACGCCGCCGCGAGGTGCCGCCAAGGGCAGCACCTTCCGCACCGGCATGCGCGGACTGACCACCCGCGGCCGCTCCTTCCTCGCCGCCGGGATCACCGCCGCGCTCTGCGCCTATGTGCTCGGCCAGCCCGCCCTGCTGAAGATCGCCCTGCTGCTCGCCGCGCTCCCGCTGGTCAGCGTGCTGATGCTGATGCGGACCCGGTACCGGGTCGCCAGCGGGCGGCGGCTGTCGCCCTCGCGCGCGCCGGCCGGGCAGGAGGCCAGGGTGCACCTGCGGGTCGACAACGTCTCCCGGGTGCCCACCGGCCTGCTGATGCTGGAGGACAAGGTCCCGTACGTGCTCGGGCCGCGTCCGCGCTTCGTGCTGGACCGGGTGGAGCCACGCGGGCACCGCGAGGTGTCCTACCGGGTCCGCTCCGACCTGCGCGGACGCTATCCGCTGGGCCCGCTCCAGCTGCGCCTCGGGGACCCCTTCGGGCTGTGCGAGCTGACCCGCTCGTTCACCGCCTCCGACACCCTCACCGTGGTCCCCCGGGTGCAGCGACTGGCAGCGGTCAAGCTCACCGGCGAGTGGACCGGCTACGGCGACAGCCACTCCAGGGCCGTCGCCCTGGCCGGCGAGGACGACGTGGTGCCGCGCGAGTACCGGCACGGCGACGACCTGCGCCGGGTGCACTGGCGCTCCACCGCCAAGTACGGCGAACTGATGGTCCGTCGCGAGGAGCAGCCGCTCCGCAGCCGGGCCACCGTGCTGCTGGACACCCGGGCCGCGGGCCACCGGGGAAACGGCCCGGCGTCCTCGTTCGAATGGGCCGTCAGCGCCGCCGCCTCGATCAGTCTGCACCTGCTGGAGCGCGGCTACGCGGTACGGCTGCTCACCGACACCGGGGACGCGGTCACCGGGGCCGGCGGCAGCGGGCTCGGCGGGGCCTCGGAGGAGGCGGCCGGGCTGCTGCTGGACACCCTGGCGATGGTGCAGCTCTCCGACGGCGAGGGCCTGGCCCGGGCCGAGGAGGTGCTCAGGCTCGGCGGCGAGGGCCTGGTCGTGGCGCTGCTCGGATCGCTGGACGACGAGCAGCTGGCCGAGCTGTCCCGGCTGCGCAGGCGCACCGCGACCGCCGTCGCGGTGCTGCTGGACAGCCCGAGCTGGACCCTGCGCGGGCAGGCGGCGGACGCGGCCGTACCGGCCGGCCCCGGACCGGTCGGCTCCGACCAGGTCCGGCTGCTCCGCGAGGCCGGATGGAACGTGCTGGCGGCCGGCTCCGGCGACTCGCTCCCCGAGCTGTGGGCGCGGGCCGACCGCTCCGTCGTCACCGGCTCGTTCCAGCCGGCGGAGTCCTTCCAACGAGGCGAGCCCTTCCAACGATCCGAGCCCTTCCAGGAGCCCCAGCCTTTCCAGGAGTCAGGGAGGGACCTCGTATGAACGGGCGTACCCGGATCGCCTTCTCCGGCGCCGCCGCGACGCTGCTCACGGCGCTCTGCCTGTGGCCGCTGATCTCCCCCGCGTACTGGCTGGTCCAGGCCGGGTTCGTGATCGTGCTGGTCACCTCGGCCGGGCTGGGGCTGCGCCGGCTCGCGGTGCCGCGACCGCTGGTCCCGCTGGCGCAACTGCTGCTCGTCGTGCTGCTGCTGACGCTGTTCTACGCGAGCGGCACCGCCGTCGGCGGGGTGCTGCCGGGCCCCGGGGCCTGGCAGACGCTGACCGGTGAGATCGGCGACGGCATCACCGACATGGGCCAGTACGCGGCCCCGGCCCCGGCCCACCAGGGACTGCGGCTGATCCTGGTCGGCTCGGTGGTGCTGATCGGCCTACTGGTGGACCTGCTGGCGGCCACCTACCAGCGGGTGGCCCTGGCCGGGCTGCCGCTGCTGGCGCTGTACTCGGTCGGCACCGGGCTGCACCCGCACGGCGCGGTGTGGCTGTACTTCCTGCTGTCCGCCTTCGGCTACCTGTCGCTGCTGATGGCCGAGGGCCAGGACCGGCTGTCCCGCTGGGGCCGGGTCTTCCACGGCACTCCCGCCACCCTCGCCGGGACCACCGGCGGAAACCCGCTCAGCAGCACCGGCTACCGCATCGCCGGGGCCGCCCTGGCCATCGGGCTGCTGCTGCCGCTGGCCCTGCCCGGTCTCGGCACCGGCCTGGTCGGCAGGTTCGGGCACGGCGGCGGCGGGATCGGCGCGAACGGCGACATCATCACCGCCGTCAATCCGCTGGCCTCGCTGGGCGCCTCGCTCAACAAGAGCACCAACGTCAACATCCTCACCTACACCAGCAGCGCCCAGAACCCCGGCGACCAGTACCTGCGGATCGTCGACCTGGACGACTTCAACGGCGTCGCCTGGACCCCCAGCGAGCACCAGGTCCAGTCCGTCCCCAACCCGCTGCCGTACCCGACCGGCCTGGACAACAACACGCCCCAGCAGGCGGTGCAGACCCAGGTCAGCACCCAGTCCGGCTACGTCCAGCAGTGGCTGCCGATGCCCTATCCGGCGACCACGGTGCAGGTGCCCGGCGACTGGAAGTACGAACCCGAGGGCCGGACCCTGATCGGCGACGGCGGCCAGAACGCGGGCGGCCTCCAGTACAACGTCAGCAGCCTGGCGCTGGAGCCGACCGAGGACGCGCTCAGGGCGGCCGGGGCGCCCCCGGCGGACATCACCAGGACCTATCTGGCGCTGCCGAAGAACTTCCCCACCGTGATCCGTGACACCGCGATCTCGGTGACCCACGGGGCCACCACCGTCTACGACAAGGCGGTGGCGCTGCAGAACTGGTTCACCACCACCGGCGGCTTCACCTACGACACCACCGTGAAGGACGACACCAGCAGCAACGCCATGGTGGACTTCCTGCGCAACCGCAGGGGATTCTGCGTCCACTTCGCCGGGACCATGGCCGCGATGGCCCGCTCGCTGGGCATCCCGGCCCGGGTCGCCATCGGCTTCACCCCCGGTGAGCGCCAGTCGGACGGCAGCTGGCAGGTCGGCACCAAGAACGCCCACGCCTGGCCCGAGCTCTACTTCGCCGGGGTGGGCTGGCTGCGCTTCGAGCCGACGCCGCACGTGGGCTTCACTCCCGACTACACGGTGGCCGCCAGCTCCGGCGGCACCTCCGCCCCCAGCACCGCGACCGCGCAGGCCAGCGTCGCCGCCGGACCGAGCACCAGCGCCAGCGCCGGCTGCCCGGTCCAGGAGCGCAGGGCGGGCTTCTGCGGCCAGGAGTCCGCCACCGGCACGGCGGGCACCGGCACCACCTCGTCCGCGCCGACCCCGCTGGAGCTGACCGGGCTGGCGCTGGCCGGGCTGCTGGTCCTGCTGCTGCTCACGCCGATGCTGTGGCGGCTGCGGGCCCGCAGCGTCAGACTGCGCCGCCGGGGGCCGCGCGGCTCCGGCGGATCCGGCGCTCCGGGCGACCTCCCCGCCTCCGGGCGCGGTGGCGGCGGCCTGGAACTGAGCGACCAGCAGGTGCTCTCGGTCTGGCGCGAGATGATCGACTCCGCCTGGGACGTCGGCATCCCGCCGGACGAGGCGGAGACGCCCCGGCGCACCGTGGCAAGAATCGTCGAGCTGGGAGCCCTGGAGGAGGAGCCGAGGGCCGCGGCCGGACGGCTGGCGCTGGCCACCGAACAGGTGCTCTACGCACCCAGGTCGGAGCCGCCGACGGCACTGCGCCAGGACGTCAGGGCGGTCCGGCACGGACTGCGGGCCTCGGCCCGCCCCGCGGTACGGGTCCGCGCCGTGCTCTTCCCGCCGTCCTCGGCCCGGCTGATCCGCGGGTTGCGGGAGGGCTGGCAGTCTCTGGCCGACCGGGCGCGGGGACTCCTGCGCCTGCGCCGACGTCGGGCGGAGGACGGCGAGGAGCAGTGAGCAGATGGGCCGGGGCCGACAGCTTCCGCTGTCGGCCCCGGCCCATCTGTTTTTCGCTGTCAGTGCGTCCGGCCGGTCAGGCCCCGCGCTGCTCGTCGTGGCGGCGCTGCCAGCGCTGCTCCATGCGGTCCACCACGCCCGTCTTCCGCCTGCGCAGCGGCGCCCCGGTGCGCGGGTCGGCGACACCGATCCTGGGGGCCCGGCGCCAGGCGGTGAACGCGATCGCGGCACAGGCCAGCATGACCGCGAACCCCACCACACCCATCCACCAGAGCCCGGTGACGGCGACACCCATGAGCAGGGCCACACCTACGACGAAACCCGCCGAAGCGGCGTAGACCGTACGGCGGCTACGGGCTCGCAGGCCCGTACCTTCAAGCGCTGTCGCGAACTTGGGGTCCTCGGCGTACAGCGCTCGCTCCATCTGCTCGAGCAGACGCTGCTCGTGCTCCGAGAGCGGCACGTCGTCCTCCTACTCTGGTCGCTGCTGGCGACCGCCGCCGTCCCCGTCAGGACTGACAGTCCTCCCCTGGATCCCGCTTGTGTTGCGTATGCCCCACTGGCAGGTCTGTCATGCCTTGCTGGCTTTACCCGAATCATACGGTCGACCGTGCTGATTTGGGGCACGGTGCGTCATCGGAGCCAACCCTTGAACGGCCGGAGGGGCACTGAAGTTTCCAAGGTCGCTGTGCTCCAATTTTTCCGGGGCTGCTGTGAGCTGCGCGACGGCGTCAGTCCAGCTCGGCGAGCAGATGCAGCTGGGTGGCGATGGCATGGAAGGCCGGCTGGGCGGCGGCCGCCTGCTCCAGGGCAAGCAGTGCCTCCACCGCGCCGGGCTCGGTGTCCACCAGCACCCCGGGGACCAGGTCGGCGAAGATCCGGACGCCGTGCACCTCGGCGACCCGCAGACCCGCGCCCTCGGCCAGCGAGCGCAGCTCCTCGACGGTGAAGCGGCGGGGCATCGGGTCGTTGCCGCCCCAGCGCCCGTCCGGGTCGTCCAGGACGGTGCGGGCCTCGGCGAAGTGGCCGGCGATGGCCCGGGCGAGCACGGCGCCGTTGCGGTTGGCCGCCAGCAGGCTGACCAGGCCGCCCTTCCGCAGCCCCGCGGTGAGCTGGCCCAACGCCTCGGCCGGGTCGTCCACGACCTCGAGGACGCCGTGGCAGAGCACCGCGTCGACACTGTCCGGCTCGACCAGCTCGGCGAGGGTCTGGGTGTCCCCCTGCAGCGCCCGCACCAGGTCGGTGACCCCGGCCTCGGCGGCCCGCCGCTCCAGCGCGAACAGCGCGTCCGGGCTGGGGTCCACCACGGTGACCCGGTGACCGAGCCGGGCCACCGGCACGGCGAAGTTGCCGGTGCCGCCACCGGTGTCCAGCACGTCCAGCACCGGCCGCCCCAGCTCCTCCGCCCTGCGAGCGAGGGCGGCGCTTACCACCTCCCACACCACGGCGGTCCGGAGAGAACTGCGGGGGCGCGTCGGGTACACGGAGGGGCTCCTCGGGAGGTTCTGGATCTGGCTGCCCCAACCTTACGGGCCCGTCAGACCGCGCGCTGGTCGGCGGAGCTTCCTGAGGCCTCGGCGCTGCGGACCGGGTTGAGGGCGACCAGCCGCTGCACCATGCGGACGAAGAGCGCGGTGTTGCGGATCAGGTCGTCGGCGTCGCGCATGGTCGCGGCCGAGGCGATGCCGGCCTCGGCCGCGGCGCGCTTGGGGGCGCCCGCCGCGTAGTACACGGCCCACTCGGCCAGCTCCGGAGCCACCTCGGGCAGGACCTCCCAGGCGCTGCGGATCCGTCCGCGCTTGCGCGGGCTCTCCTCGGGCACCCCGCGCACGGCGAGCACCGCGGCCGAGGCACGCAGCGCGGCGAGGTGCGCCACCGCGTAGCGCTCCAGCGGGCCCTCCAGGCTCCGAGCCTCGTCCAGGCCCCGGTATGCCTGGGCGAGCAGGTCCAGCGCGGCCGGCGGCGCCCCGGCCCGGCGCAGCACCGGATGGACGTCCGAGGGCGGGCGGTAGGGCCTGGCCGCGGAGTTGAGGGCATGGGCGGAGTCGGCGTGACCGCCGGGGGTGCCTGCCTGCAGGGGCAACTGCAGTACCTGTGCTGTGGGAATCACCTTGTCGCTCATGGCTCGTTCAGTCCTCCCGTTCGAATCCCGCCGTCAGGCGGGCGTCGGCGTACGCGGGATGGGCGTACGGGTGAGAGTCCAGCGCCCGGCGGCGCGGTCGAGGCTGAGGTCGTACACGTCGGCGGCGAAGCAGCGGCCGGGGCTGGCCTGCACCCGCCACACCTCACGGAGACCGGTCCAGTGGCCGAGCACCTCGCGCACGGCGTAGATCCGGTCCTGCCAGAGGAAGTGCGTGGGCTGCTCCTGGCCGCCCCTGACCTCGATCAGGTCGGCCTGCCCGGTTCCACGCGCGGTGCTGCCCGACATCCCCGCCATCGCGGCCACCTCCCTTTCCCTGCTGTCGACGCTTGTTCGAATCTATGTTCGAACAACCTCAGGGTAGCCCCCACCCGCGGTCCCGCGTCAATGCCGCAGGACCGGAGCCGGACCCTCAGCGCCATGCTGCACCCCACCACTGACAATCCGGTTTCCGGCGACGGCCGCTCCGCCCGGCACGGTGAACAGCGGCAGGAAGATCTGCACCAGCGGGCCGATGGCCAGGGCGTAGGCGACGGTGCCGATGCCGACGCTGCCGCCCATCAGCACCCCGACCACCAGCACGGTGACCTCGATGCAGGTGCGGACCAGCCGGACCGAGCGTCCGGTCCTGCGGCAGAAGCCGGTCATCAGGCCGTCGCGCGGGCCCGGACCGAAGCGGGCGCCGATGTAGAGGCCGCCGGCCATGCCGTTGAGCACGATGCCGGCCATCAGCACGAAGATCCGCACCGGGACGCTGTGCAGGGTCGGCAGGACGGAGAGCGCCGCGTCCACGGACAGGCCGATGACGAAGACATTGCTGATGGTGCCGAGGCCCGGACGCTGCCGCAGCGGTATCCACAGCAGCAGCACGGCGGCGCCGACGATCATGGTGATGGTGCCGAAGGACAGCCCGACATGCCTGGTGAGGCCCTGGTGGAAGACGTCCCACGGGTCCAGGCCCAGGGCGGCGCGGATCTGCAGCGCCATGCTCCCGCCGTAGAGGGCGAGGCCGGCGTAGAGCTGGACGAGTCGGCGGGCCAGATGCGCGGGTGGTCGGTTCATCGGTGGTCCCCTTGGATTCCATGGATTCTGATGCCACCCTGGGGGAAAGTGGACCGGCCTTCCAGGGCCAATCGGCGAAAGGTGGACTGGTCATGGTCGTTCGATCCTCCATCGGCGCGGCCCAGCTCGACCGGGCGCTGGGCGTCTGGCAGCGGCCGCGCGAGCCCGCCTACCGCGCGCTGGCCGGGTCGCTGCGCACGCTGGTGCTGGACGGCCGGGTGTCGGTGGAGACCCGGCTCCCGGCCGAACGGGAGCTGTGCACGGCGCTGGGCCTGAGCCGGACCACCGTGGCCGCGGCCTACGAACTGCTGCGCGACGAGGGCTTTCTGGTGAGCCGTCGGGGCTCCGGCAGCTGGACCGCGCTGCCCGAGGGGCGGCCGATGCCAGTGGCGGGCCTCTCGCCGTACCCCACCGACCGGGGCGGGGTGATCGATCTCGGCGTGGCCGCGCGGTCGGCCGCCGAACCCTGGATCACCCGGGCGATGACCGCCGCCGTCGCCGAGCTGCCCGCCTACACCCGGACCCACGGAACCTTCCCGGCCGGGCTGCAGGTGCTCCGGGAGGCCGTCGCCGACCGTTTCGCCCAGCGCGGGCTGCCCACCGACCCGGACCAGATCATGATCACCAGCGGCGCGTCCGCCGGACTGACGCTGCTGTTCCGCGCCCTGCTCGGCCCGGCCGAGCGGATCGCGGTGGAGTCCCCCAGCTACGCCAACGCGCTGCAGGCGATCCGCGTCATGGGCGGCCGGGCGGTCCCGGTCCCGCTGGAGCAGGACGGCTGGTCGATGGACGCCTGGAGCCGCACCCTGCGTGAGGCCGCGCCCGCACTCGCGTATGTCATCCCCGACTTCCAGAACCCCACCGGCCTGCTGATGCCCGATCAGCAGCGCCGCGAGCTGGTCGCCCTGGCCCGGACCACCGGAACCCGGCTGATCGTGGACGAGACCATCGCGGAGATGGCCGTCGACGACGTCCCCCCGGTGCTCCCGCTGGCCGCCTTCGACCGGAACGGCACGTCCATCACCCTCGGCTCGGCCGGCAAGACCTTCTGGGGCGGCCTGCGGATCGGCTGGATCAGGGCGGCCCCCGACCTGATCCGCCGCATCTCCGCGGACCGGGCCAGTCTGGACGTCTGCTCGCCGGTGGTCGAACAGCTGGCGGTCCGTCATCTTCTGGCCGAGTGCCTGCCGGAGGTGCTGGCCTACCAGCGGGAACGGAACCGGGAACAGCGTGACGCGCTCGTCGGCGCGCTCCGGACGGAGCTGCCCGGCTGGACCTTCCGGATGCCGCAGGGCGGTCTCTCGCTCTGGGTGCGGACGGAGGACGGCGGGATGAGCGGCAGCGCGCTGGCCGCGGCGGCCCAGGGCTTCGGCGTGTGGATCGGCTCGGGCCCGCGCTTCGGCGTGGACGGCGTGCTGGAACGCTTCGTCCGGCTGCCCTACGCCCAGCCGCCGGAGGTCCTGCGCGAGGCCGTCCGCCGCCTGGCCGCGGCCAGTAGATCCGGTGCCGGTGCGCCGGCCCCGGTGGAGTTCTCACTCCTCTGAACGGATCCATGATCTGAACGGATCCATGAACGGAGCCGTGAACGGAGAAGGGACGGTGCCTGCGTCCCGGCGGATCATTCCGCCGGCGTGCAGGCACCGCCCCGCCCCGTTCCCCCTGTTGATCCCCCCGGATCCCCCGTTCCCCGGACGGCGACGTGTTCGTGTCGCCCCTGGCCGGGCTCCGCTCCGCCGCCCCGTGTCGGCGGTGCGGTCCCGAACCAGTCCGTACCGGTCGTTCCCGGTGCTCCATACTCTGCCCTTTGCGCAGGTCGGGGGGTATCCGCGCTTGTACTCAACCATCCGCATGGGTAGGGCTGAGTACGGGTACTCAGTGATCGGCCCGGGGAACGGGGCCGTTGTCGGTGGCGTCCACTACGGTGAGCGTGCACTGCAGACGCACGGGCACAAGGGGGATTCACCGTGTCGGTCATTCCACTGATCTTCACCAGCAGCTGGGCCAGCGGCATCAACGCCTATGCCGTGGTGCTGCTGCTCGGCCTGTTCGGCCGCTTCGACGGCGTCAGCAGCGTCCCGCCCGGTCTGGAGCGGACGGACGTGCTGGTGATCTCCGCTGTGCTGTGCCTGTGCGAGGTGGTGGCCGACAAGATCCCCTATGTGGACTCGGCCTGGGACGCGGTGCACACGGTCATCCGGCCGGTGGCCGGCGCCGTCGTCGCCGCGCTGCTCGCCGGGCACGCCCACGACTCGCTGGCCACGCTCGCCGCGGCGGCGATGGGTGGGACGACCGCCCTGGTCAGCCATCTGGTCAAGAGCGGCATCCGGATGGGGGTGAACACCTCCCCTGAGCCGTTCAGCAACATCCTGGTCAGCCTGTTCGAGGAGTTCTCGGTCGCGAGCCTGGTCATACTGGCGCTGTTCCACCCGGTGCCCGCCGCGATCATCGCCGGGGTGCTGCTGCTGACCGGGGTGCTGGTCGTCGGCTTCACCCTCTCCCGGATCCGCCGCTACTGGATACGGCGCCGCGAGCGACGGCAGGGCCGGGTGCTGCCGCGACAGGGCGTGGACGCCCGCTCGGGCGGATGACCGCGACGATCAGCAGCAGGGCGACGGCGACGAACAGCGAGGCCACGCCCATCGCGTCGGCCACCCCGTGCGCGAACACGGCGTGCGGGCTGCGTCCGCCGGAGTGCCGGGTGGCTGCCGTGAACACCGTCAGCAGCAGCGCCGTGCCCAGCGCGCCGCCCATCTGTTGCATGGACTGCAGCGTCCCCGCGGCCGCGCCGGACTCCTCCGGCCGGACGCCGCCCAGGATGGTGAGGCTCAGCGGCACCATGGTGCAGCCCGCGCCCAGGCCGAACAGCACCATCGGCACCAGGATGCCGGGGGCGAAGCCGGTGTCGGCGCCGACCCGGCTGAGCAGCAGCAGCCCGGAGGCGAGCAGCACCGGCGCCCCGTAGAGGAAGGGACGGGCGCCGATCCTGGGCACCAGCCGCGGGACCGTCCGCGCACCCGCGAAGAGCAGCAGGACCAGCGGCAGGAACGCGGCGCCGGTCTGCAGGGCGCTGTAGCCGAGGACGTTCTGGAGGTACTGGGTGACGAAGAAGAACATCCCGAACATGCCCGAGGCGAGCATCAGCATGGCCAGGTAACCGCCCCCGCTGGCCCGCCGGGTGAGCAGATGCAGCGGCAGCAGCGGCTGGGCGGTGCGGGCCTCGATCAGCACGAAGGCGGTGAGCAGCAGCACGGCCGCGCCGAAGCAGCCGAGCGTGGAGCCCGCGGACCAGCCCGCCGTCGCGGCCCGGATGAAGCCGTAGACCAGGGCCGCGCTGCCGAGGGTGGCGGTGACCGCCCCCGGCAGGTCGAAGCGGCTGGGGTGGCGTTCGGGCTCGCGGATCAGCCTGGGTGCGAGCAGCACCACCGCCAGCCCGAACGGGACGTTGATGAACATGACGGAGCGCCAGGAGAAGGCCGAGGTCAGCAGCCCCCCGAGGATCATGCCGACGGCGCCGCCGCCGGCCGACATGCTGGAGTACAGCCCGATCGCGCGGGCCCGCTGCCCGGCGTCCTGGTAATTGCTGACGATCAGGGCCAGGGTGCTCGGCGCCGCCACGGCCGCGCCGACGCCCTGGGCGGCACGGGCCACCAGCAGCATGGTCGGGTAGGTGGCCAGTCCGCCGAGCAGCGAGGCCAGGGTGAACAGGGCGATGCCCCCGGTGAGCAGTCGCCGCCGGCCGAGGATGTCGCCGGCGCGGCCGCCGAGCAGCAGCAGCCCGCCGAAGGTGAGCAGGTAGATGTTGGGCACCCAGGACAGCCCGGCGGCGGAGAAGTGCAGGGTCCGCTGGATGCCGGGGAGGGCGATGGAGACCACGGTGGCGTCGAGGACGACCATCAACTGGCAGATGAGGATCACCGCCAGGGCGAAGCCCGGGCGGGGTGGTCGCCGGCCTGGCCGGTCCTCGCCGGGCGGATCGGCCCGGCCGCCTTGGGTCGAGCTGGGGACTGGAGCGATGATGTTCTCGGGCATGGCTCTCCCATGAGGTCATGACGAGGAAGGGAACATAAGCGGAGAGACTCTCCGGTTCCAAGAACGACGATACGGAGGTACTCTCCGTTTATCAACCCCTGGGATGAACGATGACCGTGCCGCCGTCTCCGCTGCCTCCGCCGGCCCGCCCGATGCGCGCCGATGCCCGTCGCAACTACGAGCGACTGGTCTCGGCCGCGACCGAGGCATTCCTGGAGAACGGCGCCGACGCCTCCCTCGACGACATCGCCAAGCGCGCCGGCGTCGGCCCCGGCACCCTCTACCGGCACTTCCCGGTCCGGCAGAACCTGATCGACGCGGTGCTGCAGCAGTGGATGGCCTCGGTCCTGACCGACGCCGAGCCGCTGCGCGAGGCCGCCGACCCGGCCGAGGCCCTCTCTGTGTGGCTGCGCAGACTGGTCGCCCACGTCCAGGTCTTCCGCGGGCTGTCCAGTGCCCTGATCCCGCCGGAGGACAAGATGAAGCAGGACTCCCCGGCCTGGGTCCTGCACCGCACCTCCGAGGAGCTGCTCACCCGCGCCCAGGAGAGCGGCGGGATCCGCTCCGACGTCGCCATCAAGGAGCTGATGACGCTGGTCAGCGGGGTCACCTGGGCCTGCGACAGGGGCAAGGAGGTCGACGCCGACCGGCTGATCGACCTGATCATGGACGGCCTGCGGGTGCGGGACTGAGCAGGTTCCGCGACGCATAGGATCAGTGCCCATGGCACGAATCGTCGTCATCGGCGCAGGTATGGGCGGGCTCGGGGCAGCGGCGCGGCTGGCCACGGTGGGCCACCGGGTCACCGTGTGCGAGGCGAACACCACCCACGGCGGCATGGTCGGGCAGTACCAGCGGGAGGGCTTCCGCTTCGACACCGGCCCGACGCTGCTCACCCTGCCCGCCGTCTACCGCGACCTGATGCTCAAGACCGGCCGCACCCGGCTGGAGGACGAGGTCGAGCTGCGCTCCGTCGAGCCGGCCAGTGTGCACCGGCTGCCCGACGGGACCTCGGTCGAGCTGGCCAACGCCTCCCGCGCCAGGGTCGTCCAGTCCCTGGACGACGCGCTGGGCGGCGGCGCCGGCGTGCGCTGGGGCGAGCTGCTGGAACGCGGGCGGGCGGTCTGGGAGGCCACCCGGCGCCCGCTGCTGGAGGAGCCGCTGCCGGACGACCCGTCAGCCCTGCACCAGGACCCCTACCCCTGGCCGCCGGCCCGGCGCGGCCTGTTCACCCGCCGGCCCCGCCCGCCGCAGGGCCTCGCCGACGTCGCCGGGCGCGAACTGCGCCACCCCGGGCTGACCGCCCTGCTGGACGGGTACGCGCTGCGCTTCGGCTTCGATCCGCGGACGGCCCCCGCCTCGCTGACGGTACTCCCGTACATGGAGCAGAGCTTCGGCATCTGGTACGTCACCGGCGGAATGCGCGCCCTCGCCGACGCGGTGCTGCGCCGCTGCGAGCAGCGCCGGGTGCAGCTGCGCTTCGGCGCCCGGGTGGAGCACCTGCTCGGCGCCGACCGGGTCGAGGGGGTGCTGCTGGCCGACGGCAGCAAGCTGGACGCCGACGTGGTCGTCGCCGACACCGACCCTGCGGCGCTGGGGGTCGCTGCCGAGGGACGACCCGCCGACCCCGCGCCGGGCCGGTTCACCGTGCTGCTCGCACTGCGCGGCGCACGCCCCGACGGAACGGCGCACCGTACCGTCGTGCACGCCGCCGACCGGCTGGACGAGTTGGACGCTCTGTTCGGGCGGTCGCCGCGGCTGTGTGAGCGCCCCACCGTGCAGGTACTGCGTCCTGACGATGCGACACTCGCGCCCGCCGGGCACGAGGCGGCCGTGCTCACCGTGACCGTCCCGGCCCACGGCGGGCTCGACTGGAACGCACCCGGGCGCGCCGAGGCCTACGCCGACGCCGTCCTCGGCCACGCCGCACCCGAACTGCGCGAGCGGGTGCTCTGGCGGGAGGTCCGCACCCCCGCCGACACCGAGGCCCGGACCGGGGCGACCGGCGGCTCCGTCCCCGGACCGGCCCTGGCCGGGGCGGACGGCGCATGGCTGCACGCCCCCAACCGCAGCAGCGCCCGGCCCGGCCTCTACCTGGTCGGCGGCGCGGCCCACCCGGGCGGCGGGCTGGCCAGGGTGGGGATGTCGGCGGCGGTCACGGCGGAGCTGATCGGCACGCCGTAGCGAGGGTCCGCTGTCAGCCGTACTGCTGCTGCCAGACCTCGTGATTCGGCTGCTGCGGCTGCTCGGCGGGCTGCTGCTGCTCCGGCTGGTAGCCGTACTGGTAGGCCGAGGGGTCGTACGCCTGCTGCTGGTACTGCTGCTGCTCGTAGCCGTAGGAGTAGTCGCCCTGCGGTGCGTACTGCTGCTGCTCCGACGGGTAGACCGGGAAGCCGTTGGCGTCGTACTGGACCTGGGGCTCGGCCGGTGCCTGCGCGTAGGCGGGCTGGGCGTACTCCTGGTACTGGTAGCCGTAGTCCTGCTGCGGGTACTCGGTGTACTGCGGCTGTCCGTACTGCTCCTGGGTGTACTGGGACTCCGTGTACTGGGATTCCGCGTACTGCCCCTCGGCGTACCCCGGGAACGGCTGCTGCCGGGGGTACTCCTCGCCCGCCGCCTCCTCCTCGAAGGACGCCGGGTCGTAGGCGATCGTCGGCGGCGCCTCCTCGACCGGGCCGACCTCGCCGACCCGGACCCCCTGCGCCTGCTCGTCCCCTTCGCCGCCCGGCACGGCCTCGCCCGCCGGGAAGACGCTCGCCAGCAGCGGAACTCCGGCCAGCGGGCCCGGCAGCGATCCGTCCCGGGAGCGCAGCGACCAGTACGGGCCCGCGCCGGTCTTCACCGACCGGGTCACCAGGTACTGCCCCGCCCCGAAGGCCACCACCCCGCCGCCGATCAGCGGCAGCGACCCCTGCGCGACACCCGCCACCAGCGCGAGGAAGCCGACCAGCGCCAGCACCCGCCAGTGCGGACCGGCCCGGTGCTGCAGCAGCAGCTCCCCGAGCAGCCACAGCGCGACCAGCGCGAACGCGGCGTAGAGCACCGCAAGTCCGATGACTCCCACGGGCTACCTACCTCTGCCTGCAACGGACACGGCCGTGCCCCTGCGCACCACGGTACCGTTCAGCCCCGCCGGTCCAGGCCGAGGTTCTGATAGATCTCCATGGTCACCGTCGAGAAGTTCATGGTCATGAAGTGCAGGCCCGGAGTGCCCTCGGCGATCAGCCTGCGGCACATCTCGGTGGCGTAGTCGATGCCGATCGCCCGTACCGCCCTGGGGTCGGCCTCTGCGGCCAGCAGCCGGTCGGCGAAGTTCTGCGGGATGACCGCGTTGCTGAGCGTGGGGATGCGCCGCAGCGAGCGGACCGAGGTGACCGGCATGATCTCCGGGATGATCGGGGTCTCGCAGCCGGCCGCCGCGACCCGGTCCCGGAACCGCAGGTAGTCGTCTACGTCGAAGAACATCTGGGTGATCGCGTAGTCGGCGCCGGCCCGGCACTTGGCGACGAAGTGCCTGATGTCCTCGTCCCAGTCCGACGACCGGGGGTGCATCTCCGGGAAGGCGGCGACGCCGACGCAGAAGTCCCCCGACTCCTTGATCAGCTGCACCAGGTCGGACGCGTACTCCGGCCCCTGCGGGTGCTTGACCCACTCCCCCAGCGGGTCGCCCGGCGGGTCCCCGCGCAGCGCCAGGATGTTGCGCACGCCCTGGTCCGCGTAGTGGCCCAGGATGTTGCGCAGCTCGGCGACACTGTGGTCGACCGCGGTCAGATGGGCGACCGGGGTGAGCGTCGTCTCCTGGGTGATCCGCCCGGTGATGTTGATCGTGCGGCCCCGGGTGGAGCCGCCGGCGCCGTAGGTCACGCTCACAAAGGTCGGCGCGAGGCCCTCCAGCTGCCGGATCGCCTTCCACAGCCCCACCTCCGCCTCCGCGCTGCGGGGCGGCATGAACTCGAAGGAGTACGAGCAGTTGCCCGCCGCCAGGAGCTCCCGGATGGAGGGCTTGCTGTCGTGCCGGACGCTTGAGGTACCCAGGGCCATACAGGCAGATTAGCGGCCGTTCGAAGCGTTTCCGAAACCTCCGTCCACCTACTGATACCGCTTCGAGCGGGGATCCGCTCACCAGCCCCGCGGACCCCCCGCGTTACGCTGGCTGCTCCCGAACCCGCTCGGAGCCCACCGGTGCCCTTCGCCCATCCCGTCCCCCCGCTCGACCGCGCTCGCGTCCCGCGCAGCCCGGTCGACGAGGAGCTGCTGCGTTCCCGGGTGGAGCGGACGCTGGAGAACTTCCTGGACCGTCAGCAGGCGGTACTGGCGACCGTGTCGCCCGAGCTCGGCCCGCTGACCGGCACCGTGCGGGCGCTCCTGAACAGCGGTGGCAAGCGGCTCCGTCCCGCCTTCTGCTACTGGGGCTGGCGCGGGGCCGGCGGCGATCCGGACGAAGACGGCGCGGTGGCCGCCTGCTCGGCGCTGGAGCTGCTGCAGGCCAGCGCGCTGGTCCACGACGACCTGATCGACCGCAGCGACACCCGGCGCGGGGTGCCTTCGGTGCACCGCCGGTTCGAGGCGCTGCACCGGGAGCGGGGCTGGCACGGGGACGGCGCGCAGTTCGGGGCCGCCTCGGCGGTGCTGCTCGGCGATCTGCTGCTGGCCTGGTGCGACGAACTGCTGTGGGGCAGCGGGCTGTCGCTGGCGGCGGTGCGCCGGGGCAAGCCGGTGTTCGACCTGATGCGGACCGAGGTGATGGCGGGTCAGTACCTCGACCTGCTGGAACCTGCCACTGCAGGGCTCGCCGGGGCGGAACGGGAGGGGGCGATCGAGCGGGCGCGGACTGTCGTGCACTACAAGGCGGCGAAGTACACCGTGGAGCGCCCGCTCCAGATCGGCGGGCTGCTCGCCGGGGCGGACGCGGCCCTGACGGCCGCCTACGGTGCGTTCGGGCTGCCGCTGGGCGAGGCGTTCCAGCTCCGCGACGACCTGCTCGGCGTCTTCGGGGACCCGGAAGTCACCGGGAAGCCCGCCGGCGACGACCTCCGCGAGGGAAAACGCACGCTCCTCGTGGCCGAGACGCTCGCCGAGTGCAGTGCTTCGGACGGGCGGCTGCTGAACGGCCTGCTGGGGGCATCGGAGCTGAGCGAGCACGAGGTGGGGTTGCTGCGGGCCGCGATCGTGCGCAGTGGCGCACCGGAGCGGATCGAGCAGAGGATCACTGTGCTGCGCGCTGAGGCTCTTTCTGCGTTGGACGACGCGCCTCTGGTGGAACCGGAGGCCCGGAGGGTTCTGCGGCGTCTGGCGGGGGCCGCTACCGCACGTCGGTCCTGAGCGCTCGCCTCGGCGGTGGTTACTGTTCGCGCAGTTCCCCGCGCCCCTGACCATGTGCAACTGGGCCGGTTGCAGCCCCCTAGGGGCGCGGGGAACTGCGCGATCAGCCAGAAACTCAGCCGCGCTCGCGCACCCGGCCCGCCAGAATCCCCGCCGCCGCATACGGATCCGCCGCCTGGGTGAGCGCCCGAACAACCACGATCCGCCGCGCCCCCGCGTCGAGAACCTGGTCCAGGTTCGAGCCATCGATCCCGCCGATGGCGAACCACGGGCGGGCCGGGGCCTGCTTGGCCGCGTAGGAGACCAGCTCAAGACCAGGGGCGTGCCGCCCAGGCTTCGTCGGGGTGGGCCAGACCGGCCCCGTGCAGAAGTAGTCGACGCCCGGTTCGGTCAGCGCAGCGTCCACCTCCGCCTCGGCGTGGCACGAGCGGCCGATCAAGACGTCCTCGCCGAGAATCGCCCGCGCCGCGGCCACCGGCAGGTCGTCCTGGCCGAGGTGGAGGACGTCCGGACGGGCCGCGTGGGCGACGTCGGCGCGGTCGTTGACGGCGAGCAGCCGCCCGTGGCGGCGGCACGCGTCGGCGAAGACCTCCAGCGCCGCCAGCTCCTGCCGCGCCTCCAGCCCCTTGTCCCGCAGCTGGACGATGTCCACGCCGCCGGCCAGCACCGCGTCGAGGAACTCGGGCAGGTCCCCCTGCTCGCGTCGGGCGTCGGTGCACAGGTAGAGCCGGGCCTCGTCGAGCGCGCTCAGAGCCGACGAACGGCTCACAGCGCCATCGCCTGGGCGCGGCGCTTGACCTCCGTGCCGCGGTTCTCATTCATGGCCTGGGCGGGAGTCCCCGGCAGCGAGGGGTCCTCGGTGAAGAGCCACTCCAGGATCTCCTCGTCGGTGAACCCGGAGTCGTGCATCAGGGTCAGCAGGCCGCAGATGCCCTTCACGGTGCCGTTGGGGCCGATGAAGGCGGCGGGCACCATCAGGACGTTGTTCTCGCCGCGGCGGACGGCGAGGATGGTGCCGTCGTCGACGAGACGCCGGACCTTGGTCACCACCACCCCCCACTGCTCGGCGATGTCGGGGATGTTCATCCACGCGGGAATCAGGGCGTCAATCTTGGGATCAATCTGGCTCACGCCCTCAAGACTGCCATCCCCGGCCGCCCCCGCGCACCATCAGCCGCGCACGGCGGCCTTGAGCTGCACCGCCGGGTCGGCCGCGAGCGCCGGATCGAGGGGGGCGCCGCGCTCCAGCAGCCGGCGGCCCTGGGCCAGGTCCCGGGGCCGGTCCACGGCCAGCAGCGCCACCGGGACGCCGTCGCGCAGCCACAGCGCGCTCCAGTCCGCGGCCTCCGGGTCGCCGCGCCGCAGCAGCTCGTCGCCGGGGCGGTGGTGCCCGGCGTACTGGACCATGCGGCCGAACTGCTCGGACCAGAAATAGGGCACCGGGTCGTACCGCTGCTCGGCGCCCAGCGCGTTGGCGGCGGCGACCCTGGCGCCCTGCACCGCGTTGTCCCAGTGGTGCACCATCAGCCGGGTCCGGTAGCGGGCGGACGGGAAGGAGGCGCAGTCGCCGACGGCCAGCACCCCGTCGGCCGAGGTCCGCAGCCGGTCGTCGGCCGCGACCGCGCCCCGGTCGTCGAGGACGATGCCCGAGCCGTCGAGCCACCCGGTGTCGGGGCGGGCGCCGATGCCGACCACCACGGCGTCCGCGCCCAGCTCGGTGCCGTCGGTGAGCAGCACCGTCGCGCCGGGGTCGCCCTCCAGCCGGACGTCCCCGTCGACGATGCCGCCTACCGCGGTGCCGGTCCGCAGCTCGACCCCGGCCTCGGCGTACCAGCGGCGCATCCCCTCGGCGACCTCGGCGGGCAGCGCGCCCGCCAGCGGGACCGGCGCCGCCTCGACCACGGTGACCTCGCAGCCCAGCTGCCGGGCCACGGTCGCCGCCTCGGCGCCGATCCAGCCGGCGCCGACGACCACGATCCTGGCTCCCGGGCGCAGCGCGCCCCGGAGCGCCACGGCGTCGTCATGGGTGCGCAGCAGATGCGTCCGCGCGGACTGCCCGGGCAGCGCGACCGGCCGGGCCCCGGTCGCCAGCACCAGCCGGTCGTAGGCCAGCTCCCCGCCGTCGGTGTCCAGCACCCGCCGCTCGGTGTCCAGCCCGGTGGCGGGGCGGCCGAGCAGCAGCTCGATGCCCCGGTCCGCGAAATCGATGTCGAAGCGGGAGTGCTCGGCCTTGCCCAGCAGCACGTCCTTGGACAGCGGCGGACGGTCGTACGGCTGGTGCGGCTCGGCACCCAGCAGCAGCACCTCGCCGTCGTGCCCCCGCTCGCGCAGCGCCACCGCTGTCTGCACCCCGGCCATCCCGGCCCCGACCACGACGATCCGCATCCCGTCACTCTACGGCCGAGCAGGCGCGACTACAGTGGGGAGACCATCCACGGGAGCCCGGCGTACCGGGCTGAGAGGGAGGCAGCAGGGCGGACCCCGCCCCCGGCCTCCGACCGTCCGAACCTGATCCGGGTCATGCCGGCGAAGGGAGTGGGCACCTGTGCCACGTAGCAACACCGACGCACTGACCGACGTACTGGTCGTCGGCGGTGGGATCATCGGCCTCGCCATCGCCTGGCGGACCGCCCAGCGCGGCCTCTCCGTGACCGTGCTCGACCCGGATCCGGGCCGGGGCGCCAACCAGGTCGCCGCCGGGATGCTGGCTCCGGTCACCGAACTCCAGTACGGCGAGGAGGACCTGCTGCGCCTCGGCATCGCCTCCAACCAGCGCTACGCCGCCTTCGCCGCCGAGCTGACCGCGGCCAGTGGGCTGCCCACCGGCTACCGGGCCTGCGGCACCCTGGCCGCCGCACTGGACGCCGACGACCGCGCCGAGCTGCGCGAGGTGCACGCCTTCCAGCAGCGGCTCGGCCTGGAGTCCCAGTGGCTGACCGGACGCGAGTGCCGCCGGCTCGAACCGATGCTGGCACCCTCGGTGCGCGGCGGGCTGCTGGTGACGGGTGATCACCAGGTGGACGGGCGGCGGCTGGGCGCGGCGCTGCTGGGCGCCTGCGCCGCGGCCGGCGTCCGGATCCACCGCTCCCGGGCCGCGCGCATCGAGCTGACGAACGCTCAGGACCGGGTCGTCGGCGCCCTCGCCGAGGACGGCGCCCGGCTGTCCGCGGGGCAGACCGTGCTCGCGGCGGGCAGCTGGTCCGGGGAGATACCCGGGCTGCCGCCGGAGGCGCGGCTGCCGGTCCGCCCGGTCAAAGGCCAGATCCTGCGGCTGCGGATGACCACCTCGCTCGGCGCGCCGCTGCCCGGCGGCCCGTTCCTCTCCCGCAACCTCCGAGCCGTGGTCCGCGGCGTGCACCTCTATCTGGTGCCGCGTGAAGACGGGGAGCTGGTCGTCGGCGCGACCATGGAGGAGCAGGGCTTTGACACCACCGTGACCGCCGGCGGGGTGTACGAGCTGCTGCGGGACGCCCATGAGCTGGTCCCCGGGGTCACCGAACTGCCGCTGGTGGAGACCGGCGCGGGGCTGCGCCCGGGAACCCCCGACAACGCCCCGCTGCTGGGGCCGACCGCGCTGCCCGGCCTGGTAGCCGCGACCGGGCACCACCGCAACGGCGTACTGCTGACCCCGGTCACCGCCGACGCCGTCTCCGCCTACCTGGCCACCGGCGTACTGCCGCCCGAGGCCGCCCCGTTCACCCCCGCCCGCTTCTCCCTTCTGGAGGCCAGTTCATGACGCCCCCCGTGACGGCCACCGTCGCCATCCGCGTCAACGGCGACCCGCGCCGGGTCGCCCCCGGCACCACCCTGGCCGAGGTCGTCGCCGAGCTCAGCTCGGCCCCGTCCGGCATCGCCGCCGCCGTCAACGAGACGGTCGTGCCGCGCGGCGCCTGGCCCGCCACCGCGCTCGCCGCCGACGACCGCGTCGAGATCCTCACCGCCGTCCAGGGAGGCTGACCCAACTATGTCGGACGACACTCTGACCATCGCCGACCGCAGCTTCGGCTCCCGTCTGATCATGGGCACCGGCGGCGCGCCCAGCCTGGAGGTGCTGGAGCAGGCGCTGCGGCTGTCCGGCACCGAGCTCACCACCGTGGCCATGCGCAGGATCAACCCGGCCGCGCGCGGCTCGGTGCTGGAGGTGCTGCAGCGCAACAACATCGCCGTGCTGCCCAACACGGCGGGCTGCTTCACCGCGGGCGAGGCGGTGCTCACCGCCAGGCTCGCCCGCGAGGCCCTGGGTACGAACTGGGTGAAACTCGAAGTGGTCGCCGACGAGCGGACCCTGCTGCCGGACCCGATCGAGCTGCTGGACGCCGCCGAGACCCTGGTCGACGACGGCTTCGTGGTCCTCCCCTACACCAACGACGACCCGGTGCTGGCCCGCAAGCTGGAGGACGTGGGCTGCGCCGCGGTGATGCCGCTGGGCTCCCCCATCGGCTCCGGCCTGGGCATCCGCAATCCGCACAACTTCCAGCTGATCGTCGAACGGGCCCAGGTCCCGGTGGTCCTCGACGCCGGCGCCGGCACCGCCTCCGACGCCGCGCTGGCCATGGAGCTGGGCTGCGCCGCCGTGATGCTCGCCACCGCCGTCACCCGGGCCCAGTATCCCGCGCTGATGGCCGAGGCGATGCGGCACGCCGTCGAGGCAGGTCGGCTGGCCCACCGGGCCGGGCGGATCCCGCGCCGCTTCCATGCCGAGGCCTCGTCCCCGATGGCCGGCCGCGCCGACCTCGATCCGGAGGCCCCGGCGTTCTGACCGGCCTTCTGACCGGCCTTCTGGCCGGCCTCCTGAGCTGTGCCTGTCGGAGTGACCCTGGTCACTCACTCCTTACCGTCCGGCAACAACTCGACCGTCGGTGCACCCGAACCGACCCCGAAGGGCCGTAAACTCCCTGGGATGGACACGACCCTGTACGACCCCCTCCTCGGGCGGCTGCTCGATGCCCGCTACCGGGTCGAGCAGCGGATCGCCGTCGGCGGCATGGCCACCGTCTACCGGGGCCTGGACACCCGCCTGGAGCGGGTGGTCGCGCTGAAGGTGATGCACGCCGGGATGGCCGCCGACCCCGGGTTCACCGCGCGCTTCATCCGCGAGGCCAAGGCCGTGGCCCGGCTGTCGCACCCCAACGTGGTGAACGTGTTCGACCAGGGCCAGGACGGCGACGCCGTGTTCCTGGCCATGGAGTACGTCCCCGGCTGGACCCTGCGCGACCTGATGCAGGACCGCGGCGCGCTCGCACCGCGCACCGTGCTGGACATCCTGGAGCCGGTCCTGGCCGGGCTCGGCGCCGCGCACCGGGCCGGTCTGGTGCACCGGGACGTCAAGCCGGAGAACGTGCTGCTCACCGAGGACGGCCGGGTCAAGGTCACCGACTTCGGCCTGGTCCGGGCGGTGAGCGGGGAGACCCAGGCGACGACCGGTCAGGTCATGGGCACCGTCTCCTATCTGGCGCCGGAACAGATCGAGCAGGGCGCCACCGACCCGCGCACGGACGTGTACGCGTGCGGCATCCTGATGTTCGAAATGCTGACCGGTGCCAAGCCGTACACCGGCGACAGCCCGATGCAGGTCATCTACCAGCACATCAGCTCGGACGTGCCGCCGCCGTCGACGCTGGTCCCCGGCCTGGCGCCGCAGCTGGACGCCATAACGACGGCAGCGGCCGCCCGGGACGCCAACCGCAGGCCGGCCGACGCCGTCGCGCTGCTCGCCGCGCTCCAGCACATCCGGCGCGGCCTGACGCCGGCCCAGCTGGACGCCGAGCCCGGGCTGCCGTCGCCGCCCTTCCAGCAGCAACCGCAGGTCGAGCGCACCAGCATCATGCGCGAGCTGCCGCCCGACCTGGTGATGCCCCGGCGCACCCCGCCGGAGGAGCGCTACGCCCAGCCGCCGTCCCGGGGCAACCGCCGGCCGCCGCGGCGCCGGCGCCGCTGGGTCGTCCCGGCGGCGGTGCTGCTGGTGATCGGCCTGGTCGCCGGTGGCGCGACCTTGGCGCTGGACGGGCTCTACATGCAGATGCCCAGCGTGCTCGGCGAGACCCAGGGCCAGGCGGTGCAGACCCTGCAGGCCGACGGGCTGACCGTCACCGTCACCCAGGACTTCAGCAGCACCGTCGGCAGCGGCAAGGTGATCAGCAGCAACCCGGGCGTGGGAACCAGGATCCGCAAGGACAGCTCGGTGACCCTGGACGTCTCCAAGGGCCCGGACCGCCCGGCCGTCCCGGACGTCACCGGCAAGTCCCAGTCCGCCGCCGAGCAGGCGATCAAGGCCGCCGGGCTCGCCGTCGGCCAGGTCACCCAGCAGGCCAGCGACAGCGTCACCCAGGGCAACGTGATCAGCACCGACCCCGCGGCAGGCACCAAGGAGCAGCCCAACACCGTGGTCAACCTGGTCGTCAGCTCCGGCTCCCAGCCGGTCTCGCTGCCGAACGTGGTCGGCGAGTCGGTCGACCAGGCCACCGCCGACCTGCAGAACGCGGGCTTCAAGGTTCAGCTGGACCCCAACCAGGTCTTCTCCGACAACGCCGCGGCCGGCGAGGTCGCCGCGCAGAGCCCCAACGGCGACACCGCGTCCCAGGGCAGCACGGTCACCCTGACCGTGTCCAAGGGACAGCAGCAGACGACCGTCCCCGATGTCACCGGGCTGAGCGAGAAGGACGCCAAGAAGGCCCTGCAGGGCGCCGGCTTCCAGGTGCAGGCCGTCAAGCTCAACCCGTTCGGCACTCCGACCGTGCACAACCAGAGCCCCGGCGGGAACCAGCAGGCGGCGATGGGCAGCAAGGTCACCATCTGGTTGTACTGAGCACCTTGTATCGTTTTGGGCGGCCCCGCTGACAGTTCGTCCGGAGGCCCTCCGTAGACTCCGTGCGCATGACCTCACCTGCGGCGGTTGACCTCTTCGACACCATGGCCACCATGCGGGCGATGCGCCGGCTGAGCGCCGAGCCGGTGCCGGACGAGCTGCTGGAAAAGCTGGTCCAGGCCGCCGTCTACGGGCCGAGCGGCCACAACGCCCAGGACTACCAGTACGTCCTGGTCACCGACCGCGAGATGATGACCACCCTGGCCCCGCTCTGGGCCCGCTGCGTGAACACCTACCTCGCCTCGGCAGGCCGGACCGTCCCCACCCCGATGGACGAGGGCGCCTACGACCGGATGCGCGCGGCGATCGAGTACCAGCGCGACCACTTCACCGACATCCCGGCCCTGGTCATCCCCTGCTACCGCTCCCCCAAGGTCACCGCCGACTTCGACAGCCTGCGCGGCATGGTCACCCAGCTCGGCACCGCCGGCCTCAGCCGCCTGGCCGCCCACGGCGGCCGCTTCACCCTCCTCGCCGAGGCCTCCAGCGTCTACCCCGGCATCCAGAACCTGCTCCTGGCCGCCCGCGGTCTGGGCCTGGGAGCCAACCTGACGATCTGGCACCTGCTCCTGGAACGCGAGTGGAAAGCCGCCCTCGGCATCCCCTCCGACGTCCACACCTTCGGCATCATCCCGGTCGGCTGGCCCCTGGGAAAGTTCGGCCCAGTCCGCCGCCGCCCCCTCGCCGACGTCCTCCACCGCAACCGCTGGTAGCCCGCGGCGAGGCTACCGCGCCGCGCGGTCCAGGCGGTGGATGACGGTGATGCCGGACTCGGCCGGGGCGCCGCCGCGGGTGGTGTCCTTCTCGCGGGAGACGACGGTGAAGCCGAGGCGGCGGGGGACGGCGCCGCTGGCGGTGTTGGCCTCGTCGTGGTGGATCTCGACGTGGGTGGTGCCGGGGAGGGCGAAGGCCGCCTCGACGAGGGCGGCTGCGGCCATGGTCACCAGGCCCCGGCCGGTGCGCTCCGGGTGGATCCAGTAGCCGATCTCCAGACCGCCCGGGCCGATCCGCCGCATCAGACTGCAGGAGCCGACGATCTCCCCCTCGCTGACGACCATGTAGTCGTACGCCTGACCTGACTCCCAGGCGGCCTGAGTCTCGGTCAGATGCTCCAGCAGGGAGTCCCGGGAGTAGCCGGAGGCCCAGGGCATCCAGGGGGTCAGGTGCTCCAGCGACTCCAGCACCAGCCGGTGCTGCGCGTCGACGTCGACGAGGCGCTTGCGACGCAGCTCGACCCGGTCGTACACCAGTACCTCAGCAGGATGCTCCATGCCCGCGATCCTGCCGACCCCGGCTGATCAGAGCAAACCGATTTCAGAGCTCCGGGCCGTCGCCCGGGACCTCCTGGTAGGAGTAGCGCTGCTCGGCCCAGGGGTCGCCGATGTTGTGGTAGCCGCGTTCCTCCCAGAAGCCGCGGCGGTCGGCGGTCATGTACTCGAGGCCGCGGACCCATTTGGGGCCTTTCCAGGCATAGAGATGGGGGACGACGAGTCGGACCGGAAAGCCGTGCTCGACCGTGAGCGGGTCGCCATTGCGGTGAGTGGCGAAGAGGGAGGAGTCGTCGGCGAAGTCCGCGAGGCGCAGGTTGGAACTGAAGCCGTACTCGGCCCATACCATCACATGGGTGACTTCTGGGGCCGGCGGTGCGAGTTCGAGAATGGTCGCCGTGGAGACGCCGCCCCAGCGGCTGCCCAGCATGCTGAAACGCGTCACACAGTGAAGATCCGCCGTGACGGTGGTCCTCGGGAGGGTCATGAATCCCTCGTGGTCCCAGCTGTGCTTGTCCCCCGAGGCCGTTGCTCCGAATACCTGGAACTCCCACGTCAAAGGCTTGAACCGGGGGACGGGCCCGTAGTGCAGAACCGGCCATCCGCGCTGCAGGCGCTGGCCCGGCGGAAGCTCCGCCTCGCCGGGCTCCTGGGCCCTGGCCTGCTCGTTCTCGGACTGACCCATGCCTCCATGGTGACAGATCGCGGCCGGATGACAGCACACGGGGACCCCGGAGGCGAGTGTGACCTTACTGGAACTCGATCCTCCGCGGTGGAACTATGCCGGAGACCGTCTTGAGCGGCATAGAAAGGGTGCGAACGATGCAGGGCGACCCCGAGGTCATCGAGTTCCTCAATGAGCAGCTGACTGCAGAATTGACCGCGATCAATCAATACTTTCTGCATTACAAGATGCAGGAGAACTTCGGCTGGACCAAGCTCGCAAAGTACACCCGCTCCGAGTCCATCGACGAGATGAAGCACGCGGAGATCCTCACCGACCGGATCCTCTTCCTCGACGGGCTGCCCAACTACCAGCGGCTGTTCCACATCCGGGTGGGCCAGACCGTCGGCGAGATGTTCACGGCCGACCGCCAGGTCGAGGTGGAGGCGATCGACCGGCTGCGGCGCGGCATCGTGGTGATGCGGGCCAAGGGCGACGTGACCTCGGCCAACATCTTCGAGCACATCCTCAAGGACGAGGAGCACCACATCGACTACCTGGACACCCAGCTCGAACTGCTGGACAAACTGGGCGAGCCGCTCTACATCCAGTCGCTGATCGAGCAGCCGGACAGCTGACCGCGCGGCGCCTTGCCCCACCCCCAAGCGATGTGACTAGTCTTACCGGCTGGCGAATGCGCATGCGATCAAGTGCGGGGGTGGGGCGTGGCGATAGAGCTGCCAGGACCGGTGGTGACGTTCCTTCAGGTCATCGGAGTCAAGTGGCCGCAGGTGAACGAGGACTCGGTACGGGAGTTCGCGACCCATGTGCGTGACTTCGCGGCGGCGATCGACGACACCCACCAAGGGGCGACCGCCACTCTCAAGGCGATGGGCGAGGCATACCAGGCCAACTCGTACGAGCTACTGGTGTCCAAGTGGGCGCATCTGTCGCAGAGTCACATGTCCGAGCTCGACCAGGGCTGCACCCTGCTGGCCACCGCGTTGGACGCCGCGGCGGACTACATCGTGGCGATGAAGCTGGAGTGCATAGCCGAGTTGGCGGTCCTGGCGGTCTCCTTCGTGGCGGACCAGGCCGCTGCGGTGGTCACCTTCGGGCTCGCCGAGGTGGCGGAGGCCGCGCTCGTGGAGGCCGCCGACCTGGCGGTGGAGTACCTGAAGCAGATGCTGATCCAGTACATCACCGCCCAGGTGATCGAGGCGGCGCTGACCCCTCTGCTGGGAACCGTCGAGAAGGCCGTGGCCGGGATGAGCTACTCGGCGCTGGAGGACACCCTGGGCGTCTCGGGGAACGGGCCGGGCGACGGGTTCCGGATCCACCCGGAGGACCTGAAGGCCCACGCCGCCGTGATCGGACAGCACGCGGCAGCGGTGCAGGGCCACGCGACGGTCTTCACCGGCAAGTTCGCCGGGCTGGACTTCTCATGAGCGAGATAGCGGAAGTCTTCACGGGAGCGGCCAAGAAGATCGGCAAGGCGCTGGCCAAGGACGTCACCGACGCCTACCACGGAGTCCTCAAGGACACCGAGCAGGGCGCCAAGGACGTGGCCGAGAACACCGTCAAGAACGAGGCCACCACCGCCGAGGACGTCGCGAAGGCCGACCGGAAGCGCAAGGCCGTCAAGGACCCCAAGCCCGCCGAGGGCGGGACGTCGACGGGGGGCAGCAGCAACGGCGGCGCGCCCGCCCCCAAGCGGCGCAAGCAGAACCCGAAGTACCGACTGCCCCGGAACGCCGACCGGAGCCCGGTGCAGACCTCGACCAAGGTCGACCCCAAGACCCATGACCTGGCGCAGAAGGTCAACCAGCGCCGCCTGCTGGACGGCGACGAGTCGGGCAACAACTACGCCGCCATCGAGTACGAGGACGAGGCCGGCGCCAAGCATGTCGTGGTCGGCCACAGCGACGGCGCCCACTCCGAGCGGATAGCCGGCGTCCCGCTGCTGAAGGAGATCGACGGCGGCCGGAACATCAAGGTGACCCGCATCTACTCGGAGCGGGACTACTGCAACCAGCCGAACCCCAACTGCAACGCATGGACCCGGCACTACTTCCCGGACGCCGCCCGGACCCATGCCTTCCAGTACGACCACCACAACCCGGGCTCCAAAGCGGCAGGAAACCGGGCCCACGAGGACCACATACGATGGCTCTTCGGCAAGCCCCCGATCAAGCGTCGAAGCTGACCGTCCGCAAGGCTGACCGTCCGGAAGAAAGAGGAGACACACCGTGGCTGCGCGCGCGGAACTGCCCGGCCCGGTGGGCCCGTACCACGAACCGGCGGACCGGCCCCAGCCCCTCGCCCGATACGCCGAGGAGAACGGTCTCAAGGTGCACGACCCGGCCGCCGCCGAGTGGCTGCGGGTGGGCACCGACCGCGGGGCGGAGATCTGCCTCGCCGACGACGGCACGGTCCGGTCGGTCTTCTGCGCCTACCGGTACCCCAGCGGAAGGGTCAACTCCTCACTGGACGCCTGGATCCGCTGCCTCGACGCCCTGCGGGACACCCTGACGGAGCTGGGCCCGCAGCCGATCGGCGCCGAAGCGGTAAGGATCGCCACCGACCTGGAGGCCGAGCTGCGCCGGCTGGACCCGGAAGCCCTGTCCGACCCGGCGGACTGGTGGCCGCAGGTGGCCCAGGACCTGAGGCTCACCGCGACCGTGGCCGCTGCCGGAATCATCGAGTTCCGGGCGCCCGGCGGCGCGCTGCGCACCGTCCGCGGCTACACCCTCCCCGGGCAGGGCCATGTGGAACGGCGGCTGTGGGAGAGCCTCCGCAGCAGGGAGGTGGAACCCGAACAAGTGGTCCGGATCCACACCGACCTGGAACCCTGCATGCTGCCCGGCAACTACTGCGCGGACTGGCTGTCCTCGACCTTCCCCGATGCCGGGTCCACCTACAGCTTCGACTACGGTCCCCGGGCGGAGGACCGGGAGCGAGGAGTCGGCGAACTGACGGACTACCTCCAGGAGTCCCGTCCGTGACCACTCCGAGCGACCAGGGTCCGTTCCCCCTTGGCCGGTGGAAGGCGGCCACCGAATTCCAGGGGATCCTCGCCGACAGCCCGCACGGAACGAATGTGCACATCACCGGCGCCGCGGGCACCGGCCGCAGCACCCTCCTCAACTGGCTCTTCCTGTTGAGCGACCAGGAGCCCTCGGCGGCCGGCGCCACCGGGACCGGCCCGGTCTTCCACGCGGCCCTGGGTGCGCGCGGCCGTGGAGCCGACGGTCTGGCCGCCGCCCTGGGGGAGCAACTGGGGTACGACGTGGCCACCGCGGACGAGCTGCTCTCCGTTCTGGCGGCCGATCCCCGTCCGGTCTGCATCGCCGTCAGCGAGCTGGACGAGTCCGACCCCGTCGGCATCCGCACCTCGGCGCGGGCGCTCAGGGACCTGGTGGTGCCGCTGGCCGCACTGCCACAAGTACGCCTGGTCACCGAGGGCAGCCGGGAGTGGCTGCCGCTGCTTCCTCCCGGCTCGGTCATCGATCTCGACCTGCCGCAGTGGACGGACCGGGACGCCTTCGAGTCGTTCGTCCGCGCCCTGTGCGAGTCGGCTGCCGACGAGCTGGCGCCCCCGGAGGCGGCCCGCCCGATGCGGAGCGGCGAGGCGTCCGCCGCCGAGTTCGTCCGGTCGGTGGCGGAGGCGTCCTTCCCCAACTTCATGCTGGCGCAGGTCCTGGTGCTGGCGCTGCTCGGGCCCACCGCGCCGCTGGCGGCGGACATCCGGGTGCTTCCCTCGGGGCTGGAGCAGGCGGTGACCCTGCTGGTCGAGCGGTGGAGCACGACCGCGCCGGCCGTCGCCGACGCGCTCTACGGCCTGGCCCTGGCCGGCCCCTACGGCTTCGGAGCCGCCACCTGGCGACTCGGCTCCCGGGCGGCCACCGGCCGCCGCCTCGACCCGGACGGGCCGGAACGGGTGCTGGAGGAGGCGTTCTGCCTGGTGCGGGCCGAAGAGGAGGAAGACGGCCCCGATGCCGCTTCCGACGGTACTTCATACCGCCTCCGCCACCCGGCGATAGCGGACGCGCTGCTCACCGCGCGAGGCCCGGAGACCGAGCAGCGGGCCCGCACCGCCCTGACCTACGGCCTGGCCCATGCGGTGCCGGTCGGCGGCGACGCATCAGGCGTCCAACGACCCAGCTGGGCGGACACGCCCCCGGAGCAGCTGTCCCAACTGCTCCGCCAGGCCGCTGCCTCGCAGCGGCTGGCGCCTTTGCTCCCGGATCCCGGCCTGCTGCTCCGGGCCGACCTGGACGCGCTGCGGTCCGCCGCCGACGGCTCCGGCGAGCCGGCCACGGTGGCACTGCGCCCGGTGCTCGATCTGATGTACCCCGGCTCCCTTCCCCAGGCGGCCCAGCTCCAGGTGGCCGCCGTCCGCCAGGGTCTGTCCGCGCTCGCCGAGGCGACCGAGCAGGCGTTCCCCGGGCTGGCCTTCAGGGCCCGGGAGCAGCGCCCTGCCCCGGCCGACAGCGCGCCGTCTGACGGCGGACTGCTGCTGGAGAACGGTCGACTCCGGGTCCTGAGCCCCGGCCCCAACGGACCCGTGGTCGACTGGGAGCTGTCCGACGCACCGTGCCTCGCCACCAAGGCAGCGGTACTGGACGGGACGCCGGCCGTGCTGGCGTCCACCGCCGACCGCCTGCTGCACCTACGGCGCCGCCGCGACGGAGCGCCGCTCCGTCCCACCGTCGAACTGCCGGAGGCCGCCACCGCCGTGGAACTGCTGCAGGACGGCCCCGGGGCAGCCGTCCTGTGCGCGGCCGGGGACCTGCTGTGGGTCACCCGGCTGCGGGACGCGACCGTGCCCGCGCGGCTGCGCCTGGGGCGGAACATCACCGCGATCTCGGGCTCCCGGGTCGACGGGGAACAGGTCGTCGACATCGCCCTCGGCGACGACCTGGTCAGGCTGGTGGTCGACTCCCGCGCCCTGTTCGCGCCTGGGTCCTCCTGACATCCCGTAGCCTGGGCCATCGATGCTGGTGGGGGCCTTCTTGGAGGGAGCGGAGTTGAACGAGCCGTTCACAGCGCTGTGGGGCAGGTCCCGGCCTGCCCGGGACGCTTCGGCGGAGGTCCAGGACGACTGGCCGGGACCGGTCGGCGCCGACGCGACCGTGGAGTTCGGCGGCCGGCTGCTGTACGGCTGCGTCGGTTCGACGGCGCCCCGGCTGCTTCAGCTCTTCGACGCCGTCAGCGGTGCCCGGGTCGCACCGCCGACCGCCCTGGCCGCCGGGCGTCAGGCGCTCGCCTTCGGGGTCACCGCGCAGGGGCTGCTGGCCGCCGGGACCGAGGAGCTCGTCGCGCCGCTGGAGTCCCGCCGCTCCGGGTATCCGGACGGCGGTTACCCCGCCGAGGAAGGCGATGTCGCGGCGGTCGCCGGGGTCGGCCCGCTGCTGGCGACCTTCCACCCCTTCCACGGTCTGGCGGTCTGGGACCTCGACAGCGTGGCCTGCCGGGGCACGGTGAAGCTGGTCAGCCATGAGTTCCCGGGGCTGACCGCGACCACGATCGAGGGCCTCCCGTACGCGGTGCTGACCCTCGGCCATGAGCTCAGGGTCTTCGAACTCGGCACGCTCCGTCAGGTCGCCCACTGGGCCAATGAGTCGGACGCGCCCGTCATGCGGACCGCCTGGACGGTGGATCCGGCCACCGGTCGGGTGCTGCTGCTGACCGCCGACTTCCAGCAGCGGCTGCAGCGCTGGGATCCGCTCACCGGCGAGGCCGTCGGACCGCCCTGGGAGCTGTCGGGGCGCGCCGTGCAGCTGAGCGCCGCGGTGCTTACCGACGACAGCGGCACGCAGGTCCCGGTGGCCGCCCTGATCACCATGGACCGGGTCCAGCTGCTGCGCACCGACACCGGTGAGCTGCTGCTGTCGCTGCGCCCGAAGCAGAAGGTGCGGAGCGCGCGCCTCAGCGGCGACGCGGTGCTGCTGCTCGGCACGGACGCCGGCCCCGGCGCGCTGCGACTGGATCCGGCCCTGCTGGGGACCGGGCAGAGGCGGGAGCTCCGCCTGGACCTCACGGCCTTTCCCGCACCTGCGCCTGTGCCCGCGCCTGCGCAAATCCCGGCGGGCGACGCGGTCGAGCGGGCCCGGCGGCTGTGGGGTGCGGACCAGGTCATGGTGCTCGCCCCCGAGCACTGGGAGGCCGGTCTACTGGACGACACCGTCCGCGCGGCCCTGGCCGGCCTTCCGGTCCCGCTGCGTCCACTGCCCACCGTGGAGCTGGATCCGGATCTGGCCGAGTTCGGACCGGAACTGCTGTCGCGGGTCGGCGTGGACGAGGAGTCCGACGAACCGGTCCAGGCGCCGCCCCCGGGGCTGGAGCAGCACCGCTGGCTGGGCTCATGGGGCGACAGCGACCTGCTGCTCAGCCCTGCCGGGGCGGTCCAGGCGCTGGGGCCCGAGTCCGACTTCCAGGCTCCGCTGCTGCTCAACTCCGGTCTGGCCGCCTTTGTCGCCTGCGCCGCGGAGCTCGCTCAGGCGCGCCGCCGACGCGACCCTGGCCTGGACGCGGAAGCGCGGGCGGATCAGGCGGCGCGGCTGACCGAGCTGCTTCGGGGCCTGGATCCCGCCGCGTTCGCCGAGGGCGGCTCGTCGCTGTGGGCGGACGCACTGAGCGATCTGGAAGCGGGCCTGTAGTCAGGCCGCCTCGGCGCCGGCCTTCGCCTTGTTCTCGGGTGCCGGCGCCGGGAGGCCCAGCAGTGCGGCGAGGCGGGCGGTCGGGCAGGGACGAGCGCCCTCGTTGCCGAGGATGGACTGTATCCGGCGGACGCAGGAGCCGCAGTCGGTTCCGGCCTTGCAGCCGTTGGCGACCTGGCGGGGCGTGGTGGCGCCGGAGGCGATCTCCGCACGGACGCGCTGCTCGGTGACCGCATGGCACACGCACACGTACATGACGGTCCTTTCCGATGGCGTCCGGTTGAGCCAAGGCTAACCTTACCTAATCGGAGCGAGTGCCAAAAGACCCCTCCGGTTCCGCTTTCGCAGATCCGGAGGGGTCTTCGTCACACTGACCGGGTTACGCGCCGCGGTACATCTCGGCAACCAGGAAGGCCAGGTCCAGCGACTGGCTGCGGTTGAGCCGCGGGTCGCAGGCCGTCTCGTAGCGCTGGTGCAGGTCGTCGACGAAGACCTCGTCGCCGCCGCCCACGCACTCGGTGACATCGTCGCCGGTCAGCTCCACATGGATGCCGCCCGGGTGGGTGCCCAGCGCGCGGTGCACCTCGAAGAAGCCCTTGACCTCGTCCAGCACGTCGTCGAAGCGGCGGGTCTTGTGCCCGGTCTCCGCCTCGAAGGTGTTGCCGTGCATCGGGTCGCAGATCCACACCGGCACGGCGCCGCTCGCGGTGACCTTCTCCACCAGCTCGGGCAGGTTGTCGCGGACCTTGCCCGCGCCCATCCGGGTGATGAAGGTGAGCCGGCCCGGCTCGCGGTTCGGGTCCAGCCGGTCGATCAGCGTCAGCGCCTCGTCCACGGTGGTGGTCGGGCCGAGCTTCACCCCGATCGGGTTGCTGATCTGCGAGGCGAACTCGATGTGGGCGTGGTCCAGCTGCCGGGTGCGCTCGCCGATCCAGACCATGTGGCCGGAGACGTCGTAGAGCTTGCCCGTACGGGAGTCGGTGCGGGTCAGCGCCGTCTCGTAGTCCAGCACCAGCGCCTCGTGCGAGGAGTAGAACTCGACCGTACGGAACTCCTCCGGGTCCACCCCGCAGGCGTTCATGAAGGACAGCGCGCTGTCGATCTCCTTGGCGAGGCGCTCGTAGCGCTGCCCGGAGGGCGAGTTGCGGACGAAGTCCTGGTTCCAGGCGTGGACCTGGCGGAGGTCCGCGTAGCCGCCGGTGGTGAAGGCGCGGACCAGGTTGAGGGTGGAGGCGGAGGCGTTGTACATCCGCTTCAGCCGCTCCGGGTCGGGGCGGCGCGACTCGGGCGTGAAGGCGAAGCCGTTCACCGAGTCGCCCCGGTACACCGGCAGGGTCACACCGTCGCGGGTCTCGGTGGGCTTGGAGCGCGGCTTGGAGTACTGGCCCGCGATCCGGCCGACCTTGACCACCGGGACGGAGGCGGCGTAGGTGAGGACCACGGCCATCTGCAGCAGCGTCTTCAGCTTGTTGCGGATCTGGTCCGCCGACACGCCGTCGAAGGCCTCGGCGCAGTCGCCGCCCTGGAGCAGGAACGCCTCACCCTTGGCCACGGCGGCGAGACGGGTGCGCAGCTGGTCGCACTCGCCGGCGAACACGAGCGGCGGATAGGAGGCGAGGTCCGCAAGGGACTTGCGCAGAGCCTCGGGGTCCGGCCACTCGGGCTGCTGCGCCGCGGGAAGGGACTGCCAGGAGAAGCCCTGGGCTCCGTCCCCTTCGGGGTGGGTTTCAACGGTCACGGTCACAGCGCCAAGGCTACGGGGTAACGCAACCGAAATGTCCCCGGCGACCGCTGACTGAGACATGCCGCGAATCTGCAGCCGCTCCGCCTCCCGATCCGCTAGGGTCTGGGCTGTGAATACGCAGCGCACCTACTCCTGGTGGTGGACCGTCCCCGAGGCGGCCCACTGATCGCGCGTTCCCACGCAGACTCAACGGCCGCCCCTCGGGGCGGCCGTTCTGCGTCTCCAGCGGACACCGCCCCGAGCCGGCCGGCACCCTCCCGCCGCCGCACCTCCCTCGGAAAGGCCCCCGCTGTGACCAACGCCACTGATCCGGTCGATGCCGCTGCCCTGGTCGCCAGGCTCGTCGACGCCGGCGAACCCTTCGCCCTGCTGCACCGTCGCGCCCCCCGGCTCGCCCCGGACACCGTCGAGGTGCTGTTCGGCGAGGTCGGCCGTTTTGAGACGCTGGCGGAACTGCCGCTGCCCGAGGAGGCTCCCGGCGTCCCGGTGCACGACCTGCTGGCCCTGGTCCCCTACCGGCAGCTGCGGGAACGCGGCTTCGAGGCCCGGGACGACGGCACCCCGCTGCAGGCCCTGAAGGTGCGCGAGTCGTTCGCTCTGCCACTGGCCGAGCTGCGGGCGGCGCTGCCGCAGCTCCCGGTCCGGCTGGACGACGGCGGGTTCGACCTCTCGGACGACGCCTACGCGGAGATCGTCCGGCGGGTGATCGAGGACGAGATCGGCCGGGGCGAGGGGGCCAACTTCGTCATCCGCCGCGACTTCACCGGGACCCTGCGGGACTTCTCCCCGGCGCTGGCGCTGACCCTGTTCCGGCGGCTGCTGGAGCAGGAGCGCGGGGCGTACTGGACCTTCCTGGTGCACACCGGCGAGAGGGTGCTGGTGGGGGCCAGTCCCGAGGTCCACGTCCGGCAGGCCGGCGGGACGGTGGTGATGAACCCGATCTCCGGGACGTACCGCTACCCGGCCGAGGGCCCCGGCCTGGAGTCGCTGCTGGCGTTCCTGCACGACCCCAAGGAGCTGGAGGAGCTCACCATGGTCGTGGACGAGGAGCTCAAGATGATGTGCGCGGTGGGCGACCTGGGCGGCCAGGTGCTCGGCCCGCGCCTCAAGGAGATGGCCAACCTCGCCCACACCGAGTACGAGCTGCGCGGACGCACCACCCTGGACGTCCGTCAGGTGCTCCGGGAGACCATGTTCGCCGCCACCGTCACCGGCAGCCCGCTGCAGAACGCGACCCGGGTCATCTCCCGCTACGAGCCGACCGGGCGCGGCTACTACGCGGGCGCGCTGGCGCTGATCGGCCGCACCTCCGGCGGCGGCCAGACCCTGGACTCCCCCATCCTGATCCGCACCGCCGACATCGACCCGGCGAGCGGCAGGCTGGCAGTGCGGGTCGGCGCGACACTGGTACGGCACTCCGACCCCTACGCGGAGGTCGCCGAGACGCACGCCAAGGCGGCGGGGGTGCTCGGCGCGATCGGCGCCGTCCCGGCGCGGGCGGGGTCCGGGACGGCGGGGGCGGGGCGGGCACCCCGGCTGGCCGACAACCACCGGGTGCAGGCGGCGCTGGACGCCAGGCGGAACAATCTGGCGCCGTTCTGGCTGCGGATGCAGACCCCGGCCCCGGCCGCCGCCGACCCGCAGCACGTCCTGGTGATCGACTGCGAGGACACCTTCACCTCGATGCTGGCGCATCTGCTGCGCTCGCTGGGCCACCGGGTCACCGTCCGACGCTATGACCTCCCCGGTCTGGCCGAGGCGGTCGCCGCGCACCGGGGCCCGCTGGTGCTGGGCCCCGGCCCGGGCGACCCGGCCGATCTGACGGACCAGAAGATGCGCCGGATGCAGGGCGTGGTCGGCGAGCTCATG
The DNA here is from genome assembly GCF_041261405.1 of Streptacidiphilus sp. EB103A. Lineage (NCBI taxonomy): Bacteria > Bacillati > Actinomycetota > Actinomycetes > Kitasatosporales > Streptomycetaceae > Streptacidiphilus > Streptacidiphilus sp. EB103A. The sequence goes on along the minus strand of NZ_JBGCAQ010000003.1, from coordinate 141,950 downwards.
GCGACCGGGCGGCCGGACGGCCTGCTCGCGGTCTGCCTGAGCCACCAGCTGCTGTGCGCGTCCCTGGGACTGCCGCTGCGACGGAAGGCCGTGCCGTACCAGGGCGCGCAGGAGCGGATCGACCTCTTCGGGTCGGCACGGACAGTGGGCTTCTACAACACGTTCACGGCGGTGTGCGACTCGGGCGATGTTGCGCGGCTCGCGGCACGGGGGATCGAGGTGAGTCGTGACGCGGTGACGGGTGACGTCTTCGCGTTGCGGGGGCCGGGGTTCGCGGGGGTGCAGTTCCATCCGGAGTCGGTGCTGACGCTGGACGGGGTCGGGATCGTCGCCGGGATGCTGGCTGAGTTGGGGGAGCGGTCGGTGGTCTAGTGCGGCGATGCTGCGGCTGGTGTTCGCGCAGTTCCCCGCGCCCCTGAACAGGGGCGCGGGGAACTGCGCGAACAGCAACCCCCCACTACCCGAAGAAGACGTCGAACTCGGAGTACAGCGCAGGTTCGACGGTTTTGATCCGCGCCGTGGCGTCGGCGAGCGGCACGCGGACGATGTCGGTGCCGCGCAGCGCGACCATCGTGCCGTAGTCGCCGTCGTGGATCGCGTCGATCGCGTGCAGGCCGAAGCGGGTGGCCAGCCAGCGGTCGAAGGCGCTGGGGGTGCCGCCGCGTTGGATGTGTCCGAGGACGGTGGTCCGCGCCTCCTTCCCGGTGCGGGCCTCGATCTCGTGCGCCAGCCACTCCCCGATGCCGGAGAGCCGGACATGGCCGAAGGCGTCGCGGGTGTCGTCCTTGAGCACCATCTGGCCCTCGACCGGCATCGCCCCCTCGGCGACCACCACGATCGGCGCGTAGTTGATCCGGAAGCGCTGCTCGACCCAGGCGCAGACCTGGTCCATGTCGAAGCGCTGCTCGGGGATCAGGATCACATTGGCGCCGCCCGCGATGCCCGAGTGCAGGGCTATCCAGCCGGCGTGACGGCCCATCACCTCGATGACCAGCACCCGGCGGTGCGACTCCGCGGTGGTGTGCAGCCGGTCGATGGCCTCGGTCGCGATGTTGACGGCGGTGTCGAAGCCGAAGGTGTAGTCGGTGGCGTTGAGGTCGTTGTCGATGGTCTTGGGCACGCCCACGACGTTCACGCCGTTGTCGTGCAGGGTGGCGGCGACCCCGAGGGTGTCCTCGCCGCCGATCACGATCAGTGCGTCCACCTGGTACTTGTCCAGGTTCTCCTTGACCTTGCGGATGCCGTCGGCGACCTTCAGCGGATTGGTGCGCGAGGAGCCCAGGACGGTGCCGCCGCGCGGCAGGATGCCCCGGACCTCAGGGATGCCGAGGGGAAGGGTGGCGCCCTCCAGCGGGCCGCGCCAGCCGTCCCGGAAACCGGTGAACTCGTAGTCGTAGACCTCGACGCCCTTGCGGACGACCCCCCTGATGACCGCGTTGAGCCCGGGGCAGTCCCCTCCGCCGGTGAGCACGCCGATCCGCATATCCGTCCCCTCCCCTGAGTATGACGAACTGTCACTTCACGGTAGCTGCGGGCGGGATGGATGCACCCTGCTGTGCACAGGGCGGGTCGGGGCTAGACCTCGTCGTCGAGGCCGCGCTCGATGGCGTAGCGGACCAGCTCCACCCGGTTGTGCAGCTGGAGCTTGCCGAGGGTGTTCTGGACGTGGTTCTGCACGGTGCGCGGCGACAGCACCAGCCGGTCGGCTATCTGCTTGTAGGCCAGCCCCTTGGCGACCAGCCGCAGCACCTCGGTCTCCCGGTCGGTGAGCTGCGGGGCGGCCGGGGTACGGGAGCCGGCCTGCACCGGCTCGGCCGCCAGCCGGCGGTACTCGCCCAGCACCAGGCCGGCCAGCCCCGGGGTGAACACCGGGTCGCCGACGGCGGTACGGCGGACCGCGTCCAGCAGTTCCTCCCGGCTGGCCGACTTCACCAGGTAGCCGGTGGCGCCGGACTTCACCGCCTCCAGCACGTCCGCGTGCTCCCCGCTGGCGGACAGCACCAGCACCCGGGGCGCCGGGTCCTGCGCCATCAGCTGGCGGCAGACCTCGACCCCGGGCAGGTCCGGCAGGTTCAGGTCGAGGACGACCACGTGCGCGGCGGCGGCCGGCGCGCGGCGCACCGCCTCGCGGCCGTCCCCCGCCGTGGCGACCACCCGGCAGCCGGCCGCGCCCAGGTCGCGGGCCACCGCCTCGCGCCACATCGGGTGGTCGTCCACCACCATCACCCGGATCGCCTGCTGGTCCTCGGCCGGCTGACCACCGGCGTTCTGTTCGACCGTCACTGCGTGCTCCCTCGTTCGACTCGCTGACGGGGCACCCGCAACTCGACCTCGGTGCCCTGGCCGGCGGCCGAGCTGATCTCGGCGCTGCCGCCCAGATCCCGCAGCCGGCCCCGGATCGACTGGGAGACCCCGAGCCGCCCCTCCTGCTCGGCCTCTCCCAACCGCTCCTGGGCGAACCCGGGACCGTCGTCGCGGACGCTGACGACCACCCCGTCCGGCTCGTCCTCGACCAGGATCCAGGCGTGCGCCTGCTCCCCCGCGTGCTTGCGCACATTGTCCACCGCGGCACTGACAGCCGCGCTCAGCTCACTCGCCGCCCGGCCGGGGAGCAGCACCGGCGTCCCCGGGGCGGACAGCGTCACCCGGGAGCCGGCCAGCGGGGTGAGCAGCGCCCGCAGGTCCTGCGGCTCCCCCGGATCGGACCGCCGCCGCGGACGTCGCGGGGCCTCGTAGGACGGGTTGGGCACCAGGCCCTCGGCGATCAGCGCCCGCAGCGCGATCTCCTGCTCCCCCGCCATCCGGCCGATCTCCGCGGCCTCGCCGCCGACCTCGGCGCCGCGGCGCTGCACCATCGCCAGGACCTGGAGCACCCCGTCGTGGATGTCGCGGGCCAGCCGCTCCCGTTCCCGGGTCACCGCCTGGATCTCCAGGGCTCTGGCCAGGGTCTGCTCGCTGGCGCGGGCCAGCTCGATCACATAGCCGATGGCGACGCCGGCGACCATCAGCAGCACGATGTTGTGGGCGTTGCTGGAGGTGACCCTGCCCCGCTCGGCGATGTTGGCGAGGCCGATCAGCAGTCCGGCGGCGCCTGCGGGGCGCCAGCCGCCCATGACCGCGAAGCCGAGCACGGTCGCGGCGGCGCGGACCGTCGGCAGGGTCACGTCGTTGGCGTCGACGCTGGCCGTCTGGTCGAAGCTGCGGGTCAGCAGGATGCCGGCGACGATCAGCGCCAGGTCGGCCCAGAGCCACCACCAGCCGCAGCGTGCCTTGGTGGAGAACACCCGCACCGTCGCGAAGGTCCACAGCGTGAGGACGGCCATATAGGCCCAGGCCGCGGCGGGATGGGTGTAGTGGTGCGCGTTCCCGGCGTAGCGGCCCACCGCGTACACCACCGTGAGCAGGCGGAAGGCCGACACGGCCCGCCACAGCGGCTGCTCCACGGAGAAGACCCCCGTGGCACGCTTCTCGGTCCCCACCCTGCGCCCCCTGCTCTAAGGTCGGTAGCCCCTCGGGCTACTGCTGTCTCTCCGCGCTGATCTGCTTGGCCTGCTTCTTCGCTTCCTGGATCTGCCGCTTGGCCGCGGTCGCGTAGATGTCGACGTACTCCTGGCCGGACAGCCGCATGATCTCGTACATGACCTCGTCGGTCACCGAGCGCAGGATGAAGCGGTCGTTCTCCATGCCGTGGTAGCGCGAGAAGTCCAGCGGGGCGCCGATCCGGATCCCGGGCCTGATCCCGAAGTTCGGCTTGACCTGGCCGGGCGGCTGCAGTTTCTCGGTGTCGATCATCGCGACCGGGATCACCGGCGCCCCGGTGGCCAGGGCGATCCGGGCCACGCCGCCGACCTTGCCGCGGTAGAGCTTGCCGTCGGGCGAGCGGGTCCCCTCGGGGTACACCCCGAACAGCTCGCCCCGCTTGATGACCTCGATCCCGCTGGTGATCGCCGCCTCTCCGGCGCCGCGCACCCCGGAGCGGTCCACTGGGAGCTGGCCGACGCCCCGAAAGAAGGCGGCAGTCAACTTCCCCTTGACGCCCGTTCCGGTGAAGTACTCGGACTTGGCGATGAAGGTCACCCGGCGCTTCATCATCGCGGGCAGGAAGAAGGAGTCGGAGAAGGAGAGGTGGTTGCTGGCGAGGATGGCAGGCCCGTCCGCGGGGATGTGCTCCATCCCCTCGACCCAGGGACGGAAGAAGATCTTCAGCAGCGGGGCGACGATCATCTTCATCAGTCGGTAGAACAACCCTGGCCTCCAGATTCACGAACCAGGGAGAACCTTAGCCGCTCGGGCAATGGTGAGCTGTACGGCTGACAGGCGGGCATGGGACTATGCGGGTCACCCGTCGTGTTGTCCCGTGCAGACCGCTGTGCGAAAGGAGCCGCAGATGCCGCTCATGCCCGGTGCCGAACCGTATCGCCACCACGGCGGCCCGGTCGGAGTCCTGGTGTGCCACGGGTTCACCGGCTCGCCGTACTCGATGCGGCCGTGGGCCGAGGCCGCGGCCGACGAGGGTTTCACCGTCTCGCTGCCGCTGCTGCCGGGGCACGGGACCGAGTGGCGCGACCTCAACGTCACCCGATGGCCGGACTGGTACGCCACCGTCGAGCGGGAGTTCGACCTGCTGGCGAAGGACTGCGAGCAGGTCTTCGTCTTCGGCCTCTCCATGGGCGGCGCCCTGGCGCTGCACCTGGCGGCGCAGAAGGGCACCGAGGTCTCCGGCCTGGTCCTGGTCAACCCGCTGGTGACGATGCCCGGGCAGGCGCACCGGGCGCTGCCGCTGGTACGGCACCTGCTGCCCAGCCTGCCGGGAATCGCCAACGACGTGGCCAAGCCCGGGGTCAACGAGGGCGGCTACGTCCGCACCCCGCTGCACGCCGCACACTCCATGGCACAGTTCACCCGGCTGGTGCAGTCGGAGCTGCCGCAGATCACCCAGCCGCTGCTGATGTTCCGCAGCCCCCAGGACCATGTGCTGACACCGGCCAGCGGGGAGATGCTGCTCTCCCGGATCTCCTCGACCGATGTCGAGGAGCGGCTCTGCGAGCGCAGCTTCCATGTGGCCACGCTGGACCACGACGCCGAATCGATCTTTGCCGGAAGCCTCGACTTCGTGCGGCGGCTCATGCCCGCCGCGAAGGGATGACGGCCGTGCCCGAGCTGCCCGAGGAAGGCGCGGACGCGCCCCAGGACGCCACCGGGGAGAGCAACCCCGACCGGGCGGCCACCGACGACGACGCGGTGTTCGCCCAGCTCGTCGCGGACTTCGACAACCCGGTGGACGCCGAGGCGCGGTCCTGGCCGGCCGCGGAGGACCTGGCGGACCTGGCCCCCGCGCCGCGGCCCCGGCCGGTGATCAAGCCGCTCCCGGCGATCCAGGCGATCCCGCCGGTCGACCCGCGCAGCTGGGTCCCGGAGGAGTCGGAGGACGACGACCACTACGTCCCACCGCCCCCGCCGCCGCTCCCGCGCACCGAGACCCCGACCCGGCTCGCCGTCGCCGCGGTGGTCGCAGGGGTGGTGCTCACTCTGTACTCGGCGTTCGGGCAGCTGCCCGGGGTCGGCGGGATGGGGGCGTTCCTCGGGATCGGCCTGTTCGTCGGGGGGGTCGCCACGCTGATCGCGCGGATGCGGGACGACGACGATGACGAGGACGACGATCCGCAGCGGGGGGCGGTGGTCTGATCTCGGGTGCGGGCTGTGCCTGGTTTGTCGCGCAGTTCCCCGCGCCCCCAGGGGGCTGCAACTGACCCACTGCGGGCACGTTGCACTATCCAGGGGCGCGGGGAACTGCGCGACGAGCCATGCACATGCCGCACCTAGGACCCCGGCGGAACCCGCAGCACGGCGACCAGCGGCAGATGGTCCGTCGCCGCGATCAGGTCCTTGCGCGGGAGGTCGGGGACGCCGCAGGCGAGGACGTCGATGCCCGGGGTGGCGAAGACCGCGTCGATGCGCTGGTAGGGGTTGTCCGGGACGGACGTGAATTCGGAGCCCCAGGGCGCGGTGGCCCAGCCGTCCTGGAGACGTCCGGCCAGCAGCTTCCAACCGGGGCCGTCCGGATGCTCGTTGAAGTCCCCGCCGACGACGGCGAGCGGGGCGCCGACCCGGTCCAGCTGCTCCAGCAGCATCCCGCACTGGTCGTAGCGCTCGTCCCGGTCGAGCGAGAGGTGACAGCTCGTCACCGAGAACGGCGCGGCCGTGCCGAAGCGGACCACGGTGGTGGCGAAGCCCCGCTGGTGCAGCCCGGGAGTCCGCGGCAGCAGCACGTCGTGGACGGAGAGCGGCATCGCCCGCAGCCGTCCCAGCAGCAGCGGCCCGGACGCGCTGAGCCCGCCGGACAGGATCATCAGACCGGTCGAACGGGCCAGCCATGCGGCCTGCTGCCGGGGGAACCAGAACCGCGGTGACTCCTGAACGCACAGCAGGTCCGGAGCGCAGGCGCGGATCAGCCGCGCCAGCACCGTCCGGTCGTCGCGCAGCGAGCGGATGTTGTAGCTGAGCAGTCGGACGACTTCGGAGCCGTCGGGCTGCGGACCGGAGGCGGGGAGATCGTCGGCGTCCATGGGCCGAGTCTCGCACCGCCTCCGGGGGCGTGCGTAGAGTGCGTGCGCGGGGCGCCCGAGCGGGGCGCCCGTCGGGATCAGACCTGGCGGGCCAGGTCGCCGGCGCCGGCGATACCGGCGGCGGAGCCGAGGGAGGCGAGCACCACCTCGGCGCGTGGCCGGTGGACTCCGCCGATCAGGTGCTTCTCGAAGGCCTTGGCGACCGGGTCGAGCAGCAGGCTGCCGGAGTCGGAGACGCCGCCGCCGAGGACGAAAACGGCCGGGTCGAACAGCGAGGCCAGGTCGCCCATGCCGCGTCCGAGCCAGTCGGCCAGCTCGTCGTAGACCTCCAGGGCGAGCGGGTCGCCCTCTTCCGCCGCCTGGGTGATCTGGCTGCCGGTGATGGTCTCGGCGATGCCCTCGTTCAGCTCCAGCAGCCGCTTGCCGAGCACCGGGTCGGCGGCCGCGCGCTCGCGGCCGTAGCGGCGCAGGGCGCGGCCGGAGGCGTACTGCTCCCAACAGCCCTTGGAGCCACAGCCGCAGGGGATGCCCTCGGGGACCATGTTGAGGTGGCCGATCTCGCCGGCGACGCCGAAGCTGCCCCGGTACATCCGGCCCTCCAGCACGATGCCGCCACCGATGCCGGTGCCCACCGTGATCATGATCATGTCGTTGTGCTGCGCCGCCGCGCCGAACCGGAACTCGCCCCAGGCGGCGGCGTTGGCGTCGTTCTCGATGACCGTGGGCAGGTGCACCAGGTCCTCGATGCGGGACTTCAGCGGCTCGTTCTCCCAGTTGATGTTGGGAGCCATGATCACGGTGGAGCGGTTCCGGTCGATGTAGCCGGGGGCGCCGACGCCCACCGCGGTGACGTCGTGTCCCGCCTGCAACTCCTTGATGGCGTCGGCAATCGCGCCGACCGCCCACTGCGGGTCCGCAGGGGTGGGTACCCGCGTTCGAGCCAGGATCGAGCCGTCCTCGTCGACGACCCCGGCTGCGATCTTGGTACCCCCGACGTCGACGCCGATGGTCAGTCCCATGTGTCCCTCAGTCTCCGCTGGCTTCCCCGCTGGCCGGTACCGTACCCGGCCGGATGGGGCCGGGTACACACCTGTGCGTACATTAGCCGAAGACAGACAGCTGAGGACACGTTGGTGAGCCTTCAGGAGTCGTAGTCAACCTGGTCGGAGGACCGGGACCGCTTCCGGAGTCAGTCGAGGTCGATCTGCTCGGAGGAGGCCGGCTTCTCCGCCGTCCAGCGCTTCTCCGAAGCGGAGACCGCCGCGCGGTAGGCCGCCAGCAGTTCCCCACCTGCGGCGATGAGGTGGCCGTAGACCTCGGGGTGCTTGCTGCGCAGCGGCGCGGCGAGGTTCTGCAGGGCGCCCAGGCTGTCGCCGTTGCTCGCGGCGGTGGAGGCGGCGCTGACCTTCTCCCCCAGCGTGGTGGCGAACCGGCGGACCTCGTCCACCAGCGGGGTCAGCTCGGGGCCGAAGAAGTCCGCCGGGGAGGCGGGCTTCGAGGACTTGTCGCCGGTCTCAGCGACGGCGTCATGGGTGTCGGCGTCATGGGTGTCACTGACGTGGACGGGCACGTCGTCCCCCGTGCCGCCCTCGGCCACGGCCTCGGCCCACACGTCCTCGTTGTTCCGGTCGTCGGCAGTCGTCATGGTTCTGCTCCTTCTTCGAGCTCCGCGGGACGCGCCCTGGGGACCCCTCCGACGCTACCTCAACCGGCATGGCGCGTCGGTGTTCTGGCCAAGGCCTTGTCAGTGGCCCGGCTCAGCGGCCCCCGGGCCAGAGCTGCGGATCAGGGGTGAACCGCACGGCCAGGACGCCCTCGCGCAGGGCCGCGCCGGCCACGGTGCAGCGGCGCAGCGCCGAGGGCAGCGCGACGGTGCGGCGGTAGGGGCCGACGCCGAGGACCAAGTCGTCGCCGCGCCGGACCAGGTCCAGGTCCGCGCGGTCGGCGCCGGGCAGCGGGATCCGCCACACCAGCGCGCCCTCGTCACCCTCCCGCAGGTCCTCCACCGGCCAGGGGGTCGGCAGCGGGCCCGAGGGGCCGATCGGCGGCAGTCCCAGGCGAGCGAACAGGGCCGCGCCCCCGGGCTCCGCCCCCAGGTGCGGCACCCCGTGGACGGGGACGTCCCACTCGGCGCGCAGGGCGGCCAGCTGCCGCTGCTGCTCCAGGTGCAGCCCGGCCAGGAACGGTTCACCACCATCCGGCACCAGCCGGTTGACCAGCAGCGACTCCACCCGCTGGCCGTGCAGCGCGAGCCCGGCCCGCGCCTGGCGCAGCGCCGCGCCGGCGCGCGGACCGGTCGGCGCGTCCAGGACCAGCCGGACGGTGGTCCCCGGCGCGTCGGTGACCGCCCGGACCTCGTCGAGTTCGGCGGCGGCCCAGGACCGTGCCTCGTAGACCCAGTCCGAGGGCATCGGCACTCCGGCGACGGCGGCCAGCACCGGGCGCAACGCCCGGGCGGCCTGCCGTTGTTCGGGAATCAGCCGGGCCAGGTAGCGGTCCAGCTGCTCGGGCAGCGCGAGCGCCGCCAGCAGGTCGGCGACCACCGGCGCGTCCACCACCAGCACGTCCCACTCGCCCCGGGCCGCGTGCGTGCGCAGGGCGTCCAGCAGGGCGAGGTGCGCGGCGCCGGGCAGGGCGCTGAGCTCGTCTCGCTCCAGCGGGTCCACGCCGAGCAGGTCGAACAGCGGCTTGGCGCGGGAGAGCAGCCGGTCGGCGGCGTCCCGGAAGGCGGCCTGCGGGTCGAGCCTGGCGGCGAACAGGCCGCCCTCCAGCTCGGTCGGTTCCGACGACAGCCGTACGTCGAGCAGCCGGTCGACGCTGCGGTGCGGGTCGTCGGCGGCGAGCAGCAGGGTACGGGCCGTCCCGGCCGCTTCCCGGGCGAGCGCGGCAGCGATCGTGCTGCGGCCGCTGCCGCCGCCACCGCTGACGAGTACGGTGCGGCGTGCTGAGGAGTGGCGTGCTGAGGAGTGGGGTGCTGAGGAGACCATCAACCCTCGACGCCGGTGGACTTCACGTCGGCCGACTCCACCCGCTTTTTCAGCCCGGCCAGCGCCCGGTCGATGATGACCTTCTCCGCCTTGCGCTTGATCATCCCCAGCATCGGGATCTTGACGTCCACGGCGAGCTGGTAGATGACCACCGTGCCGCCGCTGTGGGACGGGTCCAGCAGGTAGGAGCCGTCCAGCGACTTCAGCATCTGGCTCTTCACCAGGGTCCAGCTGACCCGGTGGTCGCCCTCCCATGTGTAGGCGAGGACGTGCTCGTCCTTGATGGCCCCGGCGTCCAGCAGCAGCCGCACCTGCTCGGCACGTCCGTCCGCGCCCTTGGCGAGCACCTCGACCTCCTTGACCTCACCGGTCCATTCCGGGTAGGCCGCGAAGTCCGCGATCACCGCCATGATCTGTTCGGGGGTGGCCTCGATCGTGGTGCTCGACCTCGTGTGCTCCGCCATCGCTGGCCTCCGCGTCTCTGCTGCCTGGGTGCTGCTGGAAGGTTACCGGTTCAGAAGTCAAGGACCCAGGGGCGGCCGGTGGAGCGGAAGTGCCCGACGTTGACGCACTCGCTGCGGCCGATCCGCATCCGTCGCGCCAGCGGCTGGTGCACATGCCCGAAGAGCACATGACCCGGGCTGGTGCTGCGGATCGCGTCGAGGATGGCCTCGCTGCCGCGCTCGAAGCGGCGGGCCACGGTGTCGTAGGTCAGCTCGGGGACGGCCGGCGGGATGTGGCTGCACAGCACGTCGACCCGGCCGAGCGCGGAGACCTTCGCCGCATAGGTCTCCTCGTCCACCTCGTAGGGGGTGCGCATCGGCGTGGGCAGTCCGCCGCCGACGAAGCCGAAGGTGCGTCCGCCGATCTCGACGACCTCGCCGTCCAGCACGGTCACGCCCGCGTCGGCGGCGTACTCGGGCCACAGGTCGGGCCGGTCGACATTGCCGTAGGTGGCATAGGTGGGCCTGGGGAAGGCGGCGAAGAGCTCGGCGTACTGGCGGCGCACGGCCTGCTCGGTGGCGGTCTCCCGGTCGATGTCGAGGCCGGCCCACAGCTGCCGGGAGAACTCCTTGGCCTCGTCGAACCGCCGGGCGGTGCGCAGCGCCACGATCCGGTCGGCGTTCTCGCGGCCGAAGAGGTCGGGGAAGATGCCGCGCGAATGGTCCGCGTAGTCGAGGAAGAGGATCAGGTCCCCCAGGCACAGCAGAGCGTCGGCACCTTCCCCCGCCCGCGCCAGGGCCTCGCTGTTGCCGTGTACGTCGCTGACCACATGCACCCGCATGCGGTCACCCTACCGACCTGTCCGGCAGTAGGGTTTCGGGCAGAGGGACGCATGCCCCTTCCGGTCGCCGGTGCCAGGCCCCGCCCCACCGACCACAGGAAACATACTGCTCACGGCAGTGTGACACAGGAAACACAATTGCCGTCTCCTCTATCGAAGTACTTGTACCGAGCAGTAACGTCCTGGCGTCACGCAGCGTCGCAGACCGAGGAGCAGTCTTGCGCGAGTTCAGCCTTCCGGCTCTCTACGAGGTGCCGAGCGGCGCAAACCTCACCGACCTCATCCACCGCAACGCCGAACGGCATCCCTCCGTCGCGGTGGTGAGCCGCAAGGCCGACGGCCGGTGGGAGGACCTGACGGCCGTGCAGTTCCTGGCCGAGGTGCGTTCCGCGGCCAAGGGCCTGATCGCCTCCGGCATCGGCCCCGGCGACCGGGTCGGGCTGCTGTCCCGCACCCGCTACGAGTGGACCCTGCTGGACTTCGCGATCTGGTGCGCCGGCGCGATCACCGTCCCGGTGTACGAGACCTCTTCCGCCGAGCAGGTCGAGTGGATCCTCGGCAACTCCGGTGCGGTGGCCTGCATCACCGAACTGCCCCGGCACCAGGCGGTGGTGGCCCAGGTCAGCGAGAACCTGCCGGAGCTGAAGCAGACCTGGCAGATCGAGGGCGGCGCGCTGCGCGAACTGGCCGACGCCGGACAGGGCGTGGCGGACGCGACGGTGGAGGAGCGCCGTTCGGCGCTGAACCCGGACACCATCGCCACCATCGTCTACACCTCGGGAACCACCGGACGCCCCAAGGGCTGTCAGCTGACCCACGGCAACTTCCTGGGCGAGCTGGGCAATGTGGTGGCCCGGCTCGATCCGCTGTTCCGCACCGGGGAGTCCTCGGTGCTGCTGTTCCTGCCCGAGGCGCATGTGCTGGGCCGGATCGCGGAGATCGCGGCCGTGCTGGCACCGGTGAAACTCGGCCACCTGCCCGACATCAAGGAGGTCGTGGCGGAGCTCAGCGCCTTCCAACCGACCCTGATCCTGGGCGTCCCCCGGGTCTTCGAGAAGGTCTACAACTCGGCCCGGGCCAAGGCGCAGAGCGAGGGCAAGGGCAAGATCTTCGACCGCGCCGCCGAGACCGCGATCGCCTACAGCCGGGCGCTGGACGCGGAAGGCGCCTCGCTGGGGCTGAAGCTGCGGCACAAGCTGTTCGACGCCCTGGTGTACAGCAAGCTCCGTGCCGCGCTGGGGGGCCGGGCCACCCACGCGATCTCCGGCGGGGCCCCGCTCGGCGAGCGGCTCGGCCACTTCTACCGGGGCATCGGCTTCACCGTGCTGGAGGGCTACGGCCTCACCGAGTCCTGCGCCGCCACCGCCTTCAACCCGCACGACGAGCCGCGGATCGGCAGCGTCGGCCAGCCGCTGCCCGGCTCCTCGATCCGGATCGCCGACGACGGCGAGGTGCAGCTCAAGGGCCCGCAGATCTTCACCGGCTACTGGCAGAACCCCGAGGCCACCGCCGAGGCGCTGCAGGACGGCTGGTTCTCCACCGGCGACATCGGCGAGCTGGACGACGACGGCTACCTCACCATCACCGGACGCAAGAAGGAGATCATCGTCACGGCCGGCGGCAAGAACGTCGCCCCCGCCGTGATCGAGGACCGGATCCGGGCCCATCCGCTGATCGGCGAGTGCATGGTGGTCGGCGACCGGAAGCCCTTCATCGCCTGCCTGATCACCATCGACCCGGAGTTCTTCCCGACCTGGAAGAAGCTCAACGGCAAGCCCGACGAGGCCTCGGTCTCCGACCTGCTCCAGGACGCCGACCTGCTGGCCGCGGTCCAGGCCGCGGTGGACGACGGCAACGCCGCGGTCTCGCACGCCGAGGCGGTGAAGAAGTTCCACATCCTCGACACCGTCTTCACCGAGGAGTCGGGCCACATCACCCCCTCGCTGAAGCTCAAGCGCGCGGTCGTGGCCAAGGACTTCGGCGCCGAGATCGAGGCCCTCTACTCGGCCCGCTGACCGCACGGCCGACCGCGCTGCCGACCGCTCGTCAGAGCAGCGCGGCCAGCCGCCCGGCCAGCAGGTCCCAGCGCCAGTTCTGCTCCACCCAGGCCCGTCCCCGCTCGCCCATCCGGGCGCGCAGGGACGGGTCCTGAAGCAGCGTCACCAGACGTTCCGTCAGAGCCTCCTGGTCGCGCCCGGGGACCACGTAGCCGGTCTCCCCCTCCAGCACCGCGTCGGGCGCCCCGCCGGAGTCACCGGCGACCACCGGCAGTCCGGTCGCGGACGCCTCCAGGTAGACGATGCCGAGCCCCTCCACGTCCAGACCGCCGCGGCGGGTCCGGCAGGGCATCGCGTAGACGTCGCCTGCGCCGTAGTGGGCCGGGAGCTCGGACCAGGGCACGGCGCCGGTGAACCGCACCGAGGCGGAGACCCCGACCGAGGCCGCCAGCTTCTCCAGATCGCCCCGGTAGGGCCCGTCGCCGACGATCAGCAGCACCGTGTCCGGTTCGGCGGCCAGCACCCCGGGCAGCGCCCTGATCAGCGTGTCCTGGCCCTTGCGCGGCACCAGCCGGGAGACGCACACCACCACCGGGCGCGAGCTCAGCCCCAGCGCGGCCCGCACCGCGGCCCCGCCCGAGTCCGGGTGGAAGGTCTTCTCGTCCACGCCCGGCGGGACCTGGCGCATCCGCGCCGCCGCCTCCGGGCCGACCGCGGCGGCGATCCGCGAGCGGGTGTACTCGCCGAGGTAGGTGAGGGTGTCCGTGCCGGAGCCGATCCGCCGGAGCAGCTGCCGGGAGGCGGGGAGCTGGGCCCAGGCCGCCTCGTGCCCGTGGGTCATCCCCAGCAGCCGCCCGGCCCCGGCCTTCCGCAGCGCGGGGGCCATCAGCCCGAGCGGCGCCGCAGCGCCGAACCAGACCGAGCCGCAGCCCTCGGCGGCGAGGATCTCGGCGGCCCGGCGGGTGACCCTGGGCGTGGGGAGCAGCATCGTGGTCCGGTCCCGGACCACCTGGAACGGCTGCTCGGCGTCGAAGCGGGCGACCTCGGCGCCGTCGCGCCAGGATGAGGCATACACCACAATCTGCTCGGCCGGCATGCGCACCGCCATGTTGTGCACGAACGTCTGGATCCCACCGGGGCGGGGCGGGAAGTCATTGGTGACGATCAGCGTCTTGTTCATGCTCCATCTTTCCGGGGGTCGACCCCCGTCCTCACCGCAATCATCGGGAGGCGTTCTGTGACCGGCGGGACGTGATCCGTACGATAGGGCAGTGCGGCAACCGCACGAGTGCCCGCGAGCGTGTTCCACTCTGCCGTTCGATCCACGTCGTTCGATCCACCCTGCGGTTCCCTGTCGGCTTCCAGTCCCCGGGCGAGGATTCCATCACTACTCAGCTGCACCCGCTGTCCCGCCCGGCCGAACCGGCGGAGACCCCGGCGCCATCGCGCGACCGGGCGACGCGGCGTGCCTGGGCGGCTGTGGGCGTGAGCTGGGCCGTGACCCGGAGCCTGGTGATGCTGGCGGTGCTGGGGCTGCTGCAGCTCGGCACCAGCGACGTGACCAGCGACGTCAAGGTGATCTACCAGGGCTGGGCCCAGGTGCTGCAGACCGGCACCTTCCCGCTGGACGACGTGACCTGGCAGTACCCGCCGCTGACCGCGCTGGTGATGCTGGTGCCGCACTGGCTGCCGTGGACCTACTTCACCGGCTTCCTGGTGATGGTCGCCGTCTCCGACGCCGTGGTGCTCGGTCTGCTGCTGCGGGCCTCCCGGCACGGCCGGAGCAGGGCCGGCGCCTGGCTGTGGGCCCTGGTGGTGCCGCTGCTCGGGCCGACCGTCTACTGCCGCTTCGACCTGGTGGTCACCGCCGTGGCGGTGGTCGGGCTGCTGGCCGCGGCCACCCGGCCGCGGCTGGGCGGGGTGCTGGCCGGGATGGGCGCGATGCTCAAGGTCTGGCCGGTGCTGATGGTGCTGGGCACCCCGCGCGGCCGGAAGACCAGGGAGACCTGGATCGCGATGGTGGTCTCGGCGCTGGCCATCGGCTTCTACTACGCGGTCACCAATGTCGGCGCCTACTCGTTCATGAGCTTCCAGGAGAACCGCGGCGTCGAGATCGAGTCGCTGGGCGCACTGCCCTTCTACCTGGCCCATCTCTTCGGCTGGCGCGGCCATGCCGAGATGCACTACGGCTCGACGGAGTTCCTGGGCACCGGAGTGGACCTGGTCGGCAAGCTGATGGTGGCGCTGTCGCTGGCCGCGTTCGCCTGGCTGCTGCTGTGGCGGTTCCGCGCCCGTCGCTGGACCGCGGCGACCCCGTGCGACGCGGCCCTGGCCGCGCTGCTGCTGTTCACCGTCACCAGCCGGGTGATCAGCCCGCAGTACCTGGTCTGGCTGATCGGCATCGCCGCCGTCTGCCTGGTCTCCCCGCAGACCACCCAGCGCCCCACCGCCTGGCTGATCGCCGCCGCGAGCCTGTTCACCTTCCTGGAGTTCCCGGTCTTCTTCGGCGACCTGGCGGCGTTCAAGCCGCTCGGCGTCTCGGTGCTGATCGTCCGCAACCTGCTGCTGGCGGCGGCCGCCGTGGTCTCCTGCCGCCGGCTGTGGCGCGAGACGATGCGGCCGGAACCGGAATCCGTGCCGGACGCGCTGCCGGCGACGGTGCCGGCGACGGTGCTGGAGACGCCTGCTGCGGCCGCCCCGGAGACTACCTAGCCGCGTAGCGAAGATCGGCCCTCCACTCGGCCGTGAAGGCGCTGAGTCCGGAGCCGACGGTCCGGCGCAGCGCCGAGTCCAGCGCGGCGTCCGCTCCTCCGCCTCCGCCGGCCGCCGCCACCGCGCCGTAGAGGGCGACCAGGGCCTTCTGGCCGTGGCGCAGGACGATGCTCCGGCAGGCGAACCAAGCCTGCTCGTACGCCTGCGGGAGGTCCGCCGCCGAGCCGTCGAAGGACGCGTCCGCGGGGAGTCGGTCCGGGATCCGGCCCGCCCTGAGGTCGGCGATCAGTTCCGGGGCGATCTGGGCGGGGGTGCGGCCGGTGCCGAGGTAGCCGGTCCAGTTGGCGGCGCCCTCGGCGAGCCAGCGCGGGGTCCACTGCTCGGTGATCGCCCGGGTGGCGACATGGGTGGTCTCATGGATGGTGACCACGCGTCGGCCGAGCCCGTTGAGGGTGTCCCAGACCTGGGGGTTGACGGTGATCCGCTCGGTGCGGCCGGCCTCGGCCGCGCCCAGCTCCCCGGTGGTGACGGCGGCGATCGCGGAGTAGCCGGCCGGGTCGGCGCCGAGCAGCCGTCCGAACTGGTCCAGCCCGAGCGGGGCGAGCAGGACCGTCCGCTGACCCCAGCCGGTGCCCCAGACCGCGCTGACGGCCGGGACCGCCCGGTCCGCCTCGGCGGCGAGCTGCTGCAGCGTGCCCGGGTCGCGCAGCCCCAGCACCAGGCTGGAGCGGCCCTGGACCACGGTGACCGGGCCGAGGTCCCAGAGCTGGACGTCGCCGCCGGGGTGGTCGCTGTCCGAGCTGAGCAGCCACGCGCCGCCGTCCGCGCTGCGCGTGAAGGTGAGGTACTGGGTCGCGGTGACCGGCTCGGAGTCGAAACCGCTGAGCCGGTACGACAGTTCGACCCGGGTCGCGAGCCGCGCCGCGCCCTCGGCGCCGATCACCGCCGGCAGCGGATAGGCGTCCAGGGCCTTGAGCCGGTACTCCCACGCACCGACGGGCACCTGGGCCAGATTGCCCAGCATCGCGGCGCCGCTGTCGCGAAGGGCCTGCGCGGTGGGCAGCACCGTCGCGGCCAGCGCGGCCTGGTCCCGGGCCCGTACGGCGGCGGCGCGGCGGTCCAGGACCGCCTGCAGGGCCGCTGAGGTGGCCGGGTCCGCGGCAGGTCCGGCGTCGGCGGAGTGCTGCCGGTCGTGCCACTCCTCGCCGCCCAGGGCGCCGGCGACCAGCAGCGCGGCACCGGCGGCCAGCACCGCCCGGCGTCCGGCCGCCATCAGCGGCACCGTCCCCGGGACGGGTCAGATCCGGACCACACTGGCGACGGGCATGTCGCCGACCCGCTCGTAGCGGACCCTGGCCCCCGGGTAGGGCGCATGGATGACCGTCCCATTGCCTGCGTACATCCCGACGTGGTGCATGTCGCCGTAGTAGATCACGAGGTCACCGGGCCTCGCCTGACTCAGCGGGATCCGCTGTCCGGCGAAGGCCTGGCCCTGCGAGGTACGCGGCAGCGTCACTCCGGCATGACGCCAGGACCAGTACATCAGCCCGGAACAGTCGAACGATCCCGGGCCCGCGGATCCGTACACATAGGGCTTGCCGAGGGCGCTCTCCGCGGCCGCCAGCGCCTCGGCCGCGCGCCCCGAGGCCGGTCCCTGGTCCGACGGCAGCTGCTGCTCGGCGACCTGGGCCGCCACCCCCGCCGCGTCCGCCTCGGTCTGCTGGAGCTGGGCGCGCTGCGCCGCGGTCAGCGTGTCCAGCAGCGCCTTGGCATGGCCGAGCCGCTGCTGGACCTGGGCCTTGCTGTCGGCGATGGACTGCCGCAGCGTCTCCAGCTGGGCCAGCTGGGCCACCGCCTCGGTCCGGTCCTGCACCAGCTGCCGCTGGTCCTCCTCGATCTGCTGGAGCTTCAGCGCGGCCACGGTGTCGGCCTGGTCCGCGGTCGAGGCCTGCTCCAGGTACTGGTCGGGGTGCGCGTTGAGCAGCAGTTTCACCAGCGGGTCCACCCCGCCGCCCTGCCGGTACTGGGCGCTGGCGATCGAACCCATGGACTGGATCAGGGCGTTCACATGCTGCTGCTCCTCGGCGACCCGCTGCTGCAGCAGCACGGACTCGCGCTGGAGCGCGCGCTCCTTCTCCCGCGCCCCGTCGTACTGCTGGCCGGCCACCTCCGCCTGCGCGTAGAGGCCGTCCAGCTGGTGCTGCACGTCGTCGGCGGTGACCGGGGCGCCACCGCCGGAACTGCCGCCGCCCGGGTCGCCCGGAGTGGCCAGCGCGCTGCCGCCGGCCGCCAGGACCGCCGCCGTGGCCGCCGCCACGGTCGCCGCGGTGCGCGACAGGGCTGCCACGGTGGAGTACTGGCCCAGCGGTCGGACACGTCGGTGGGACGCCACGGGGACTGGCTCCATTCGTCGAAGCAGAGGGCCGAGCGCCGACGTTAGCGAGTCGGACACATAGAGTCCAAACCCCAGCAAGGACGAAAATATCCCCTAAATTAGTACAACTTGACGAAACGCCACGTCGGAATAGGTGGGCCCGGACACGGCGACGGGCCCGACCCCCGTCAGGGGATCGGGCCCGTACAGCCGTTTGGGCGGCTCGCCGAACTCAGATGTGGCGCATCGCGTAGATGGAGCCGATCGTGTCGATGCTCTCGTACTTCACCACAGTGCCGGTGTGCGGGGCGTGCAGCACCATGTTGTTGCCGGCGTAGATGCCGACGTGCGAGTCACTGTTGAAGAAGACCAGGTCGCCGACCTGAAGGTTGGCGCGGCTGACCGCGGTGCCGGCGTTGATCTGGTCGTAGGTGGTACGGCCGATGGACACCCCGGCCTGGGCGTACGCCCACTGGGTCAGCCCGGAGCAGTCGAAGGTGTTCGGACCGGTGGCGCCGTAGACGTACGCGTCGCCGAGCTTGGTCTGGGCGGCGGCGTAGGCGGTCGCCTCCACCGAGTCGCCGGCCTTGGACGAGGACGAGCCCGAGGCACTGCTGGACGAGGAAGAGGAAGAGGAGCTGCTCACGGCGGCGGCGGCCTTGGAGGCGGCGGCGGCGTTGGCGGCCTTGAGCGCGGCCGCCTGGGCGGAGGTGAGGGAGTCCAGCTTCGCCTGGGCGGCGGCGAGCTTCTGCTGCACCGCGGCCTTGGAGGCGGCGAGCTGCTTGCTGGTGGCGTCGAGGGCCTTCAGCTTGGTCTCGGCCTCGGCCTTCTCGTTGTTGAGCGTCGACTGCTCGCTCTTCAACTCGGCCAGCATGTTCGACTGGCTGGCGGTGATCTGGCTCTGCGCCGACGCCTGGTTCAGGTACGACTCCGGGTCGGTGGAGAGCATCAGCTGGACCGACGGGTCGATCGACCCGCTGCGGTACATCGCGCTGGCGACCGAGCCGAGGGCGGTGGCCTTGGCGGTGACCGAGGCCTGCTGGCGGGCGACCTGGTCCTGCAGCGTGCTGACCTGCTTCTGCAGGGTCTGCTGGTCGGACTGCGCCTTGTCGTACTGCTGAACCGCCGTGTCGGCGTCGCTGTTCAGCTTGTCGATCTGGGCCTTGAGTTGGGCAGTGGTCTGCGTCGGGGCCGCCTGCGCCGACTGGGCAGCGGTCGCGGAGAGGGCGACGGTGGTGGCCGCTGCAGCCGTGAGCACGGTTATGCGAGCGCGACCAGGGGCTTTGGGACGACGATGGGACGCCACGAAGGCGAGCTCCTTCTTCCTACGTCCGCCTACCGGGTGAGCTGACGGGTTCGGGCTGGAAGACGTGCCCTACGGCGCTTCACCGGCGTACCGGCCTGGCGTCGATTCACCCCGAGGAACGTGGTTCCCCGGCTCCGAGACTGACGGCGCTCCCCTGTGGTCACCCCGATGGCTTCGGGACGGCCTGCCGTACGGTCGGACTCGGCGGAAACCCCCGCTGTCACCCGGGATGGGTGATCGACTTCGCGGTGGTTCGATCGATGACACTAGTGACCCAACCGTGATCCGTTCAAATCCCTGTAAGTAAAAACTATCTTTGGTTACGACACCGCATCAGATTTCGAACGGAACGTAGTCGCGGCATGACCATCTGACGACGACATGGCGGTCAAATCGGTCATCCGGCCGAGGCGTTGGAGGCCGTGGTGACGTGAGTCACATCACGAGACAACCCTCGCCTCAGCCGACTCCCAAACCTTCGACCCGGAGGTGGCTCTCCGTCAGAAGCGACGAATCGCCACGATCGACCCGAAGTAGGACATCGGCTGGATGGACACGTTGTAGCCGTACTCGGGGGCGTTCAGCAGCATCCCGTTGCCGGCGTAGAGGCCGACATGGTTGCCGTGCTCCAGCACCACGATGTCGCCCACCTTCAGGTCGGCGCTGGAGGCCACCAGGGTGCCCACGGACTCGTCGGAGAAGGAGGAGTGCGGCAGGCTGATCCCGGCGTGGGCGAAGGCCCACATCACCAGGCCGGAGCAGTCGAAGGCATTGGGGCCCGAGGCGCCGAAGGAGTAGGGGGCGACCCCGACCTTGCTCATCGCCGCCTCCATCGCCGTACGGGCGGCGGCGGATATCCCGGAGAGGTTGATCTGGGAGACCGACATGTGGTTGTCGGTGGAGTTCACAGAGCCGTAGGCGCCGCCGGTGCTGGTCCCCTGCGACTTGGCGGCCGCCGCCAGCACTGCGGCACGGGCCGACGCGGAGAGCGAACTGAGCACGCTCTGGGCGTGGTTGAGCTTGGACTGGGCGGTGTTCTTGGCCGACTGCATCTGCTGGAGCAGGCTCTGCTGGGCCGTCAGCTCCTGGGCCGCCTGCGCCTTCTCCTCGGCCAGGGTCTTCTCCTGGCTCTGCAACTGCTGGAGCATGGCGGCCTGGCTGCCGGCGACCCGGCTCTGGGTGGACGCCTGGCTCAGGTACTCGGTCGGGTTCGAGGCGAGCAGCAGCTTCACCGTCGGGTCGACGGCGCCGTTGCGGTACTCAGCGCTGGCCATCTGCCCCAGCTGGCCCAACTCCTTGTTCACCGCGGCCTGCTGCCGGGCTATCTCGTCCTGGAGCACATTGGTCTGCCGCTGCAGCGTCTGCTCCTGGGTCTGCGCCTGGTCGTACTGCTCCGTCGCCGCGCTCGCCGCCGCCTGGTCCGCCTCGACCTGGGACTTCGCCTGGTCGCTGGTGGTCATCGGCGCTGCCTGCGCGGATGCCTGGGCCGAGAGGGCCACAGCGGTGGCGGCGGCCGCGGTCAGGATCGACACCTTGGCGCGGCTGGGTTGCTTGGGGCGACGGTGCGTGGCCACAGAAGCTGGTTCCCTTCGAGCAAACGCTGGCGAACACAGACAGAGGTTCACAGACATAGGTTCGAAGGGAGAGACTAGTGAGAGAGATGTGACTCTGTCGCCCTGGGCGGGAAGTCCGGGTATGAATGGGAGCAATGTCCTTTATATGAAAGGGTTTAAAGCCGCCCGGACGACTATTCAGTTCAGGTGCGGACAAGACGCCGCAGCAGCATCGCCGAGGGCACCGGCCGCGCGCCGGCCTTCCGTACTCCGTCGGCCACTTCCCGGTCGGTCGACACCACCACCACCGGACGGCCCTCGGGCTCGGCCCGCACCAGACGGCGGATCAACTCGTCGGCGTTCTCCCCGGAGCGGCTGAAGAGCACCCTCACCCCGCGCGGCGGAGCCATCGGCACCGGTGCGTCCAGATCCTTGCCGTCGAACACGCAGGTGATCTCCGCGCCGCTGTGCGCGGCGAGCATGGACAGTCCGTTGAGCAGCCTGACCCGCTGCTTCTCCAGCGGCAGCGTCGGATAGCCGCTCTTGGTGACGTTGTAGCCGTCCACCAGCAGATGCACCTGAGGGAGCGCCAGCAGCTGGTCCAGCAGCGCGGGGTCGTCCCCGTCCAGGGCACGTCTGGCCACGTCATGGGGTGAGGCCGTGGTCGGCGACACCGCCTCCACCGTGTCCGCGGGGCGGGTGCTGACCGGCTTCAGCCCCAGCTCCCGCTGCAGCCCCTGAGCGCCCTGCAGCACCACGTCCAGCAGCAGCCGCAGCCGCATCTCCTCGGCGCTGCGCCCCTCCCTGGAAGTCCGCCTGGCCGCCTCGACGGCCGACTCGGCCTCGGCCAGCCGGTGCTTCAGCCGGCGGACCTCGCTGTCGGTGCTGCCCCGCTCGGTGGCGCCGGCCGCGCGCAGCGCCTCCAGCTCGGCGGCGACCTTGCGGGTGGCCGCCTCGGCGCGCTTGGTGTCGGCCTCCAGGCTGCGCACCCGGCGACGGAGCGAGTCCCGCTCCTTCCTCGTCTCGTCCAGCTCGACCCGGCCCCGGTCCGCCTCCGCCCTGCTGGTCTCGCGCAGCGCGGACAGCTCCGCCTGCAGCTTCTCCACCAGCCGGGCGGCCTCGGCGGCGGCGCCCTCGGACTCGGCCCGCTCGACCTCCTCGCCGGCGTCGCCGACCAGCTTGCTCCAGCCGACCGGGCGCAGCAGGTACGCCACCGCGGCGACGTCCTGCGGATCGGCGGCGGCCGGGACCTGTCCGTTCTCCAGTGCCGCGACCAGGTCGGGCTGGCCCTGTCTGACGCGTTCCGCTATCCGCGACCGGAAGCCCGGCTCGGTCTCCAGCGCGGCAGCGATGGCGGTGGCCCCGCGTCTGGCCCGCTGCACCGGGGTGAACTTGGCGTACGGACGCAGCCGGGGCGGCAGCTCGGCGAGCGGCATGGCGCTGAGCCCGTCGGCGGCGATGCCGACGACCCTGCGCCGCACCCCCTCGGGCAGCGGCCGGTCGAGCTGCTCGACGGGTTCGACGGGCTCGGCCGGTTCGGCGGCGGGCAGCGCGAGGTCCGCCGCCTCGTCGGGGCCGTCGGGCCCCGCGGCGGCGTCCGCCCGGTCTCGCTCCACCACGTCCGCTGTCTCCGATCCGGTCCTGCGGGACTGCTGCCCGCAGTAACCATTCTCGCCCGCCCCACCCCCTACTCGTCACCGCGCCACACATGCCTCGGGCCCACCTGCCCCAGGGCGACCCGCCGGAACCTCAGACCTCGCTACGCCCAGCCTGTGCGGCCGCCTCGGCCTCCGCACCCGGACGGTCCACCAGTTCCACCTGGTCCACCGCGTTGCACCAGCGGCAGCGCACGGACTCCACGGTCTCGCTCAGCACCTCGCGCTCCTCCACCCGCGGCTCGCCGGCCAGGTCCAGATGGACGAACTCGACCACTCGGGAGGACCGGGTCACGTCGAAGCGGGTCAGGTTGCCGCACAGGGTGCAGCGCCACCGGGTCCCCTCGGTGGGAAGGGGAACTGACATGAGTGGTCCTCTCGCAACGGGTACGCCTACCTGCACAACCCTATGGCCTCGTCCTCACCGGCAGATACGGCAGGACAACCGGTGTCAGATTTGTCCGGTTAAGGAATGCTCACTCCATGCTGAGGCCGGTAAGCGCAGAAGATCCGTTCGTTCCGCTGGTGACCTACGCGCTCATCGCTGCGTGCGTACTGGTCTTCCTGGTCGGCCCGGTCTCCGGGCTCGATCCCCTGTACGGCAGCGGGAACGCCCGCGCCTGCGCGGAGCTGGCCTACTACCACCACTGGGGGGTGATCCCCAGCGAGCTGATGGACAATCAGCCGCTGGCGGCCACCACGACGCCGGGCTGCCCGGCGCCGGACAGCTTCCCGAAGATCCCGGCCCTGTCGGTGCTGACCGCGATGTTCGTCCACGGCGGCTGGCTGCACCTGCTGGGCAACATGCTCTTCCTCTATGTCTTCGGCGCGATGGCCGAGGAGCGGATGGGGCGGCTGCCGTACCTGCTCAGCTATGTCGCCCTGGGCTATCTGGCGACCTACGGCTACGCGGTGTTCGCCGCCGGCGGCGACAGCGCCACCCAGACCCTGGTCGGCGCCTCGGGCGCGATCGCCGGCGTCCTCGGGGCCTATCTGCGGCTGCACCCCAGGGCCCGGGTGACCAGCCTGCTGCCGTTCCTGCTGTTCCTGCCGCTGCGGTTCCCCGCCTGGCTGGTGCTGGGCGTGTGGTTCGCGATCCAGTGGGCCTCGGTCGGCGCGCCCTCGGCCGCGGTCACCGGGGTGGCCTACACGGCCCACCTGATCGGCTTCGTCGGCGGCTTCCTCTTCGCCTGGCTGCTGTACTGCCGCGGGCGCGGCTACGCTGATCCGACGAACACCGCCGTACTCCCAGGAGACCCCCCGTGATCACCGCGATC
The DNA here is from genome assembly GCF_041261405.1 of Streptacidiphilus sp. EB103A. Taxonomy (NCBI): domain Bacteria; kingdom Bacillati; phylum Actinomycetota; class Actinomycetes; order Kitasatosporales; family Streptomycetaceae; genus Streptacidiphilus; species Streptacidiphilus sp. EB103A. Next base: position 118,238 of record NZ_JBGCAQ010000003.1, on the reverse strand, counting down.
GTGCTCATCAAGACCGCCGTCGACCGGATTCCCGAGATCGCCGAGTCCATCGCAGCGATCGACGGCGTCACCGAGGTCTACTCCGTGACCGGCCAGCACGACCTGGTGGCGATGGTCCGGGTACGGGCCCACGAGGACCTGGCCGAGGTCATCCCCGGCCAGGTCAACAAGGTCCCCGGGGTCGAGTCCACGGAGACCCACATCGCCTTCCGCACGTACTCCCGGCACGACCTGGACGCCGCATTCGCGTTGGGCCTGGAGGACTAGGCGCGGACCGTAGATGGTTGGGCGCGCAGTTCCCCGCGCCCCTAGCCAGTGCAACTGGGCCAGTTGCAGCCCCCTAGGGGCGCGGGGAACTGCGCGACAAGCCACCCACGACCCGCACCCGAAAAATCACGCCCGCCGCGTATCCGGCACACACCGCCCACCCTCGGTCCGGTAGGACCACTGGGCCCCGTCAGTGACCAACTCCCGCACCGCCTCGACAAACCGATCGACGTGCTCGTCCGGCGTGCCCGCACCAAAACTCACCCGAATGGCGTTCAGACTCCGCTCCCCCGGCAGCGAAGCTTCCGGCGCCCCGCACTCGGAAGGCGCAGCCGCCTCCCCGCCGAGCAGCGTCCGCACCAGCGGATGCGCGCAGAAAAGCCCGTCCCGCACCCCGATGCCGTACTCCGCGGACAGCGCGGCGGAGAAGTGCGAGCTGTTCCAGCCCTGGACGACGAAGGACAGCACGCCCACCCGCGGGTGCTCCTCGCCGAACAGGGTCAACACCCTGACCTGCGGAATCCCGGCGAGCCCGGTCCGCAGACGGTCGATCAGGTACTGCTCCCTGGCCACCAGCGCGTCGAAGCCGACCTCGCCCAGGGCACGGCAGGCCGAGGCGATGGCATAGGCGCCGATGACGTTGGGCGAACCGGCCTCGTGCCGCTGCGGGCCCCGGTGCCACTCCACCGCCACCGAGCCGTCGGTCTCCCTGGCCACGGTGCGGCTGGCGCCGCCACCCGCCAGGTAGGGCTCGGCCGCGTCCAGCCAGTCGCCGCGGCCGGCCAGCACGCCGGCGCCGAAGGGCGCGTAGAGCTTGTGCCCGGAGAAGGCGACCCAGTCGACGTCCAGTTCGCGGACCGAGACCGGGTGGTGCGGGGCGAGCTGGGCGGCGTCCAGGACGATCCGTGCGCCGTGCCGGTGCGCGGTCGCGGCCAGCTCCCGGACCGGCCAGATCTCCCCCGTGACATTGGACGCCCCGGTCACACAGACCAGCTTGGGTCCGGGCACGCTGCCCGCCAGCGCCTCCTCCAGCGCCGCCACCGCCTCCTCCGGGGAGCGCGGGGCGCGCAGGTAGCTGACGGTCAGGTCATGCTTGCGCCAGGGCAGCAGCGAGGCGTGGTGCTCGGTCTCGAAGGCGAACACCCTGGTCCCGGCCGGCAGCACGCCGGCGAGCAGGTTCAGCGAGTCGGTGGTGGCCCGGGTGAACACCACCTGGTCGTCCTCGCGCAGGTCCAGGAACTCGGCGACGGTGGCCCGGCTCTGCTCGAACAGGTCGGTGGACAGCTGCGAGAGGTAGCCCGCGCCGCGGTGCACGCTGCCGTAATAGGGGGCGTAGGCGGCGACGTCGTCCCAGACCCGCTGCAGGGCCGGCGCGCTGGCGGCGTAGTCCAGCGCGGCGTAGGTCACCTTGGCACCGCTGACCAGCGGGACCTCGACGTCGCGGCCGAGCACCGCGAGCGGCTGACACACGGTGGAAGTATTCGGGTACGCCGACACAGACCCCTCCAGGGAATCCAGTGGACCCCCGGCACAAGGCCTGATCAGAAGGGATCCGCGCTTGCCCTGCGGCATTGTTGCCGTAGGGCCTGGTCGTCACCCGGAGGCACCCCGCCACGGACGGAGGGTTGCCGGACAGCAAGCCGGGGCTGCAGCGGTCAGAAACCGCGCGCTGTCACTCGTGACCTGATCAGCACTATGCCAGAGGTCCGCCCGGTGGGCGAACCCCTGTCCGGAATCTGGGACGCTCCAATTCCCCGGGGCGCGACTCCCTGCCTACTTGTGCGTCGCCGCAGCCCAGCGGGCCAGTACCGCTGCCGCCGCGCCGGAGTCGATCGACTCCGCCGTGCGCTTCATCGCCGCCGCCAGCTGCTCGGTCAGCGGTGCGTCGGTCTGGTCCAGGGCGACCAGGGCCGAGGCCGAGTTGAGCAGCACCGCGTCCCTGACCGGGCCCTGCTCCCCCGCCAGCACCCGGCGGGCCACCTCGGCGTTGTAGCTGGAGTCGGCGCCGCGCAGCGCCTCGATGCCGACCGGGGTGATCCCCACGTCCCGGGGGTCGAAGCGGATCCGCTCGACCTCGCCGTCGCGGACCTGCCACACCGTGGAGGTCCCGGTCACGGTGAGCTCGTCCAGGCCGTCGTCACCGCGGAAGACCAGCGCGGAGGCGCCGCGCCGGGCCAGCACCCCGGCGATCAGGCCGGCCATCCTGCTGTCGAAGCAGCCCACCGCGTTGGCGCCGACCCGGGCCGGGTTGGTGAGCGGGCCGAGCAGGTTGAACGCGGTGGGGACGCCCAGGCCGACCCGGGCCGGGCCGGCGTGGCGCATCGAGGGGTGGAACACCGGGGCCGGGCAGTAGGTGATGCCGGCCTCCAGGGCGACCTCGGCCACCCTACGCGGCGTCAGCTCCAGGTTGACGCCCAGCTTCTCCAGCACATCGGTGGCCCCGCTCGCGGAGGAGGCGGCCCGGTTGCCGTGCTTGACCACCAGCGCCCCGGCCCCGGCCGCGACGATCGCCGACATGGTGGAGATGTTGACGGTCCTGGCCCGGTCCCCGCCGGTGCCGACGATGTCCACGGCCCGGCCCGGCACCTCGATCACGTTCGCGTGCGCGTACATGGAGTCGACCAGCCCGGCGATCTCCTCCACCGTCTCGCCCTTGGCCCGCAGCCCGACCAGGAAGCCGGCGATCTGGATCGGCGAGGCCTCCCCACTCATGATCCGGTCCATCGCCCAGGCGGTCTCGTCGGTCGACAGGTCGGTGCCGGCGATCAGGATGCTCAGGAGATCCGGCCAGGACCGCGCCTGCACGGGGTCGCCGCCGCCGTTCGCAGGGATCACGTTCGCCATGGCCTGGGCCTCTCATGTCCAAAGGAGTAAGGAGAGGCCCAGCCTAGCGACCGTGCAGGCCGCCCCGTGGAAGATCTCAACCGACGAGATGGGTCCGATCGCTGCGGAGCAGCGCCACCGCGGCCTCGGCCAGGGCCGCCGGGTCCACCGGCGCGGCGATGGCGGCGTCCGCGCGGCTCCAGCCGGCCAGCCAGGAGTCCTGCGGGCGGCCGATCAGGACCAGGACCGGCGGGCAGCCGTAGACCTCGTCCTTCAGCTGCCGGCCCAGCCCCATCCCGCCGACCGGGGTGGCCTCGCCGTCCAGCACCAGCAGGTCCAGCCGCCGGGTCCCCTTGGCATGGGCGTCCAGCGCCTTCAGGACGGCCGGCGCGGTGGCGCACTCCAGGTACTGAAGCTCTGCCAGGTCCGTCGCCGGGCGGTGCCCGAGCGCCAGCAGGACCTGCTCGCGGGTGCTGCGGTCGTCGCTGTAGACAAGAACGTGCAGTGCCATGGTCCGTCCCCCTGGGGATGTCCTCGGTCCGGCAAGTGATCGGGGTCACTTCGTCGTCTGCGCCGGATGCTACTCCCGAAGCACCCCCCTAAGCACCGGTGCGAACCGGGAAGATCCGGACGCCGGCCGGGACGGCAGCCGTCCGGCCGTTCAGGGTTCACCATTTCGAGGGACCCGGCTGCCTGTCGCGCGCCGGCACCGCCCGGCGGCGCCCCCGGCCATCCGGGCTACCTGCGAGGTCGTCAGGGGTCCGACCACCGCCGGAGGGTACGTCACCGGGCGGACACACCGAGGAACACCCCCCGGAGTGAAGACGGAATAAGCGACCGACATAATGACCGTCGTGGCGACAGCAACTGCAGTAGAAACCGGGCACGCACACGGATCGGTCAACCGGCCGAACCTGGTCAGCGTCGGAACCATCGTCTGGCTGGCTTCCGAGCTGATGTTCTTCGCGGCCCTCTTCGCGATGTACTTCACACTCCGCTCGGTCACCGGGACGGAGTACTGGCACTCAATCAACGAAGCCCTCAACGTTCCCTTCGCGTCGGTGAACACCACGGTGCTGGTGCTCTCCTCCTTCACCTGCCAGATGGGTGTCTTCGCCGCCGAGCGCGGCGACGTGAAGAAGCTCAGGGCCTGGTTCATCGTCACCTTCATCATGGGTGCGATGTTCATCGGCGGTCAGATCTACGAGTACACGAGCCTGGTCCGGGATGACCACATCTCTCTGTCCTCGGGCCCCTACGGCTCGGTGTTCTACCTGACCACCGGCTTCCACGGCATGCACGTGACGGGTGGTCTGATCGCCTTCCTGCTGGTCCTCGGCCGTACGTACGCCGCCAAGCGGTTCACGCACGAGCAGGCCACAGCGGCGATCGTCGTGTCCTACTACTGGCACTTCGTCGACGTGGTCTGGATCGGCCTCTTCGCGACCATTTATCTGATCAAGTAGGCCAGGGTCGGACCGTCCTCTCGGCGCACCGCCGGGCGGTTCCCCACAGACCGACCTGACGGTCAACCAGACTCCAGACGCTCCAGATCCTCACACCGGGGTTAATCCGTGAAAAAGCTCTCCGCACGACGGCGCCACCCGCTGGCAGCGCTCGTCGTCCTACTCTTTGCGCTGGCGACGACCGGGGGGCTGTACGCGGCGTTCGCGCCGGCCGGCACAGCCCAGGCCGACACCAGCCAGTCCCTGCAGATCGAGCAGGGCAAGAAGCTGTTCGCCGTCGGCTGCTCCAGCTGCCACGCTCTCAGCGGAGAGGGGACGAGCATCGGGCCCAGCCTGGTGGGCGTGGGTTCCGCCAGCGTCGACTTCCAGGTGGGCACCGGGCGGATGCCGGCCCAGCAGCCCGGCGCGCAGATCCCGGCCAAGAAGGTGATCTACACCCAGGACGAGATCAACGAGCTGGCCGCCTACGTGGCCTCCCTGGGCGCCGGACCGTCGATCCCGACGTCCGAGCAGTACGCCGCCGGCGACGTCGCCAAGGGTGGAGAGCTGTTCCGTACCAACTGCGCTGAGTGCCACAACTTCGCCGGATCCGGCGGCGCGCTGTCCGAGGGCAAGTACGCACCCTCGCTGGACGGCGTGAGCGCCAAGCACCTCTACGAGGCCATGCTCACCGGCCCGCAGAGCATGCCGAGCTTCCCGGACAGCACCCTGTCCCAGCAGAACAAGCAGGACATCATCGCCTACGTGCAGCACACCACGGACCCGGCGAAGAACCCCAGCTACGGTGGTCTGACCCTGGGCGCACTGGGCCCGGTGACCGAGGGCCTGTTCGGCTGGATCTTCGCACTGGGCGCCCTGATCGGCATCGCGATCTGGATCGCCGCCCGCACCCCCAAGGCCAAGAAGTCATGACGAGCCAGGACAACATGTCTGAAGAACACCTGCCGGAGGCCCACGGGGCCCACGGCGGAGAGCTCGCCGTCCACGGCGACGCCTTCGCCGATCCGGGGCTGCCGCCCCACGAGCACCGCCGTACCGACATCGACGAGCGTGCCGCCGCGAGGGCGGAGCGCCAGGTGGCGATGTGGTTCCTGCTCTCGATGGTCGCGACGATCGGTTTCATCGCGTCCTACGTGATCTTCAAGCCGGGGCCGGAGCTCGGGAACACGGTCTACATCTTCCCGATCGGCCACATCAGCAAGCTCAACTTCGCGCTGGGCATGACCCTCGGCGTCTCGCTGTTCGCCATCGGCGCCGGCGCGGTCCACTGGGCCCGCACGCTGATGTCGGACGAGGAGCACATCGCCGAGCGCCACCCGATCGAGGCCTCCCCCGAGGTGCGCGAGCAGGTCTTCGCGGACTTCCGCCAGGGCGCCAAGGAGAGCGGCTTCGGCCGTCGCAAGCTGATCCGCAACACGATGATCGGCGCCATGGCGATGGTCCCGCTGTCCGCGGTGGTGCTGTTCCGCGACCTCGGCCCGCTGCCGGAGAAGAAGCTCGACACCACCGAGTGGGCCAAGGGCAAGCGCCTGGTCAACATGAACACCAACGAGCCGATGAAGGCCTCCGACATCACGGTGGGCTCGCTGACCTTCGCCAAGCCGGAAGGCGTGGAGGAGAGCGACGAGAACTTCCAGGAGGTCATCGCCAAGGCCGCGGTGATGCTGGTGCGGATGCAGCCCGCCGACATCAAGGACCAGGCGTCCGCGGGCTGGGGGTACGAGGGCGTCCTCTGCTACTCCAAGATCTGCACCCACGTCGGCTGCCCGATCAGCCTCTACGAGCAGCAGACGCACCACGTCCTCTGCCCGTGCCACCAGTCGACCTTCGACCTCTCCGACGGTGGCCGAGTGATCTTCGGCCCGGCCGGGCACCCCCTGCCGCAGCTGCAGATCTCGGTCAACAGCGACGGCTACCTCGAGGCACTCGGCGACTTCAGCAAGCCCGTCGGCCCCGGCTTCTGGGAGCGCAGCTAACCATGACCACTCACGCGGAACCCACAGCGGTCGGCGAACACGACGACCACCAGGTCGGCCACAGCGAGGCCGGGGTCGAACAGGCCCACCTCGGCGAGAAGGCGGCGGACTGGGTCGACGGCCGGCTCGGCATCTACGGGCTGGCCAAGGCCAACCTGCGGAAGATCTTCCCGGACCACTGGTCCTTCATGCTCGGCGAGATCTGCCTCTACAGCTTCATCATCATCATCCTGACCGGCGTCTACCTGACGCTGTTCTTCACCCCCAGCATGGGTGAGGTCGTCTACCACGGCTCCTACACCCCGCTGAACGGCATCCGGATGTCGGAGGCCTACAAGTCCACCCTGGACATCAGCTTCGACGTCCGCGGCGGCCTGCTGATCCGTCAGATCCACCACTGGGCGGCCATCGTCTTCGTGGCGGCCATGCTGGTGCACATGATGCGCGTCTTCTTCACCGGCGCGTTCCGCAAGCCCCGCGAGATCAACTGGCTGTTCGGCTTCCTGCTGCTCTTCCTGGGCATGTTCGACGGCTTCATGGGCTACTCCCTCCCGGACGACCTGCTGTCCGGCACGGGTATCCGCTTCATGGAGGGCGCGATCCTGTCGATGCCGATCGTCGGCACCTACATCGCGATGTTCCTGTACGGGGGCCAGTTCCCCGGCAACGACATCATCCCGCGCTTCTACACCATCCATGTGCTGCTGATCCCGGGCATCATGCTGGGCCTGCTGGTGGCCCACCTGATCCTGGTCTTCTACCACAAGCACACCCAGTTCGCGGGCCCCGGCCGGACCGAGAAGAACGTCGTCGGCATGCCGCTGATGCCGGTCTACATGGCCAAGGCGGGAGGCTTCTTCTTCCTGGTCTTCGGTGTCATCGCGATGGTCTCGGCGATCGCCTCGGTCAACCCGATCTGGGCCTACGGCCCCTACCGCCCCGACCAGGTGTCCACCGACGCCCAGCCGGACTGGTACATGGGCTTCTCCGAGGGCCTGATCCGGATCATGCCGGGCTGGGAGATCAGGGCCTTCGGACACACCCTGGAGCTCGGTGTCTTCATCCCGCTGATGATCTTCGGCCTGGTGATGATCGTGATCGCGGTCTACCCCTTCCTGGAGGGGTGGATCACCGGCGACAAGCGCGAGCACCACATCCTTGACCGCCCGCGCAACGCGCCGATGCGCACCGCGTTCGGCGTCGCCTGGATCGCGGAGTACCTGATCCTGCTGGTGGCCGGCGGCAACGACCTGTTCGCCACGCACTTCAACCTCTCGATCAACACCATCACCTGGGCCTGCCGGATCCTGTTCTTCGTCGGCCCGGTGATCGCCTTCACGGTCACCAAGCGCTGGTGCATCGGCCTGCAGCGCGGCGACCGGGAGAAGGTCCTGCACGGCCGCGAGACCGGCACCATCAAGCGCCTGCCGCACGGTGAGTTCATCGAGGTGCACGAGCAGCTCTCCCCGGAGGCGCTGCACACCATCACCGCGCACGACCAGTTCCAGCCCATGGAGCTGCCGGCCGAGGTGGACGAGAACGGCGTCAAGCGTAAGGTCGGGGCGGTCACCAAGCTCCGCGCCAAGCTCTCGCAGAGCTACTTCGGCGAGGCCGCGCAGATCCCCAAGCCGACCCCGGAGGAGCACGCCGAGATCACCAGCGGCCACGGCCACCACTGATCCTGCTCCACACCCGAAGGCCCCTCCCGCGCGTGCTGCGGGAGGGGCCTTCGACCTGCTGAGGGCCCCTGCTGAGGGCCGGTCAGGCCTGGGGACGGAGGTACCCCACCGGCGTCGACACCGGCCCGGAGACAGCGCCGGTGCTGACCGGACGGCCCAGCGCGCTGCCCTTGAGCCAGTCGTCCCAGGACAGGTTCCAGTCGCCGAAGCCGTTGCTGAAGGTCTCCATCCGGTGGCCGTAGCTGTTGACCACCTGCACCACGTCGCCGCGCCGGACCGTGTCGTAGAACCAGTGCGCGTTCGCGGTGCTCATCCCGGTGCAGCCGTGGCTGACGTTGGCGATCCCCTGCTGGTCCACCGACCAGGGCGCCGCGTGGACGTACTCGCCGCTCCAGGTGACCCTGGTGTCCCAGTGCACGTCCTTGTGGTACGACTCCGAGCTGCCCGCCGGAATGCCGATGGTGCTGGAGTCCATCAGGACCACCGGCGTCTGCTCCAGCACCACCTTGAACCCGCTGCGGGTGGAGAAGCCCGGCTTGCCGGTGGTGATCGGCAGGGTCCGGATCACCTGGTCGTTGCGGTAGACGGTCATCTCGTCGCTGCCGGCGTCGGTGAGCGCGAAGAGCTTGTCCCCGGTGCTGAAGGAGATCCGGCTGGGGGCTCCGGCGTAGAGGCCGCCGCCGACCGGCCGGCCCTGCATGTCGAAGGCGGCGCTGACGACGGCGTGCGCGGGCCAGTAGGACTTGGGACGGAAGTGCAGGGTGCTGTCGTCCACCCAGTACCAGCCGCCCTGCACCGAGGGGGTGGAATCGACCGTCAGACCGCGCTCCACGGCCCTTCTGGCGTCCGGGTCGTGCACGGGGGTGCTCAGGGTCGCCGTGATCGGCTCCCCGACGCCGTAGACGGCCTTGTCGCCGGGCGTGAGCTTCATGGTCAGGGTCTTCGGCGCGGGACTGGTGGCGAACTCCTGGACGGTGGTTCCGCGCCCGCCGTCGCCGTTGTCGGCGCTGATCCGCACCGTGTACTGCTCCCCCGCGCTCAGCGGCCCGCTGGAGCGCCAGCTGCGGTCGTCGGCGGTGACCGCCCCGGCCAGCCTGCGCCCGTCGGCGGCGGTGACGACGACATCGGTGAGCTGCCCGCGGGCGGCCGTCACCAGCACCGGCAGGCTCGGATCCACGGTCCGCCCGCTCGGGCTGAGGCTGACCAGCCCGGCCGCGTCCACCGAGCTCTCGTGGCCCAGGCCACCGGAGCCGCCGCTGCACCCGCAGAGCAGCAACGGACCCGTCATCATCGCCGCTGCTGCCAGAAACCGAGCCCTCATGCCCTTGTCCTTCCGATGCGCCGATAGGCGACGTACCGTCACATCCTAGGAAGAATCACTGCATTACACCCACTCGCAGCGCCCCAACGAGTGACCTGGAAATAATGCAGCAGAAATAAATGCAGAAGGGGCGCCAGACCGTGGAAACGGTCTGCCGCCCCTTCAAGGGGAGGACCTCACTGCGTCTGGTTCTCGCCCCGGTAGTACTCGAACACCCAGCCGAAGATGCCGATCAGCAGGATGGGGGTGGAGAAGTACATCAGCCACCAGCCGAAGATGACACCACTGAACATCAGCGCCCCGCCGATGCCCAGCATCAGCGGCTGCCAGCTGTGCGGGCTGAAGAAGCCCTGGACGCCGGCGTCGTCGGACACCTCGGCCTGCGGGTTGTCCGAGGCGCCGGTGTCCACCCGCTTCGCGGTGAACAGCAGGTAGAAGGCGATGAACGCACCCAGCGCGAAGGCCATGAACAGCGCCGTGGTGCCGGTCGGGTCCTTGGACCAGATGCCGTACCAGATCGCGATGCCGAGGACGAAGACGGCGAAGCCAGCGAAGATCTTGCCCTGTTCCCTCATCGGTCACCCGCCTCCTTCTCGGTGTCGGCAGCGGCTGCCTCCAGTGCGGCGACCAGGTGCGGGGGCACCTCGCCGTGGTTCTCCAGGTAGTCCTGCGCCGCGATCTCCGGGTGGTGCAGGTCGAACGCCGGGGACTCGGAGCGGATCCGCGGCAGGGTGAGGAAGTTGTGCCGCGGCGGCGGGCAGGAGGTCGCCCACTCCAGCGAACGGCCGTAACCCCACGGGTCGTCGACGTCGACCTTCTCGCCGTACTTCGCGGTCTTCCAGACGTTGTAGAAGAACGGCAGCATCGAGGCGCCGAGGATGAACGACCCGATGGTGGAGATCAGGTTCAGCGTGGTGAAGCCGTCGGTGGGCAGGTAGGTCGCGTAACGACGCGGCATGCCCTCGGCGCCCAGCCAGTGCTGCACCAGGAAGGTGGTGTGGAAGCCGACGAACAGCATCCAGAAGGTGATCTTGCCCAGGCGCTCGTCCAGCATCTTGCCGGTCATCTTGGGCCACCAGAAGTGGAAGCCCGCGAACATCGCGAAGACGACCGTGCCGAACACCACGTAGTGGAAGTGCGCCACCACGAAGTAGGAGTCCGAGACGTGGAAGTCGATCGGCGGGGAGGCGAGCAGAACACCCGTCAGACCGCCGAAGAGGAAGGTCACCAGGAAACCGACGCTCCACAGCATCGGCGTCTCGAAGCTCAGCGAGCCCCGCCACATGGTGCCGATCCAGTTGAAGAACTTCACCCCGGTCGGGACCGCGATGAGGAACGTCATGAAGGAGAAGAACGGCAGCAGCACCGCGCCGGTGACGTACATGTGGTGGGCCCACACGGTGACCGAGAGGCCGGCGATGGCGATGGTCGCCGCGATGAGGCTCTGGTAGCCGAACATCGGCTTGCGCGAGAACACCGGGATGACCTCGGAGATGATCCCGAAGAACGGCAGCGCGATGATGTACACCTCTGGATGGCCGAAGAACCAGAAGAGGTGCTGCCACAGGATCGGCCCGCCGTTGGCGGGGTCGAAGACATGCGCACCGAACTTGCGGTCCGCCTCCAGCGCCAGCAGGGCCGCCGCGAGGACCGGGAAGGCCAGCAGCACCAGAACGGCGGTGAGCAGCACGTTCCAGCAGAAGATCGGCATCCGGAACATCGTCATGCCGGGGGCGCGCATGCAGATGATGGTGGTGATGAAGTTGACCGAGCCGAGGATGGTACCGAAGCCGGAGAGCGCCAGACCCATGATCCACATGTCGGCGCCGACACTCGGCGAGTGGATCGCGTCCGACAGCGGCGAGTAGGCGAACCAGCCGAAGTCGGCCGCGCCCTGCGGGGTGAGGAAGCCGCCCACCGCGATCAGCGAGCCGAAGAGGTACAGCCAGTACGCGAACATGTTCAGCCGCGGGAACGCCACGTCGGGCGCGCCGATCTGCAGCGGCATGATCCAGTTGGTGAAGCCGGCGAAGAGCGGGGTGGCGAACATCAGCAGCATGATCGTGCCGTGCATGGTGAACGCCTGGTTGAACTGCTCGTTCGTCAGGACCGAGCCGTTCGGCTGCGCCAGCTGCGCACGCATCGTCAGCGCCAGGATGCCGCCGATGATGAAGAACGCGAACGAGGTGACCAGGTACAGCGTGCCGATGGTCTTGTGGTCCGTGGTGGTCATCCACTTGATGACCTGGGTCCCGGACTTGCGCTCAAGCGCGCTCTTCCGGCCCACGGCGGTGGTCCCGCCGCTGAGACCCTGGGGTTCGTTGAGGATCGTCATTTGGCGTTGTCCGCTCCGGTGGTCGTGATGCCCGCGGGCACAAAGCCCTTCTGGCCCTTGGCGCGAAGCTCGGCGATGTGCGCGTCGTACTCCGCCGGGGTGACCACCTTGACGTTGAACAGCATCTGCGAGTGGTCGACACCGCAGAGCTCGGTGCACTTCCCGCGGAAGGTGCCGAGCGCGGTGGGAGTCACCTCGAACTTGTTCACGACACCGGGAATGACGTCCATCTTCATCAGGAAGTCGACCGGCCAGAAGCCGTGGATCACGTCACGCGAGGTGAGGTCGAACTCGACCTTCTCCCCCAGCGGAAGCCACAGCGTGGGCGGGGTTCCCGGCGTGCCGACGTCGTAGGCGCCACCGTCGTCACCGGCCACGTCGCCCTGGCTCTTGTTGGTGACGCTGTGGTTGTAGTTGAACGCCCAGCTCCACTGGAAACCGACGACGTTGACCGTGGTCGCCGGCGTCGGGGTCTTGAGGAGGTAGTCCTCGTCGCGCGCGGTGTAGAAGAAGAAGACCGACACCATGATCAGCGGGACCACGGTGAACAGCGCCTCGACCGGCATGTTGTACCGGAACTGCGGCGGCACCTCGATCTTGGAACGGCTGCGCCGGTGGAAGAACACGCTCCACAGGATCAGTCCCCAGACGAGAACACCGACCGCCAGCGCGGCGATCCACGAGCTCTGCCAGATGAAGAGGACGGTCTTGCCCTGCTCGTCACGCGGAGTGGGCAGGCCGAGCCGGGGCAGTTGCGAGGACGAGCAGCCAGTGGCGGTGGCAAGGACGAGGCCCAGCGTCAGCGCAGAGAGCAGCTTCCGCCGCATCGAGCGCCGCGGCGAGCGGTCGGAGCCGTTGGGACTCACGTAGCGCCTTCCCGAAGTCTCGCCCGCTCACGCGCCACCCGGGTAACTGTGGTCCCGGCGGCCCGGTCAGCGGGCAGGGTTTGGATGTTTATGCGGGCCAAACCCTACTCCAGGGCTGTCGGAGCTTCGCGGGCAGGTCCGGCTAACGCGCCGGTGCGGCCCCCGGATGGCCCCCGAACGGGTGGAATCCCTGGTCAGATGGGCACTTCGCACACCCTGGGACCGTTCCGGCGACGCACCGGAGGCGCCCGGCTGACACACCATAAGCGACCCGGACGATCACCCTGCGGACGGCCCCCTGACGTGCCGACAAGGACCCGCTCGCTACCGTGTGAAGGTGCCGTACTTCGACGCAGCCTCGACCGCCCCGCTGCACCCGCTCGCCCGGCAGGCGCTGCTGTCCGCGCTCGACGAGGGCTGGGCCGACCCGGCCAGGCTCTACCGGGACGGACGCCGGGCCAGGATGCTGCTGGACGCCGCCCGCGAGACCGTCGCCGCGGAACTCGGGGCCCGTACCGACGAAGTGGCGTTCACCACGTCGGGGACGCAGGCCAACCAGCTCGCGGTGCTGGGCGCGCTCGCCGGGAATCACCGGAACGGGCGACACCTGGTCCACTCCGCGGTCGAACACTCCTCCGTACTCCATGCGGCCGAGCGACATGAGGCGGACGGGGGAACCTCCTCCGCCGTCCCGGTGGACCGTCAGGGACGGGTCCACCCAGAGGCGTTCGCCGAGGCGCTGCGCCCCGGCACCGCGCTGGCCGCCCTGCAGTCGGCCAACCACGAGGTGGGAACGGTACAGCCGGTCGCCGAGGTCGCCGCGCTGTGCGCCGAGCGGGGGGTGCCGCTGCTGGTCGACGCCGCGCAGTCGGCCGGGCCGATGGGCGCGCCGGAGGGCTGGTCGCTGCTGACCGCCTCCGCGCACAAGTGGGGCGGACCAGCCGGGGTCGGCGTGCTGGCGGTCCGCAAGGGCGTCCGCTACCGCTCACCGCTGCCGGCCGACGACCGGGAGGCCGGGCGGGTGCCCGGCTATGTCAACGTCCCCGCGGTGATCGCAGCGGCGGTCGCGCTGCGGGCGGTCCGCCAGGAGGCGGCGGCGCTGAATGCCGTCCAGCACGCCAGGATCGCCCGACTGCGGGAGGCCCTGCCGGGCCTGGTCCCCGACCTGGCGGTGCTCGGCGCCCCCGAGGAGCGACTGCCCCACCTGCTGACCTTCTCCTGCCTCTACGTCGACGGAGAAGCGCTGCTGGGCGAACTGGACCGGGCCGGCTTCGCCGTCACCTCCGGCTCCTCCTGCACGTCCAGCACGCTGACGCCGAGCCATGTGCTGGCCGCGATGGGGGTTCTCACCGAGGGCAACATCCGGGTGTCCCTGCCGGGGGACTGCGTGGACGCCGACATCGACAGCTTCCTGGAGGTTCTCCCGGGGGCGGTCGCGGCGGTCCGCGCGACGCTCGACGCTCCGTCAGCAACCCCGTCGACGGACGAGCTGACCTTGGACACCCTGGGCCGCCGCTGTCCGATCCCGGTGATCGAGCTGGCCAAACACCTCGGCGACGTTCCGGTCGGCGGGCTCATCAGAGTGCTCTCCGACGACGAGGCCGCAGGGCTCGATATCCCGGCCTGGTGTGAGATGCGTTCTCAGGAGTACGTGGGGAGCGAACCCGCGGAGGGGCTGAACGCAGTCGCCTACCTGATCCGCCGTCTTTCCTGACCGCGCAGTTCCCCGCGCCCCTGCGGGTCTGCAACTGGCTCAGTTGCACATGCTAGGGGCGCGGGGAACTGCGCGAACATAAGCCACCCGCCGACGTGGAGCCGACCGCTCAACGCAAGTGGGTCCGCACCTCCGCCGCGGCTTCCTCCCCGTAGGCCACCGCGAAGCGCTCCAGGAAGTGTCCGCGCCGCAGCTCGTACTCCTGGGTGCCCACCGTCTCGATGACGAGGGTAGCCAGCATGGAGCCGATCTGCGCGCACCGCTCCAGCCCCAGCTCCCAGGTCAGCCCCGCCAGGAACCCCGCGCGGAACGCGTCGCCGACCCCGGTCGGGTCCGCCTTGACGTTCTCCGCGGGGCAGCCCACCAGCACCGGCGGCTCGCCCTTGCGGTCGATCCGGGCGCCCTTCGCGCCCAGCGTGGTGACCCGCACGCCCACCCGGTCCAGGATGTCCTCCTCGGACCAGCCGGTCTTGGTCTCGATCAGCGCCTTCTCGTACTCGTTGGAGAAGAGGTACGTCGCCCCGTCGACCAGGCTCCGGATGTCCTCCCCGTCGAGACGGGCCAACTGCTGCGAGGGGTCGGCCGCGAACGCGTACCCGCGGTCGCGGCACTCCTCGGTGTGCCGGACCATCGCCTCCGGGTCGTCCGCGCCGATCAGCACCAGGTCGAGGCTGCCGAGCCGCTCAGCGATCGGCCGCAGCTCGATGTTCCGGGCCTCGCTCATCGCGCCGGTGTAGAAGGACGCGATCTGGTTGTGGTCGGTGTCAGTCGTGCAGACGAACCGGGCCGTGTGCCGGGTCTCGGAGATCCGCACCGCGCTGGTGTCCACGTTGTGGCGGTCCAGCCACGAGCGGTACTCGGCGAAGTCGGCCCCGGCCGCGCCGACCAGGATCGGGCTGAGACCGAGCAGGCCCATCCCGAAGCAGATGTTGGGGCCGACCCCGCCCCGGCGCACGTCCAGGGTGTCGACCAGGAAGGAGAGCGACACGGTGTGCAACTGCTCCGCCATGAACTGCTCCGCGAAGCGTCCGGGGAAGGTCATCAGGTGGTCGGTGGCGATCGATCCGGTGACAGCGATGCGCACGGAAAGGCTCCTCGAAGCGGGACTGAACGGGACTGCACACAGGGCGCCGACAGTTGTCTGCCCCCGAACACCGTACCGGCCGCACCCTGCGTCACCTCACCGGTACTGGCCGGTTACCCTCTGGTAGGTCTGGAATGCGCTCTGTTCCCGATCTAGGGTCGGAGGTAGGCGGCGGGACCCTCGCCGCCGGAGCCGACCTCGGAGCGCGCCATGCTGCCCAGGAACAACCCGATCCAGGTCCCCGCCCACCTCCGCGGTGACGCCGACGCCGACACCCTCGCGGGTCTGGTGCACACCTCCCGCCGGATGGGTCTGTTCTGGCCGCTGGTGGCCACCACCGACAAGGCCGCCGCCGACCAGCCCGTGCACCCCGGCTTCAAGGTCAGCGCGCGTTCCGCCGCCCTGGTCCGGGACCTCTCCGACTTCGGCGACTGATCCGGCGGAACCTGTTCCGCACCTTCCCCGTCCCATCCTCGTTCAGCTATACGGGACAGCACGGGAGGCAGCAGTGACTCACAGGACGACTACCCGGACGACCGCGCGGACGGCGGCGGCACTCGCGGTGCTCGGGGCCGTCGCTCTCGGCAGCGCCACGGCCTGCGCTTCGGGCTCCGCGGTGAACGCCGGCAGCTCGGCGGCGCCCTCGACCTCGGCCTCCGTGGTCGTCACGGTGCCGTCAGCGAGCAGCGGGACCAGCATCCAGCCCGGCGGGCCGAACATCCCCGCCCCGTCGAGCTCCGGTTCCACGTCGACAGGTGCGAGGGCCGTGACGGCCACCGGCTACTCCACCTCCGGCACCACCCTCAGCGTGCACTTCTACGGCGGTATCTGCGAGAAGTACGGCCTGCACGCGGACGAGTCGGTGTCCGGAGTGGTCAGGGTGACCGTGGTGGTCACCCAGGGCCCCAAGCCGGGGCAGATGTGCGCGGCCGTGATGACCCCGCAGACGGTCAGCACCACCCTGGCCTCGCCGCTGGACGGCCGCGGTGTGGTGGACACCACCACCGGGAAGACCCTGCCGGTCACCGACCCGATGCCCAGTGACCGCGTCGTCACCCACGGCCCGACCAAGCCGAACTGATTCAGCTCACACAGCAGCGCCGCCCCCACCCGAACGGGTGGGGGCGGCGCTGCTGTGCCCGTGCGCGAAGCGACTAGCTGAAGGAGTCACCGCAGGCGCAGGAGCCGGTGGCGTTGGGGTTGTCGATCGTGAAGCCCTGCTTCTCGATGGTGTCGACGAAGTCGATGGAGGCGCCGCCGAGGTACGGAGCGCTCATCCGGTCGGTGACGACGCTCACGCCGCCGAAGTCCTTCACGACATCGCCGTCGAGCGAGCGCTCGTCGAAGAACAGCTGGTAGCGCAGGCCAGAGCAACCACCGGGCTGCACGGCGACGCGCAGCGCGAGGTCCTCGCGGCCCTCCTGCTCCAGCAGGCTCTTGACCTTGGCCGCGGCGGCATCGCTGAGGAGGATCCCGCTCTCGACGTTGGTCTCGTCCTGGACGGTCATCTGCATACTCCCGGGTTTTGACGACGTACTGCTGCTACCAGCGGCAAACCGGCGGCGCCCCCGAAGTATTCCGGGGAATGCGCCCAAGTGGTACCCCAAGTGGTAGGGGCACCTCCATGCTCGCACACCGCGCGGCGGACCCGGCCGGAACCGTCCCCTCCAGCGCCGATCCGGGGAGAGACTGGGGGCATGCTCCTGCGCCCGGTCCGTGACAGCGCCTCCGACGCCGCAGCCGTCCGTGCGGTGACCACCGCGGCCTTCGCCGGCCTGCAACGCAGCCTCGGCGAGGAGCCGAGAGAGCCGACACCGGCGCGTATCGCGCTCGACGACATCCGCGCCCGGCATCTCGCCGTCACCGATCCCGGCGGCTGCTGGCTCGCCGAGGAGGACGGCAGGCCGATCGGCACCGCGCTGGCCCTGCGCCGCGAGGGCCTGTGGGGGCTGTCGCTGTTCTGCGTGGTCCCGGAGGCGCAGGGCAAGGGGGTGGGACGGCTGCTGCTGGACCATGCCGTCGCCTACGGCCGGGGGTGCCTGCGCGGCGTCATCGCCGTCTCCCGCGATCCACGGGCCGCCCGCCGCTACCAGGCGGCGGGGTTCAAATTGCACCCGACGATGGAGCTGACCGGCCAGGTCGACCGGACCGCGCTGCCCGACCCCGGCGGCATCCCGGTGCACCTGGGCGACGCCTCGCACCTGGCGCTGCTGGACTCGGTGGACCGCCGCACCAGGGGCGGGGCGCACGGCCCGGACCACCCGGTGCTGCTGCGCACCAGCGACGAACTGCTGGTCGTCGACACCCTCAGCGGCAGCGGCTACTGCTACCGCAGGGAGGGGCGGATCGTGCTGCTCGCGGCGACCTCGCGCCGCCTCGCCTCGCGGCTGCTGATCGAGGCGCTGGCCCGGATCCCGGCCGGGACCGAGGCGCGGATCGCCAACGCCACCGCCGAGCAGGACTGGGCCGTGGCCGTCGGCCTGGCCGGCGGCCTCACCCTGCACAACCGCGGCTATCTCGCCCTGCGGGGAATGCGCCCGCCGGCCCCGTACCTGCCGTCGGGCGCCTACCTCTGACGCGACCGCCCGTCACCGGGAGCCGGTCAGCCCATGGTGTCCAGCATCTCCCTGACCATCGCCATGGTGGTGCCGGGGTGCAGGAAGGCGAACCGGGAGACCACCTCGCCCTCCCAGCCGGTCGGTGTGACGAAGCCCACCTGGTCCGCGAGCAGCCGCTCGGACCAGGCGTAGTAGTCGGCGGCCTGCCAGCCCCGGCGCCGGTAGACCAGGCAGGAGAGCTCGGGCTCGCGGACGACCTCCAGGTGCGGGTACTCGGCGCGGATCAGCGCGGCGGTGTCCCTGGCCAGCGCGATGCCGGTCTCGATCGCCTCGCTGTAGGCGTCGGTGCCGTGCACCGCGAGCGAGAACCACAGCGGCAGGCCGCGGGCCCTGCGGGTGAGGTGGTAGGCGTAGTCGGTGGGGTTCCACTCCTGCTCGTGGTCGCCGGTGTGCAGCACGTCCAGGTAGGAGGCGTCCTGGGTGTGCACGGCCTTGGCCGGGCGCGGGTCGCGGTAGATCAGCGCCGCGCAGTCGAACGGCGCGAACAGCCACTTGTGCGGGTCCACCACGAAGGAGTCGGCGTGCTCGATGCCGTCGTACTTGGCCCGGACCGACGGGGCGAAGAGGCCGGCCCCGCCATAGGCGCCGTCGACGTGGAACCAGAGGTCGTACGCGCGGGCCACCTCGGCGAGTCCGGCCAGGTCGTCGACGATTCCGGCGTTGGTGGTGCCGGCCGTGCCGACCACGGCGATGACCGACGCCGGGTCGTCGTCGGCGGCGAGGGCCGCGCGCAGCGCGGCACCGGTGAGGCGGTGGTCGGCGGTCGGCACCACCAGCTTCTCCACGCCGATGATGTTGAGCGTGTTGGTGACCGAGGAGTGGGTCTGGTCACTGACGGCGACCCGCAGCCGGGCGCCTACGCCGACCCCGAGCCGGCGCCTGGCCGTGTCCCGGGCCACCACCAGGGCCGACAGATTCCCGGCCGAACCGCCGGAGACGAAGCAGCCGCCGGCCGACGCGGGCAGCCCGGCCCGGTCGGAGATCAGCCGCAGCACCTGGTTCTCGGCGGCGATCGCGCCCGCGGCCTCCAGCCAGGAGATGCCCTGCAGCGAGGCGCAGGAGACCACCATGTCGAACAGCAGCGCGGCCTTGGTGGGCGCACAGGGAATGAATGACAGATAACGGGGACTGTCAGCTGAGATCACGGCGCGCGACAGCTCGTGGTCGTAGAGCTTCAGCACATCCGCAGGATCGTTTCCGCCAGGGCTCAGCAGCCCGTCCAGCACCGTACCGAGCCGCTCGCCGTCACCCGGGTGGTCCAGCGGCACCGGGTCGTACTGCAGCCGCTCCCGCATGTAGTCGAAGACCAGGTCGACCGTCCTGGCGTCGTACCGGTGCATGCGCTGCGTCACGGGAGGGTCCTCTCAGGGCGGGCTCAGGTCGTGACCAACCCTAGGCAGCGGCAGTCCCACCCGGCATGTCGGAACCCACCGCCCCACGCAGCATTCCTGCGCGTCCGCGCCCCACCGCGCAGGAAGCCCGCGGCACCTGCCTGGCTTGTCGCGCAGTTCCCCGCGCCCCTGGGGGGTGCAACTTACCCTCAGCGGTCAGTTGCAGCCCCATTAGGGGCACGGGGCTGTGTTGAATTAACTGCGTGCGCGACAAGCCACCTACGGCGGGTCAGCCGATCAGCCGGCTGAGCACCACCTGGCTGCGGCTCCGCTGCACCCCGCGCTCCCGGCGGATCCGCTCGATCACCGCCTCCAGGTGCCCCGTGTCCGCCGCGCGGAGGTGCACCAGCGCATCGGCGTCCCCGGTGACCGTCCAGGCGGCGACCACCTCGGGGAACTGCCGCAATGAGGCCAGGATCTCCTCCGGGGAGGTCCGCTCCCGGCAGTAGACCTCGACGAAGGCCTCGGTGCGCCATTCCAGCGAGCTCGGGTCCAGCACCACGGTGAAGCCGCGGACCACCCCGCGCTCCCGGAGCCGGTCCACCCGCCGCTTGACGGCCGTCGCGGACAGGTTGACCAGCAGCCCGATCTCCGCGTAGCTGGCGCGCCCGTCCCGGCTCAGCACTTCCAGGACCTTGCGGTCGGTCTCGTCCAGGCGGGCGGCGGCGGTGTTCAGCGGTGCGGGCACGCGTACAGGATTAGCACACCAGCGGCCGGACTCAACCCGCCTGCCCGGCCCCGGCTTCCCGCAGGTGGAGCAGGACGCCGGCCGCAGTCGTGGCCGCGCAGACCACCCCGGCCGCCAGCACCGCCGCGGCGCCGCCGAGGAAGGTGGCCGCCAGCACCGCCAGCGCCCCGACCGGCAGCAGCAGCATCTGGGCCGCGCCGTGCTTGCTGTGCCGGGAGTGGATCACCCACACGGTGAACAGGAAGAGCGCGGTCGGCCCGGTCACCACCGCGGCGGCCCCGGTCGCCGAGAGGTGCGACGCGCCGACGGCGTGCTCGACCGCCACTTCGAGACCGGCCCCGATCCCGGCCGCGCTGAGGAACACGACGTAGTGGCCGTAGCCCCAGACGAACGCCTGCCGGTTGGACCGGAGATAGCCGTGGATCGGCCGGGCGAAGTAGATCCACCAGGCCGAGAAGCAGATCAGCAGGCCGCCGGCGGCGATCGGCAGCACCTTCCCGAGGTCGTCGTGCCCGTTCACCCCGGACTGCACCGCGACGGTGGCCGCCGAGACCGTCTCGCCCAGCACGATCAGGGTGAACAGGCCGTAGCGCTCGGAGATGTGCTCCGGGTGCCAGGTGGTCGGGTACCGCCGCTCGGCGAACAGCGGGACCAGCATCTCCAGCACGACGACCGGGAGCACCGCCCAGACCTGCACCCGGTGCGGCAGGAAGACCGCCACCACCCAGAGGCTCTGGCAGAGCGCGACACCGCCGGCGTAGCGCAGCGCCATCGACCGTTCGGGGCCGCTCGACGCCGAGGCCACCCGCAGCCACTGGGTGATCATCACCGTCCGCATCACCACGAAGCCGAGTACGGCGACCGCGATCCGGCTCTCGAACATCCGGGGCACCCCGGCCGCGAACACCAGCGCGCCGGTGATCTGGACGAAGGTCGCCACCCGGTAGGCGACGTCGTCGTTGTCGTAGGCCGAGGCGAACCAGGTGAAGTTCATCCAGGCCCACCAGATCCCGAAGAACACCAGCAGGTAGTGCGGCAGCGCGTTCCAGCCGTGTCCCGCCGCGACGGCATGGGCCAGCTGTGAGCCCGCCTGGGCCACCGCGACCACGAAGCAGAGGTCGAAGAAGCACTCCAGCGGGGTGGACGCCCGGTGCTCCTCGGTGCGCTCCCTGCGCACCATCCGCTGCACTCCCGCACCGACGCCGGTCGACCTGACGCTCACCTACGCATACCCTTCCCCTGGCTCTCCGATGGCCCCCACCTGCGACCCTCGCACAGAGCGGTGTACGTCACACTCCCACAGCGCCCGTCGTCACCGTGGCGCAAGCGCGTTATGATAGATAACGTCAGAAAGACGAAAAGGGTGGGGCGACCGCTGCCCCTCCCCCACAGGAGGGCAGTCCGCCCGTGACCACCACCGGTAGTACGTACCAAGAGCCCGCGCCCACCCCGCTGGCCCTGCTGCTGCTCGGCCGCGAGGCCGACACCGCCAGCGAGCGCGGCGTCGACTGCCCCGGCGACCTCCCCGCCGCCTCCGACCCCGACCTGGTCGCCCGCGCCCGGGCCGCCAAGGCCGCCCTCGGCGACCGGGTGTTCATCCTCGGCCACCACTACCAGCGCGACGAGGTCATCGAGTTCGCCGACGTCACCGGCGACTCCTTCAAGCTGGCCCGCGACGCCGCGAACAAGCCCGAGGCCGAGTACATCGTCTTCTGCGGCGTGCACTTCATGGCCGAGAGCGCCGACATCCTCACCAGCGCCGCCCAGCAGGTCATCCTCCCGGACCTGGCGGCCGGCTGCTCCATGGCCGACATGGCCACCGCCGAGCAGGTCGCCGAGTGCTGGGACGTGCTCACCGACGCGGGCATCGCCGACACCGTCGTCCCGGTCGCCTACATGAACTCCTCCGCCGACATCAAGGCCTTCACCGGTCGGAACGGCGGCACCATCTGCACCTCGTCCAACGCCAAGCGGGCCCTGGAGTGGGCCTTCGAGCAGGGAGAGAAGGTGCTGTTCCTGCCGGACCAGCACCTGGGCCGCAACACCGCCGTGCGCGAGCTGGGCTTCAGCCCCGACGACTGCGTCGTCTACAACCCGCACAAGCCGGGCGGCGGGCTCACCCCCGAGCAGCTGCGGGCGGCGAAGATGATCCTCTGGCGCGGCCACTGCTCGGTCCACGGCCGCTTCTCGCTGGACTCGGTGAACGAGGTCCGCGAGCGCGTCCCCGGGGTCACCGTGCTGGTGCACCCCGAGTGCAAGCACGAGGTCGTCGAGGCCGCCGACCTGGTGGGCTCGACCGAGTACATCATCAGGGCCCTGGACGCCGCCGAGCCCGGCAGCAAGTGGGCCGTCGGCACCGAACTGAACCTGGTCCGCCGGCTGGCCAAGGCGCACCCGGACAAGGAGGTGGTGTTCCTGGACCGCACCGTCTGCTTCTGCTCGACGATGAACCGGATCGACCTGCCGCACCTGGTCTGGACCCTGGAGTCGCTGGTCGAGGGCCGGGTCCCCAATGTGATCACGGTCGACCCGGAGACCGAGAAGCACGCCAAGGCGGCACTGGACCAGATGCTGGCCCTGCCGTAACCCCACATCACAACGCAGGAGGGGCACCCCGACCGGGGTGCCCCTCCTGCTATGTGCCTGTTACCCGGGGATGAGCCCGTCGTCGTGCAGCAGTGCCTTGACCTCTTCGACGGTGGCGTCCTCGAACGGCAGGGTGGCGTCCGAGGGGACCAGGACGTCGTCCGCGACCGGCGTGCCGGCGGCGCGGACGGCGGCGAGCAGGGCGGCCAGGCTGACCTTGAAGTCGGCCCGGTCGACCGTGTCGAGAGCGGCGAGCACGGCGTTGTCCAGCTCGTTGAGCCGGTCCACCAGGCTGTCCGGGACCTCGAACTGGCCCTCCCCCATGATCCTGACGATCATGAGACTCTCCCTTACTTGTCGAAGCGCGGCTGGTCCTGAGGCGTGGCCGGCTTCTGCCCCTGCTCGATGGCGGGGGTCGGCTCGGCACTGCCGCCGGACAGCTCGGCCTTCATCCTGGCGAGCTCCAGCTCGACATCCGAACCGCTGGACATCCGCTCCAGCTCGGCCGTGATGTCGTCCTTGCGCATCCCGGTCGGGTCGTCGAGCGCGCCCGAGGCGAGCAGCTCGTCGATCGCTCCGGCCCGCGCCTGCATCTGCGCCGTCTTGTCCTCGGCCCGCTGGATCGCCAGGCCGACGTCGCCCATCTCCTCCGAGATACCGGAGAAGGACTCGGCGATACGGGTCTGCGCCTGCGCGGCCGTGTAGGTGGCCTTGATGGTCTCCTTCTTGGTCCTGAAGGCGTCGACCTTGGACTGCAGCCGCTGGGAGGCGAGCGTGAGCTTCTCCTCCTCGCCCTGCAGGGCCTGGTACTGCGTCTCCAGGTCGGCGACCTGCTGCTGGATCCCGGAACGGCGGGTGAGCGCCTCACGGGCCAGGTCCTCGCGACCGAGGGAGAGCGCCTTGCGGCCCTGCTCCTCCAGCGTGGAGGACTGCTTCTGGAGCTGCTGGAGCTGGAGCTCCAGGCGCTTGCGGGACGTCGCCACATCCGCCACCCCACGACGCACCTTCTGCAGCAGTTCGAGCTGCTTCTGGTACGAGTAGTCGAGTGTCTCCCGTGGGTCCTCCGCACGGTCCAAGGCCTTGTTGGCCTTGGCGCGGAAGATCATCGACATCCGCCTCATAATTCCGTCGCTCATGGGCCTCGCGCGCCCCCTTCTCCGGCCTGCCGGTTCTCGTACCCAAGACTACGGGGCGCGGGGCGTTCACCGCAGCGCACCGGCCTGCAACAAGAGTGCTACAGCAACACCGAAGCGGCGTCATCCGTGCGAGGGATACCGCCAGGTGTCGCCTCGACCGCAGGCAGGAGCAGGGTCCCGGAGGCGGCACGGGGGCCGTCGCGGCAGCGGACTGCCCAGCAGGGCTAGGGATTACACCGGCTGACCACGTACTCTTACCCTGTGTTCCGACGAAGCTCCCAGGATGCCCCCGCCGACGCCGTCACGCTCGAGAAGTCTGACGCCGCCGACCGCCCCGACGCGCAAGCGCCCAAGGGCCGCCCCACGCCCAAGCGCAGTGAGGCCGAGGCCAACCGCCGCGGCCGCGCCTATGTGCCCAAGGACCGCAAGGAGGCCGCCAAGGACGCCCGCAGCCGCGACCGCTCCGCCCGCGAGCGGCAGCGCGCCGCGCTGCTGAACGGCGACGAGTCGGCGCTGCCGCCCCGCGACAAGGGCCCGGTGCGGCGCTTCGCCCGCGACTACGTGGACTCCCGGATGACGGCGGCGGAGTGGTTCCTGCCGTTCGCCGTGATCATCCTGCTGCTCAGTGTGATGCGCAGCCCCGCGCTGACCGCGATCTCGCTGGTGCTCTGGGTGCTCATCATCGGGCTGATCGTGGTGCACTCCTTCATCCTCTCGTTCGGTCTGCGCAAGCAGCTCGCCACGCGCTTCCCGGAGAAGAACACCAAGGGCGCGGTGCCGTACGCGCTGATGCGCACCCTGCAGATGCGCCGGCTGCGGCTGCCCAAGCCCCAGGTCAAGCGAGGGCAGAAGCCCTGATCGAGGCCTATGCCCACCGGGGCCGCATGCCCGAGCAGCGGCAGGCCGGCTTTGACGGTGGCGCCGAGTCCTGGCTGGCCGGGCTGGCCGGGCTGCGGAACATCGTGCGCCAGGAACTGGTCGCCAGGCAGCTGGCCGAGCAGATCACCGAGCACTTCTTCGGCAACGGCGCCGCCGAGGCACGGCCGCTGCGGGTGCTGGACGTCGGCTGCGGCCAGGCCACCCAGGTGGTGCGCCTCGCCCGGGCCGGCCACCTGGTCACCGGGCTCGACCCGGACGCGGTGACGCTGGGGGCCGCCCAGAACGCCATCGGCGCCGAGCCGCACCAGGTGCAGCAGCGGATCAGCCTGCTGACCGGCGAGGGCGGCGACTGCGGTCGCTGGTTCGGCCCCGGCACCTTCGACGTGGTGCTCTGCCACGGGGTGCTGATGTACATGCCCGAGGCGGAGCCGATGCTGGCCTCGCTGGCCCGGGTGCTCGCTCCGGGCGGCATGCTGTCCGTGGTGGTCCGCAACGGTGACGCGCTGGCCATGCGGCCCGGCTGCGCCGGGGACTGGGGCGGGGCGATCGAGGCCTTCGGCACCGACAGGTACACCAACCGCCTCGGCCTGGCCACCCGCGCCGACCGGCTGGAGCCGCTGACCCGGACCCTGTCCGAGATCGTGGTCCCGCTGCGCCGCTGGTACGGCGTGCGGGTGTTCACCGACCAGACGCCCGACCATGTCGGCCCGCCGGTCGACGGGCGGCAGCTGGCCCAGCTGCTGGACGCCGAGGAGCGGGCCGGGCGCACCGACCCCTACCGCTCCGTGGCGGCGTTGCTCCATCTGGTGGGTACCCGACCCGGTTGATCACCGGGGGTAGGGTCAGCCGCATGGAGTTTCGTCATCTCGGCCGCAGCGGCCTGATCATCAGTGAGATCGCCTACGGCAACTGGCTCACCCACGGCTCCCAGGTGGAGGAGGACGCGGCCGTCGCCTGCGTCCGGGCCGCCCTGGACACCGGGATCACCACCTTCGACACCGCCGACGTCTACGCCGAGACCCGGGCCGAGGCCGTCCTCGGCCGGGCGCTGAAGGGCGAGCGGCGCGAGGGCCTGGAGATCCTCACCAAGGTCTACTGGCCGACCGGTCCCGGCCGCAACGACCGCGGCCTGGGCCGCAAGCACATCATGGAGTCGATCAACGGCTCGCTCCGCCGCCTGCAGACCGACTACGTCGACCTCTACCAGACCCACCGCTACGACACCAGCACCCCGCTGGAGGAGACCATGACGGCCTTCGCCGACGTGGTGCGCTCGGGCAAGGCCCACTACATCGGCGTGTCCGAGTGGACCGCCGAGCAGATCCGCGCGGCGCACGCGCTGGCCCAGGAGCTGCGGATCCCGCTGGTCTCCAACCAGCCGCAGTACTCCGCGCTGTGGCGGGTCATCGAGGCCGAGGTCGTCCCCGCCTGCACCGAGCTGGGCCTGGGTCAGATCGTCTTCTCGCCCATCGCCCAGGGCGTGCTGACGGGCAAGTACCTGCCCGGGCGGCCGGTTCCCGAGGGCTCGCGCGCCACCGACGCCAACGGCTCCAACTTCGTCACCCGCTACCTCAGGGACGACGTGCTGGAGCGGGTGCAGCAGCTCCGCCCGCTGGCGGAGGAGGCCGGGCTCTCGCTGGCCCAGCTGTCGGTCGCCTGGGTGCTGCAGAACCCGAATGTGTCCGCGGCGATCATCGGGGCCTCCCGTCCGGAGCAGGTCACCGAGAACGTCAGGGCCGCCGGGGTGAAGCTGGACGCCGAACTGCTGAAGCGGATGGACGCCGTGCTGGCCCCGGTCGCCGAGTTCGACCCGGCGCGGACCGCGGCGAACTCGCCCAAGTCCCGTCCCTGACCGACACCGCCTCTGACGCCGCCTGTGACGTCACCGTGTCCGCCTGGCCCCGAGCAGCCGGGCGGACGCGGTGCCGAAGCGGGCGGCCCGCTCAGGACGGGTGCAGGCTCATCGGCCCGTAGATCTTCTCGCCGTCCTCCAGCAGCACCGCCTGGTCGATCCCCTCGCCGAGCAGGTCCTTGTAGCTCTCCCCGATCCACGACTCGGCATCGCCCTGGGTGGGGAACTCCTCCGTGCCGTTGGCCGAGGCCGTCACCGAGCCGTCGGCCTTCTCAAAACGCCACGTCCACACCATGCTGGGGCTCCTTCCGCCGGGACTTCTCGTTCCTGCGCAGGTTACCCAGTCCGTCAGGCCGCGTAAGCCAGTGCCGGATCTCCGGCTTCGGGCTCAGCGACTTCAGGATCGCCATCCGGGGCCACCTGGACCGCGACGGTGACCCGGGAGCTGTGGCCGCGTTCATCGGTGAAGCGGTAGCCGAAGGAGTCGCGGCCGGCGAAGCCGGGGACGGAGGTGTAGACGGCGGTCCCGTCGTCACCGATGACGGCCCGCCCGTGCAGCGGCGCCGAGGTCGGCGCGACCAGTGCCCGCTCCGTCGGGAGGCTGCCGGTGTAGAGGTCGATCACGGTCGGCACCCCGGACACCGCGTCGGCGCGGTCCTGGGACGGCGAAGCGATCCTGCGGACATTCATGCTGATCCCCTTCCGAGGGGTGGGTCCGAAATACCAACATCGCAGCCGGTCGACACAACTCCAAATCCGGTGTTTACGCTGGTCACACCTGAAGTCCAGAGCAAGGGGCGGGTTTGTGCGGATCTACGCGGAACGTAAGCAGGACGGTCACCGCCGGGTCGGGATCGAGTTCGGCCCCGCCGCTCCCGCCCCGCAGCGCACCCTGGTCCTCGGCGGCGCGCGCTCCGGCAAGTCGGTCACGGCCGAGCGGATGCTGAGCGACCGTCAGGACGTGCTCTACGTCGCCACCGGAGGCCTGCGGGACGGGGACGCGGAGTGGGCGCAGCGGGTGGCGCTGCACCAGGAGCGGCGCCCCGCCTCCTGGAGTACCGCCGAGACCTGCGACCTGGAACCGCTGCTGACGGCGCGTCATCCCGCTCCGCTGCTGGTGGACTGCCTGTCGCTGTGGCTCACCGCCGCCATGGACGACTGCGACGCCTGGAACGACGCGGCCTGGGCGGCCGGCGGCGAGGCCGAACTGCGGTCCCGTACCGCCGGACTGGTCGCGGCCTGGCGCTGCTCACCGCGCCGGGTGGTCGCGGTCAGCAACGAGGTCGGCAGCGGGGTCGTCCCCGCCACCGCGTCCGGGCGGCGGTTCCGGGACGAGCTGGGACGGCTGAACGCCGCCGTCGCCGCCGCCTCCGACGAGGTCCTGCTGGTCGTCGCCGGTCGGGCGCTACGACTGGACCCTGCGTCCTGAGCCGTCGGAACGGTAACGTTCCGCCGGTGAGTACCTTCGACCTCGACGAGTTCTCCGCGCTGGTGGCGCGCCCCGACGACGAGTACCGGCAGGCGGCCGAGGAGCGCTACCGCGCGCTCGGCCTGCCCCGCGGCTCGCTGGGCACCCTGCAGGAGCTGGGCGGCTGGCTGGCCGCCGTACAGGCCGCGTGCCCGCCGGCCCCGGTGCGCCGGGCCAAGGCGGTGCTGTTCGCCGCCGACCACGGAGTGGCCGCGCTGGGCGTGTCCGCCCTGCCCGCCGGCAGCACCGCCCGCCGGTTGCGCGCGGTGCTGGACGGCACCGCGCCGGTCAGCCTGCTCGCCGAGCAGTTCGGAGCCCGGGTGCGGGTGGTGGACATGGCCGTCGACGCCCACCCGGAGGAGTTCCCCGCCGAGGTGGTCCGGCACCGGGTCCGCCGGGGCTCGGGCCGGATCGACATCGAGAACGCACTGACCCGGGAGCAGACCGAGGCCGCGTTCCGGGCCGGGATGGCCGTCGCCGACGAGGAGGCCGACGAGGGCACCGACCTGGTGCTGCTGGGCGACATCGGCGTCGGCTCCACCACGGTGGCCGCGGTCCTGGTCGGCGCGCTGTGCGGGACCGACGCCGCCGCCGTCACCGGGCGCGGGTCCGGCATCGACGACCGGGTGTGGATGGTGAAGTGCGCGGCGGTCCGCGACTCGCTGCGCCGGGCCCGTCCGGTCCTCGGCGACCAGCTCGACCTGCTGACGGCGACCGGCGGCGCGGACTTCGCCGCGATGACCGGCTTCCTGCTGCAGTCGGCGCTGCGGCGGACCCCGGTGGTGCTGGACGGCGTGGTGTCGGCGGCCTGTGCGCTGGTGGCGCAGCGGATCGCGTTCCGCGCGCCCGAGTGGTGGCGGGCCGGGCAGGCCACCGGGGAGCCGGCCCAGGCCAAAGCCTATGAGCGGATGAGCGTGGAGCCGCTGCTGGAGCAGCGGGTCGCGCTCGGCGAGGGCCTCGGCGCGCTGATGGCGCTGCCGGTGCTGCAGGCCGCCTCGGTGCTGCTGGCGGAACTCCCGCTCGCGCCGGTGGAACCCGCCGAGCCCACGGACCAGGACGAGGCAACGGACCAGGACGAGGCCGCGGTGTGACGGCCGGCCTGCGCTTCGCCTTCGGCACCCTCTCGGTGCTGCCGGTGCGGGTGCACCGCTGGGACCGGCCGACGGCGGGGCGGGCCATGCTGTGCGCGCCGCTGGTCGGCGTGGTGCTGGGAGGGCTGGCCGCGCTGCTCGGCGGCGGGCTGCAGCGGCTGCACGGCGGTCCGCTGCTCGCCGCCGTCGCCTGCGTGGCCGCCCTGGCCGCGCTCACCCGGGGCCTGCACCTGGACGGCCTCGCCGACGTCGCCGACGGCCTCGGCAGCAACAAGCCGGCCGCCGCCGCCCTGGCGATCATGAAAGCGTCGGACATCGGCCCCTTCGGCGTGCTGGTGCTGGTGCTGGTGCTGTTCACCCAAGTGGCCGCACTCGCCCAGGCGTTCACCGTCTCGGGCCGACTGGGGGCGTTCGGCGTGGTGCTGGCCTCCACCACCGGGCGGGCGGCCCTGCTCAGGGGCTGCCTGGAGGGCACCCCTTCGGCACGCCCCGACGGCCTGGGCGCGACCGTCGCCGGAACGGTGACACCGGCATTCGCCCTGCTCGCCGGGGCGGCCGTGATGACCGCGCTGGGCGTCGGCGGCTGGGCGGCGGGCGGCGCCGACGCGGCCGGGCTGCGGCTCGCGGTGGGCGCGCTGCTCGCCCTGGCCTGCGGACTCGCCTGTGCCGCACTGCTGTTGGCGCACTGCGTCCGCCGCTTCGGCGGCATCACCGGTGACGTCCTGGGTGCCATGGTGGAGACGGCGGCCACAGCCGCGCTGGTGGTCTGGAGCCTCTTCGCCGCAGCCTGACGCAGCACCGGAGGGGCAGTCTGAGATGCTGTCACCACAAGCCGGGGTGACTGACCTCGGCATGATGGGCACAACATTCCACCATGCGGACTACCATGCTGGACAGGCCGCTTGCGGTCTGGACAACCAGCAACCCCTCACCCTCGCCCTCCTCAGTAGTCCCGGACCATGGACCGCGTGCCATGGACCGTGTGCCGAGGACCGCATACAGAACAGGACGCATTACGTGACTTCAGTGTCTCTGAGCACCTCCGCGGCCAACGCGCTGCGCGCGGACGCCGTCGTCGTGGCCGTGGCCAAGGGTCCCAAGGGCCTCGTGCTGGCCCCGGGCGCCGAGACGGTCGACGAGGCGTTCGACGGCAAGCTGGCCGACGTTCTCGGCACCCTGGGCGCCACCGGCGCCGAGGGTGAGGCCGTGAAGCTCCCCGCCCCCGCCGGCGTCAAGGCCTCGCTGGTCCTGGTCGTGGGCCTGGGCGAGACCGCCGAGGACGGCGGTTTCGACGCCGAGGCGCTGCGCCGCGCCGCGGGCACCGCCGCCCGTACTCTGCACGGCTCCAAGAAGGCCGCCTTCGCGCTGCCCGTCGGCGACGCCGCCTCGGTCGAGGCCGTCGCCCTGGGAGCGCTCCTCGGCGCCTACGCCTTCACCGCCTTCCGCGGCGACGCGGCCAAGGCCGCCGGCAAGGCCCCGCTCGGCGAGATCGCCCTGGTCGGCGGCAAGCGCGCGGACAAGGCGGCCAAGGCCGCGGTCGAGCGCGCCACCGTGCTCGCCGAGGAGATGAACCGCACCCGCGACCTCATCAACACCCCTCCCAACGACCTGTTCCCCAAGTCCTTCGCCGACATCGTCACCGCCGCCGGCAAGGAGCACGGCCTCAAGGTCGAGGTTCTGGACGAGAAGGCGCTCGCCAAGGGCGGCTTCGGCGGCATCCTCGGCGTCGGCGTCGGCTCGGCCCGTCCGCCGCGCCTGGTCAAGGTCGCCTACACGCACCCCAAGGCCAAGCAGACCCTCGCCTTTGTCGGCAAGGGCATCACCTACGACTCCGGCGGCATCTCGCTCAAGCCTGCCGGCCACAACGAGACCATGAAGTGCGACATGTCCGGCGCCGCCGCCGTGTTCGCCGCGGTGGTCTCGGCCGCCCGTCTGGGCCTGCAGGTCAATGTCACCGGCTGGCTGGCGCTCGCCGAGAACATGCCCTCGGGCTCGGCGACCCGTCCGGGCGACGTGCTGAAGATGTACGGCGGCAAGACCGTCGAGGTCCTCAACACCGACGCCGAGGGCCGGCTGGTCCTCGCCGACGCGATCGTCCGCGCGGGCGAGGAGAAGCCGGACGCGATCGTGGACGTGGCGACCCTGACCGGCGCCATGGTGATGGCGCTGGGCGGCCGCACCTTCGGCATCATGGCCAATCAGGACGGCTTCCGCGACAAGGTGTTCGCCGCGGCGACCGCCGCGGGCGAGCAGTCCTGGCCGATGCCGCTGCCGGCCGAGCTGCGCAAGGGCATGGACTCGCCGACCGCCGACATCGCCAACATGGGCGAGCGGATGGGCGGCGGCCTGGTGGCCGGCCTGTTCCTGCAGGAGTTCGTCAGCGAGGGCACCGCCTGGGCGCACCTCGACATCGCGGGCCCCGCCTTCCACGAGGGCGCCCCGTACGGCTACACCCCCAAGGGCGGTACCGGCTCCGCGGTGCGCACCCTGGTCCAGCTCGCCGAGCAGGCCGCCGAGGGCGACCTGTAGGTCGCGTGACCCTCAGCACACCGTGACGCCGGAGCGTCCAGTTACGTTGACTCAGCGTCGACAGAACTGGACGCTCCGGCGTTCGCCATGAGCGCAACCACGTACGCGCCGCGTCCACAGGGCAACCCCGGACATCGAGCACAGGAAACAAGTGCGAAGATGTATTTCCGGCACGACTGGTCTCCCCACAAGGGAGTACCGCTCCCCGGCCGGCGACCGACCGGGACGATCCGCACCCTTTGCATGGAGGACGTGACGTGGCGAACGACGCCAGCACCGTTTTCGACGTAGTCATTCTCGGAGGCGGAAGCGGTGGATACGCCGCGGCGCTGCGGGCGGCCCAGCTTGGACTCCAGGTCGCCCTGATCGAGAAGAACAAGCTCGGTGGCACCTGCCTCCACCAGGGATGTATCCCCACCAAGGCGCTGCTGCACGCCGGTGAGGTCGCCGACCAGACCCGCGAGAGCGCGGGCTTCGGCGTGAAGGCCAGCTTCGAGGGCATCGACATCAACGGCGTCCACGCCTACAAGGACGGCGTCGTCAGCGGCCTCTACAAGGGCCTGCAGGGCCTGGTGGCCAGCCGCAAGATCACCTACGTGACCGGTGAGGGCCGCCTCTCCTCCCCCACCTCGGTGGACGTGAACGGCGAGCGCTACACCGGCCGCCACATCGTCCTGGCGACCGGCTCCGTGCCGAAGTCGCTGCCGGGCCTGGCCATCGACGGCAACCGGATCATCTCCTCGGACCACGCGCTCACCCTGGACCGCGTGCCGCAGTCGGTGATAGTGCTCGGCGGCGGCGTCATCGGCGTCGAGTTCGCGTCGGTCTGGAAGTCCTTCGGGGCCGAGGTCACCATCATCGAGGCGCTGCCGCACCTGGCTCCGCTGGAGGACGAGAACTCCTCCAAGCTGCTGGAGCGCGCCTTCCGCAAGCGCGGCATCAAGTTCGAGCTGGGCGCCCGCTTCGCCGGCGTCGAGTACACCGAGACGGGTGTCCGGGCCTCGCTGGAGAACGGCAAGCAGATCGAGGCCGAGCTGCTGCTCGTCGCCGTCGGCCGCGGCCCGGTCTCGCAGAACCTCGGCTACGAGGAGGCCGGAGTCGCCACGGACCGCGGCTACGTCCTCGTCGACGAGTACATGCGGACCAACGTCCCCACCATCTCCGCCGTCGGCGACCTGGTGCCGACCCTGCAGCTGGCGCACGTCGGCTTCGCCGAGGGCATCCTCGTCGCGGAGCGGCTGGCCGGCCTCAAGGTCGTCCCGATCGACTACGACGGTGTGCCGCGGGTGACCTACTGCAACCCCGAGGTCGCCTCCGTCGGCATCACCGAGGCCAAGGCCAAGGAGCTCTACGGCGACGACAAGGTCGTCACCGCCAAGTTCAACCTGGCCGGCAACGGCAAGAGCCGGATCCTCAAGACGGCCGGCGAGATCAAGCTGGTCCAGGTCAAGGACGGCGCCGTGGTCGGCGTCCACATGGTCGGCGAGCGCATGGGCGAGCAGGTCGGCGAAGCACAGCTGATCTACAACTGGGAGGCCCTGCCCTCCGAGGTCGCCCAGCTGATCCACGCGCACCCGACCCAGAACGAGGCTCTCGGCGAGGCGCACCTGGCGCTCGCCGGAAAGCCCCTGCACAATCACGACTGACCTCCCCGGTTACGCCGCCATCCATCCGCACGCACCAAGTAGGAGTACCTGAACTCATGGCAGTCTCAGTAACACTGCCCGCTCTCGGCGAGAGCGTGACCGAGGGCACCGTCACCCGCTGGCTCAAGGCCGAGGGTGAGCGCGTCGAGGCCGACGAGCCGCTGCTCGAGGTCTCCACCGACAAGGTCGACACCGAGATCCCGGCGCCCGCCTCCGGCATCCTGGCCTCGATCAAGGTCGGCGAGGACGAGACCGTCGAGGTCGGCGCCGAACTGGCGATCATCGACGACGGCACCGGCGCTCCCGCGCCCGCCCCCGCCGCTGTCGAGGCCCCCGCGGCTCCGGCGGCCCCGGCCCCGGTGGCCGCCGCTCCGGCGCCCGTCGCCGCGCCGGCCGCCCCCGTTGCCGCCCCGGCCGCCGTGGCCGGCACCCCGGTCCTGCTCCCCGCCCTGGGCGAGAGCGTGACCGAGGGCACCGTCACCCGCTGGCTCAAGGCCGAGGGCGACACCGTCGAGGCCGACGAGCCGCTGCTGGAGGTCTCCACCGACAAGGTCGACACCGAGATCCCGGCCCCGGTCTCCGGTGTCCTGCTGAAGATCTCCGTCGGCGAGGACGAGACCGTCGAGGTCGGCGCCGAACTGGCCGTCATCGGGGCTCCCGGCGCTGCCGCCCCCGCCCCGGCTGCTCCGGCCGCCCCGGCCCCGGTCGCCGCCCCAGCGCCGGCCCCGGTCGCTCCCCCGGCCCCCGTCGCCCCGCCCGCCCCGGTCGCTCCCCCGGCGCCGGTCGCGGCTGCCCCGGCGCCCGTCGCCGCCCCCGCGCCGGTCGTGGCCGCCCCGGTCGCTCCGGCGGCTCCCGCCGCGGCCCCGGCCGACGGCGGCGACGCCTACGTCACCCCGCTGGTCCGCAAGCTGGCCTCCGAGCAGGGCATCAGCCTCAGCTCGGTCCAGGGCACCGGCGTCGGCGGCCGGATCCGCAAGCAGGACGTGCTCGCCGCCGCGGAGGCCGCCCGTGCCGCAGCCGCTGCCGCGTCCGCCGCCCCGGCTGCGGCCAAGGCTCCGGCGACCGTCGCCGAGGCCTCCCCGCTGCGCGGTCAGACCGTCAAGATGACCCGCATGCGCAAGGTCATCGCCGACAACATGCTGAAGGCGCTGCAGACCACCGCGCAGCTCACCACGGTCGTCGAGGTCGACGTCACCAAGGTGATGCGCCTTCGCGCGCAGGCCAAGAACGGCTTCGCCGCCCGTGAGGGCGTCAAGCTCTCGCCGATGCCCTTCTTCGTGAAGGCCGCCGCCGAGGCGCTCAAGTCCAACCCGATCGTCAACTCGACCGTCAACGACGCCGAGGGCACGATCACCTACCACGCCGCCGAGCACGTGGGCATCGCGGTGGACACCGAGCGTGGCCTGATGGTCCCGGTCATCCACGACGCGGGCGACCTCAACATCGCCGGCATCGCCAAGAAGACCGCCGACCTGGCCGCCCGCACCCGGGACAACAAGGTCAAGCCGGACGAGCTGTCCGGCGGCACCTTCACCGTCACCAACACCGGCTCGCGCGGCGCCCTGTTCGACACCCCGATCTTCACGCCGCCGCAGGTCGCGATCCTGGGCATCGGCGCGACGGTCAAGCGCGCCGTGGTCGTCACCACGCCGGAGCTCGGCGAGACCATCGCCGTCCGCGACATGGTCTACCTGGCCCTGTCCTACGACCACCGCGTGGTCGACGGCGCCGACGCCGCCCGCTTCCTGGGTACCGTCAAGGCCCGCCTGGAGGAAGGCGCGTTCGAGGGCGACCTCGGGCTCTGACCCTTCGACGCCGCTGCCCCCGTCCCCGCTTCGGCGGACGGGGGCAGCGGCGTCTCCGGAGACCTGCGAGGATCAGGGCTATGGACGAGACGGACTTCTGGCAGTTGATCGACGAGACCCGTGAGGGAGCTCAGGGCGACCCGGTGGAGCACGCGGACCTGCTGGTCGAGCGGCTGGTGGAGCGCACGCCGGACGAGGTGATCGACTTCGCCAGGCTGTTCGAGGCCCGCATGGTGCGGGCCTGGCGCTGGGACGTGTGGGGAGCGGCGGATCTGCTGCTGGGAGGGGCGAGTGACGACGCCTTCGACTTCTTCTGCTGCTGGCTGATCGGCCAGGGCCGCGAGGTCTTCGAGGGCGCGCTCGCGGATCCGGACGAGCTGGCGGACCTGGTCCCCGACTTCGACGACGAGGAGGACGGCGACGCCGAGGAGCTCGGCGACGCCGCGGACCGGGCACACGAGCAGCTGACCGGGCTTCCGCTGCCCGACCTCGGGATCAGGTCCAAGTCGGGAAAGCCGACCGGACGGTCCTTCGACTTCGACGACGCCCGGATCATGGAGGAACGTTTCCCCCGGCTGTGGGACAGGTTCGGCGGGTAGCGGGGTTCTTTGGTGCGGCGTGCGCATGGTTGGTCGCGCGCGCAGTTGATCAGGCAGAGCCTCGCGCCCCTGAGGTTCTGCAACTGGCCCAGTTGCACCAGCTAGGGGCGCGGGGAACTGCGCGACCAGCCAACGACGGTCCGCACTCGCCGTCCGACATGGACCCTGCCCCTCCAGCACGTCACTACGACGCCCTGCCAGGATGGCTCCATGCGCATCGCCGTCACCGGCTCGACCGGCCTCATCGGGTCCGCACTCGTCCGCTCCCTGCTCGGCGACGGTCACCAGGTCGTCCGCCTGGTGCGCCGCACACCCGCCCCGCGGCCGGACGGCAGTACCGAGGTCCGCTGGAACCCCCGGCTGCGCGAGATCGACCGCGCCGCCCTGGGGAAGGGCGCCGACGGCGCGCCGCTGGACGCGGTGGTGCACCTGGCCGGGGCCGGGATCGCCGACCACCGCTGGACCGCGGCCTACAAGCGGGAGATCCACGAGAGCCGGCTGCTGGGGACCGGGACCATCGCCGAGGCCGTGGCCGGCCTGGAGCAGCCACCGAAGGTGCTGGTCAGCGGATCGGCGGTGGGCTACTACGGGCAGACCGGCGACCGGATCATCGACGAGACCGCACCCGCGGGCGGCGACTACCTGGCCCGGGTCTGCGTGGAGTGGGAACAGGCCACCGCCCCGGCCGAGGCGGCCGGCATCCGGGTGGCGCACGCCAGGACCGGCCTGGTGGTGTCCGGCGACGGCGGCGCCTGGGGAAGGCTGTTCCCGCTGTTCAGGTACGGCCTCGGCGGCCGGCTGGGCAACGGTCGGCAGTACTGGAGCTACATCTCCATGCACGACGAGGTGGCCGCCCTGCGCTTCCTGGTCGACACCGAGACACTGAGCGGCCCGTTCAATCTGTGCGCCCCGGATCCGGTGACCAACCGGGAGGTGACCGCCGCGATGGGCCGGGTGATGCACCGCCCGACCCTGGCCGCCGTTCCCGAGTTCGCGCTGAAGCTGGTGCTGGGCGAGATGGCGGTGGAGGTGGTGGGCAGCCACCGTACGGTCCCCGCCAGGCTGCTGGACGCGGGGTTCCGGTTCACCCACACGACCGTGGACCAGGCCGTCGAGGCGGCGCTCTGACCCGGACCTGACACGCCGTCCGCGCGGACGGCGTACAGGCGCACGACGGGGGCGCATGCCAAGGTTCCCGTAACCCTCCGCGCTCGCCTGCGCCCCTCGCCGTCCGCCTCGTCACCCGACGTGGCCGGATTGTCGCCCTCCGTTCACCACAGCCGAAACCAACGGTCTGATCAGCACCGTGACGGGGCATGAAGCGGGGACCGATCGGCGTCGGCCGACCGAGGCACACGGAGGGAGCCGCACCGTGCCCGCAACGCCTCTGCTGCACAGAATGTCCCGTCCGGTCGACGTGGTCGTGGTGGGAGCCGGACTCGCCGGGCTGGCCGCCGCGCGACAGCTCACCACCGCCGGGCTGACAGTGACCGTCCTGGAGTCCACGACCCGCACCGGCGGCCGGACTGCAGGTGACCACCACGACGGCTTCCGGCTCGACCACGGTTCGCACCTGCTCAACCCCTCGTTCCCGGAACTCGACCGCAGCCTCGACCTGCAGCGACTCGAACTGCGTCCGCTCAGCCCGGAGGTGCTGGTGCATCAGCGGGGACGGCGGCACCGGATCGGGACGGCCCCCCGTGCCCGCGGCGCGCTCACCTCCGTCCGCGCCCCCATCGGCGCCCCCTGGGACAAGGCCCGGCTCGGTGCGGCCCTCACCCGGCTCGCCGCGACCCCCACCGAACAGCTGCTGGGCCGTCCCGAGCGGACCGCCGCCGAGGCGCTGGCGCTGCGCGGGATCCCCGCCAGGACCGTCGACGGCTTCCTGCGCCCGCTACTGGCCGCGCTGCTCAGCGACCCGCACCTGGCCAGTAGCAGCAGGGTCGCGGACCTGGTGCTGCGCGGCTACGCCCGCGGCGGGCTGAGCCTCCCGGCCGGGGGCATCGGCGCCGTCCCCGCCCAGCTCGCCGAGGCGCTGTCGGCCGGGACGGTCCGGCTGGGCGTCCGGGTGACATCGGTCTCGGCGGACGGCGTCGACACCGAACGGCACGGCCGGGTGCCCTGCCGGGCCGTGGTGGTGGCGGCGGACTCCCGCTCGGCCGGCGAGCTGCTCCCCGGGCTGCACCAGCCCGGGCACCACCCGGTGACGACCTATTACCACGTCGCCGCGGACTCCCCGCTGGCCGCGCCGCAGTTGCTGCTGGACGCGGACCGGGGCAGTTCGCTGGTGGCCCACACCCTGGTGCTCAGCGAGGTGGACCGCTCCTACGCCCCCGGCGGCGGCGCGCTGATCTCCTCCACGGTGCTCGGCCGTCCGCACTTCGGGCCTGACGGCCCGGCGGCGCTGGAGCCGCAGGTCCGGCGGCGCCTGGGCCGGCTGTACGGGGTGGACCCGTCCGGCTGGGAGTTCCTGACGGTCCGACACGTCCCGGACGCCCTCCCCGCGATGGTGCCGCCGCACCACTTCAGGCGCCCGGTGCGGGTGCTCCACGGGCTCTACGTGTGCGGCGACCACCGCGACACCAGCACGGTGCAGGGCGCCCTCGCCTCAGGGCGGCGGGCGGCCACGGCGGTGCTGCGCGACTTGGGAGTGCCCTTCGCTGCCGGGGCTGAGCAGGCTGCATAGGGTGCGGGCTGTGCATGGTTGGCAGCGC
Source organism: Streptacidiphilus sp. EB103A (assembly GCF_041261405.1). Taxonomy (NCBI): domain Bacteria; kingdom Bacillati; phylum Actinomycetota; class Actinomycetes; order Kitasatosporales; family Streptomycetaceae; genus Streptacidiphilus; species Streptacidiphilus sp. EB103A. Next base: position 79,705 of record NZ_JBGCAQ010000003.1, on the reverse strand, counting down.
AGTTCCCCGCGCCCCTAGCAATTGCAACTGAGCCAGTTGCAAGACCTCAGGGGCGCGAGGAACTGCGCTGCCAACCATGCACCCACCGGTCAGATCACGCCTGCCGCATGCGCCGCCTCCTCGAAGCTGCGGACGGCTGTGGTCCCCCGATAAGGCCCGAGCCTCCGGCTGAACTCGCGGACATACTCGACCGCCCGGAGCGACCGCATCTCCGCGGCCCCGCGAAGCGCCTCCGTGGCGCCTGTGCAGGCCTCGTCGACCTCGCCCATGCCCAGCCTCGCCGTGGCCAGCACGATGCGGCAGAAGACCCTGCTGCGGGCGTAGCCCACCCCCCGCAGCCGGAGCGACCGCTCCGCGTGCTGTGCGCACGGGCGCCACTGCTGCAGATCGCGGTAGCAGTGGCCGAACTCGTCGGCGAGCTGGGCCTCGTCGAAGAACCGCGCCCAGGGCGGCAGGTCGTCGCCGGGGCGCGCGGTCTGCAGCGCACGCTCGGCCCTGACCAGCGAGGTGGTGCAGGACCTGGCGTCGCCGATCACCCCGTGCCCCCGCGCCTCCGCGGCGTGCATCAGGGCCTGGACCGGGCTGGGCGCCGCGCTGCCGATGCCCTGCTGGGCCACCCTGGCCAGCTGTACGGCCTCCCGGCCGTGGCCGAGGTACACCGCCTGGCGGCTCATGGTGACCAGGATGTACGCGCCGTAGAGCCGGTCGTTGGCCGCCTGGGCGAGCCGCAGCGACTGCACGAAGTAGCGCTGGGCCAGGCCGTGCGCGCCGATGTCGTAGGAGGTCCACCCGGCCAGCCGGGTGAGGTCGGCGACGGCGCCGAACAGCGAACGGCCGATCGGCTCGCTGTAGCGGCCCCGCAGCATGGGCTCGGCCTCGCTCTCCAGGTAGCGGATCAGCGCCTGCCTGGCGTGGCCGCCGCCGTAGGCGTTGTCCAGCGAGCGGAACAGGTCGCCGACGGCGCGAACCGCGGCGACGTCCCCGCGGCCGACGCGCTGCAGGCCGCGCGGCACGTGGGCCGACGGCGCCGTGGCGGGCAGCGCCTCGCCGTGACCGATCCCGCCCGCGCCCGCGGCGCCGACCCCCAGCGCTCCGGGGGTGAGCGGGCGGCGGGTCTGCGCGGGGATGCCCGGGAGTCCGGGGCGCAGCCCCGGCCTCAGTGGCGGTGCGGCGATGCCCAGCTCCTGCGGGGTCTCCCGGGCGACCCGGTCGTCGGTGCGGCCGATCAGCCAGTCCCGGCTGGGGACGACCAGGCCCGCCGGTGTGAAGGCGATCCGTCGCAGCTCGGAGTGGGCGCCGGTGTCCTTGCGCCACATGCTGCTGACGATGTCCACGGCCTCGGCCGGGGTCTCGGCGAACTCCAGCCCCGCGTACACCGGCGCGCAGGCGTCCAGACCCAGGTCCTGGGCGCTCAGCCGGCGGCCGAGGCGGCGGGTGAACACCTCGGCGATCAGGGCGGGGGTGGCGCCGCGCGGCTGCTGGCCGCGCAGCCAGCGGGTGACCGAGGTCTTGTCGTAGCGCAGGTCCAGACCGTGCTCCAGACCGAGCTGGTCGACCCTGCGGGCCAGCCCGGCGTGGGAGAAGCCGGCCTCCTCGATCAGCGCGGCCAGCCGCGCGTTCTGCGACCGGTCGGCCTGGGAGCGGGCCTCCGGCGGCGACGCCTGGTGCGGGACGGGACGGGACGGACCAGGGCTCATGGGTGGCTCCAAAGCCCGGGGCGGGCTGATCCGGTGGTCGACCGACCGAGGGTGGTCCTGGACCGCGTTGCGGTCCGGACGCGGCTCGGTCGACGGCCGCTCGGTTACTGGCCGTTGGGGCATAGGGCACTCACCTTCCGGGGGCTCTCGGCGGCACCGGGGTGCGCTCCCCGGAACGCCCCGCGAGCTCCCTACGGGAACGGCGTGAATGTAGCGAGCATTTGACCCGTATGGCCGAATACGTCTTCACGTTCGTCCGATCGAGTGACAAGAGCCCCTCGTTGAGGCGACAAGGGCAACGGCCGTGACAACGTCACCCCGCCCCCGCTGCTGAGGCGGCGTCAGCTGCCTGTCAGCGGGCCGCGAGCCCCCGCAGCAGCAGGCCGACCAGAGCGGCGAAGTCGCGGTCCGCGGTCGGGGCGGACCAGACGGCTGCGTAGACCGGGTCGTGGAACCGGCCCGTGGCCTGGAACACGATCTGAGCCAGGGTCAGCGGGTCGCCGTCGCGGGCGAAGATCCCGTCGTCCTGGCCCTCCGCGATGATCACGGCGAGCTGCGCCTCCAGCGCCCTGATGTGCTCGTCGAGCACGCCGCTGCTCTCCACGGCCAGCACCGAGTAGGTGGCGAACAGCTCCGGGTCGTCCAGGGCCTTGGTCTTCTTGGCCCGGTACAGCGCCTCCAGCCAGAGCCGGAGCCGGCGGTCGGGGGACTGGGACCCGGTGGCGATCGCGGGCAGCGCCGCATGGGCGCGGTCCAGCCAGCGCCGGGTCACCGCCGCGCGCAGCGCCGCCTTGCTGGGGAAGTGGCGGTAGACCGTGCCATGGCTCACCCCGAGGACCCGGGCCACATCCACCACCGTGGCCTTGGCGGGCCCGAAGCGGCGCAGCACGTCCTCCGCCGCCTCGACGATCTGCTCGCTGGTGAGCGCTGTTTCCGCCATCGCTGATCGTCGGCCCTACTTCTCGCTGTCCAGGTGTGCCATCTGGGCAGCAATGTACCGGTCGCCCACGGCGGCACCGGCCGGGACCGCGGCCTCGATCGCGGCCAGGTCGTCGGCCGCCAGCTTGAGGTCGAGCGCGCCCAGCGCCTCGCTGAGCCGCTCCCGGCGGCGGGCGCCGACCAGCGGCACGATGGACTCGCCCTGGGCCAGCACCCAGGCGATGGCGGTCTGGGCGACCGTGGCGCCCTTGGCCTCGGCTACCGCTCGCAGGGCCTCGACCAGCCGCAGGTTGGTCTCCACGTTGCCGGCCGCGAAGCGGGGGCTGATGCCGCGGAAGTCGCCCGGGGCCGTGGCCCGGTCGGCGCGCCAGTGGCCGCTGATCAGGCCGCGGGAGAGCACGCCGTAGGCGGTGATGCCGATGCCCAGCTCGCGGGCGGTGGGCAGGATCTCGGCCTCGATGCCGCGGGAGATCAGCGAGTACTCGATCTGCAGGTCGGCGATCGGGTGCACGGCGTGGGCGCGGCGCAGGGTCTCGGCGCCGACCTCGGACAGCCCGATGTGGCGGACGTGCCCGGCCTGGATCTGCTCGGCGATGGCGCCGACGGTCTCCTCGATCGGGACGTCGGGGTCCAGCCGGGCCGGGCGGTAGATGTCGACGTGGTCGGTGCCCAGCCGGCCCAGCGAGTAGGCGAGGAAGTTCTTGACGGCCTGCGGGCGGGCGTCGTTGCCCAGCCAGCCGCCGTCGGCGTCGCGCAGAGCGCCGAACTTCACGCTGATCTGCACCTCGTCGCGGCCGCGGCCGCTGCTGCGCAGGGCGTCGCGGATCAGCAGTTCGTTGTGGCCCATGCCGTAGAAGTCGCCGGTGTCGATGAGCGTGACGCCGGCGTCCATGGCTGCATGGATGGTGGCGATCGACTCGGTCTCGTCGGCGGGACCGTACATGCCGGACATGCCCATGGCGCCCAGGCCGATGGCGGAGACGCGGGGGCCGGAGCTGCCGAGCTGACGGAGGTCCATGAGGGTCTGTCCTTTCGGGGTCTTCAACCTGCTGATGACAACTATGCACAAGGGGATGACAGATTTCAATATCTGTCATCCCATCGACGGAAGCCGACAGTCGTAGAGTGGCCAGGAGCAGAAGACGGACGGAAGAGGGGCGGCTGCGGTGGGCGACGGTCTGCGCTTTGTACACCTGGGCATCGGCGAGCGGGCGGTCCCGTACGAGGAGGCCCTGGCCGAGCAGCAGCGGCTGCACGCCCTGCGGGTCGCCGACGAGATCCCGGACACCGTCCTGCTGCTGGAGCACCAGCCCGTCTACACCGCGGGCCGCCGCACCCGCCGCGAGGACTACCCGCTGGACGGCACCCCGGTCGTCGAGGTGACCCGGGGCGGCGAGATCACCTGGCACGGCCCGGGCCAGCTGATCGGCTACCCGATCGTGAAGCTGCCCGAGCCGATGGACGTGGTCGCCTATGTGCGCCGCCTGGAGGAGGCCCTGATCCGGGCCTGCGCCGACTTCGGCGTGGCGACCACCAGGATCGAGGGCCGCAGCGGCGTCTGGGTGCTGGGCGAGGAACTGCCCGGCGCGGTGGTCGACCAGGACAAGGTGGTGAACATCGGCGCGCTGACCCTGCGGATGGGCGCCAAGCTCGGCCTGGACCCGCGACTGGCGGGTCCCGAGTACGCCGCGTCCAACGCCGGTCAGCGCGGCGACGACCGCAAGCTGACCGCCATCGGCGTCCGCGTCGCCCGGGGGGTGACCATGCACGGCTTCGCCCTGAACTGCGACCCGGACATGGCCTGGTTCGACCAGATCATCCCCTGCGGCATCCGCGACGCCGGGGTGGGCTCGCTCAGCACCGAGCTGGGCCGGGACGTCACCGTCGCCGAGGCGCTGCCCGCGGTGCGGCGGCATCTGGCCGAGGTCCTCGGCGAAGCGGCAGCGTCGGGCGGGAATCAGGCGAGTGCGAGTCGGGCGGACGGGAATCAGCTGCCGTCCGCCGCTGTTGACGTCTGAAGGTTGCCCAGGGGGCCGACCGACCCATGGAATCGCAGGCGTACCCTGGGGGGACCGCCTGGCAGTCAGAGCTTGCACCACATCAACATCTAGGGAGCCGCTACGTGTCCGCTGTCGCACCCGACGGTCGGAAGATGCTGCGTCTGGAGGTCCGCAACAGCGAGACCCCGATCGAGCGGAAGCCGGAGTGGATCAAGACCCGGGCGAAGATGGGGCCCGAGTACACGGCTCTCCAGTCGCTGGTGAAGAAGGAGGGGCTGCACACGGTCTGTCAGGAGGCCGGCTGTCCCAACATCTTCGAGTGCTGGGAGGACCGCGAGGCGACCTTCCTCATCGGCGGCGACCAGTGCACCAGGCGCTGCGACTTCTGCCAGATCGACACCGGCAAGCCGGCCGACTTCGACCGTGACGAGCCGCGCCGCGTCGCCGAGTCCGTGCTCACCATGGACCTCAACTACGCCACCATCACCGGCGTCGCCCGCGACGACCTGGAGGACGGCGGCGCCTGGCTGTACGCCGAGACGGTGCGCCAGATCCACGCGGTGACCGCCGACCGGCCCACCGGGACGACCGGGGTCGAGCTGCTGATCCCCGACTTCAACGCCGTTCCCGAGCAGCTGGCCGAGGTCTTCTCGTCCCGCCCGCAGGTGCTGGCGCACAACGTCGAGACGGTGCCCCGGATCTTCAAGCGGATCCGCCCCGGCTTCCGCTACGAGCGCTCGCTCAAGGTCATCACCGAGGCCCGCGCGGTCGGCCTGGTCACCAAGTCCAATCTGATCCTGGGCATGGGCGAGACCCGCGAGGAGGTCAGCGAGGCCCTGCGGGACCTGCACGAGGCCGGCTGCGAGCTGATCACCATCACCCAGTACCTGCGCCCCTCCCCCAGGCACCACCCCGTGGAGCGCTGGGTCAAGCCGCAGGAGTTCGTGGAGCTGCAGCAGGAGGCCGAGGAGATCGGCTTCGCCGGCGTCATGTCGGGCCCGCTGGTCCGGTCCTCCTACCGCGCCGGACGGCTGTACCGCCAGGCCCTTGAACGTCGCGGGGCCACCGTCTGAACAGAACGCCCGAAACCCGCCAGAGGGTTTCATGCATGTTTGACCCGGGGGTCACCGCGCGGTAACACGGTGTGGTGACGATGGGGGTGGTAGTCGCAGCGACAGCGCAACACGATCGCGGCGCCACCCCGAAGCGCTTGATCCGGACAGCACGACCACGAGGGGAGTGGTTCAGGATGCAGTCGACGAAACCCGTACGACCCGGTGCGGGGCAGCCCGTCACCGGCCACATCAGTACGAGTCTGAGCGGCGGCCTGCTCGGAGGCGCCCTGCGGATGGCGGAGTCCGTCCTGCTCCGTGGCGGGCAGCAGACAGCCCGGCGGAACGCCTGGGACGCGGTCTGCGAGAACCGCCGCTACGCCCAGGACCGCGAGGACGTCCGCCGGGTGCTGGTCCACTCGGCCCGCTGACGCCCCGCCAACTGCCGCAACGAGATCAACCCGATACGGTTTCCGACCCCCGGGCTTGGGTAACCGGATCAGTCGCACCGTACGATGGCCGCATGGCGAGGCAGGAAACCACCGACGAAAACCCCGGACGGCTGAAGCAGATCCGTCTGGCGTACACCATGACCAAGCGGGTCGACCCGAAGATCGGTCTCATCATCGCCGGTATCGGGCTCGGCACCTTCGCGGTGCTCCTGGTTATCGGCCTGTTGATCGGACACCCGATCTATCTGGGCGTGCTGGGCCTCTTCGCGGGGCTGCTGGCCGCTGTCGTGGTCTTCGGCCGCAGGGCCGAGAAGGCCGCCTTCGGGCAGATGGACGGGCAGCCCGGTGCGGCCGCCGCCGTCCTGAACAACATCAAGCGCGGCTGGACGGTCACCCCGGTGGTCGCGGCCACGCGCCAGCAGGACGCCGTGCACCGCGCGGTGGGCCGCCCCGGCATCGTGCTGGTGGGCGAGGGCAACGTCAACCGGCTGCGCCCGATGATGGCCGCCGAGAAGCGCAGGATGAGCCGGGTCGTCGGCGACGTCCCGGTGATCGACATCATCGTCGGCGACGACGAGGGCCAGATCCCGCTGAAGAAGCTCCAGCTGCACCTGACCCGGATGTCCCGGACGCTCCCCGCGTCCCAGGTCACCCAGATCAACGACCGGCTGCGGGCCATGGGCGACCTGATGACCAACGCGCCGATCCCCAAGGGCCCGCTGCCCAAGGGCGCGCGGATGCCCAAGGGCGGCCGTCCGCGCTGACCGTCCCGTCCCGGAGCGGTCCGCCGACCACGACGAGAACCACCGGACACAGACCACCAGATGCAGAACGGCCCCGGCCGCACCTCCTCACTCCGAGGGGCGCTGCCGGGGCCGCCATCATCTAAAGGCCAGGGACTACATCCGGACCTCTACGGTGCCGACGGCCCGGTCGTGCATCCCCCGGCCGTCGCGGTCCCAGACCACCGCGGGGATCACCAGCAGCAGCAGGAAGGTGCGCAGCGCCACCTGGCCCAGCGAGGCCCTGCCGCCGTCCACCCTGACCACGCGCAGGCCGAGCAGCCGCTTGCCGGGGCTGCTGCCGATCGTGCCGACGGTGAGCAGGCTCATCACAAAGAACACGAACATCGCCCAGTAGTTGGCGAGCACCGTGTTGCCGTGCGCGACGAGCCCGTAGGAGATGAGCGCGCACAGCCACCAGTCGATGACGACCGCGGCGAGGCGGCGCCCGGTCGAGGCGAGCGAGCCCGTGCCCTGCTCGGGCAGCCCCAACCGCCGGCCGCGGTACTCCCCCGCGGCGTCCACCGGCGAGCCGCCGACCTGAGGGCCCTCGATCCACGATCCGATGACTTTTCTGCTGTCGTCCACAACGCCACAGTATCCGCCCGACGTCGACCCGATTGCGCCCGGGTGCCGGTTTCCGCACATGCCTCCCAAGTGGTCTAGTCCACTCTCCAACGAGTGAACCCCCGATCGAAGCGCCACACCGGGTAAGCCCAGGAACCACAAGGGTTTTCCGCTCGTTGACCTGCTGCGGTTAACATCTACGAAACATACGGGTCACAAGCGAGAAACGGCCTGTTCCTATCGTGGCCACACCGGTACCGCCGGCGGGACCGGCGGGGCCGGCTGTGACGCCAACCGAGCTGCAACCCTGGCGACTGCCGGGCCCGAGGAGGATGGATGTTCAACAACGCCGACGAGGTGTCCCGCTACATCTCGGAGAACGACGTCAAGTTCATCGACGTCAGGTTCTGTGATCTTCCGGGCGTGATGCAGCACTTCACCGTTCCGGCCGGGTCGTTCGATCCCGCCGAGACACTGATGTTCGACGGCTCGTCGATCCGCGGCTTCCAGGCGATCCACGAGTCCGACATGGCCCTGATCCCGGACCTGGGCACGGCTCGGCTGGACGCCTTCCGCAAGGACACCACCCTCAACATCAACTTCTTCATCCACGACCCGATCACCGGCGAGCAGTACAGCCGCGACCCGCGCAACGTGGCCAAGAAGGCCGAGGCCTACCTCGCGTCCTCCGGCATCGCCGACACCGCCTACTTCGGCCCCGAGGCGGAGTTCTACGTCTTCGACGACGTCCGCTTCGAGACCAAGCAGAACAGGTCCTTCTACGAGATCGACTCCGTGGCCGGCGCCTGGAACACCGGTCGCGTCGAGGAGGGCGGCAACCGCGGCTACAAGGTCCGCTACAAGGGCGGCTACTTCCCGGCCCCGCCGGTGGACCACTTCGCCGACCTGCGCGCCGAGATGTCGCTGGAGCTGGAGGCCTCCGGGCTGACCGTCGAGCGGCAGCACCACGAGGTCGGCACGGCCGGACAGGCCGAGATCAACTACAAGTTCAACACCCTGCTGGCCGCGGCCGACGACCTGATGCTGTTCAAGTACATCATCAAGAACGTCGCCTGGCGGAACGGCAAGACCGCGACCTTCATGCCCAAGCCGATCTTCGGCGACAACGGCTCCGGCATGCACTGCCACCAGTCGCTGTGGAGCGACGGCTCCCCGCTGTTCTACGACGAGCAGGGCTACGCCGGCCTCTCCGACATGGCCCGCTACTACATCGGCGGCCTGCTCAAGCACGCCCCGTCGCTGCTGGCCTTCACCAACCCGACGGTGAACTCCTACCACCGCCTGGTCCCCGGCTTCGAGGCCCCGGTCAACCTGGTCTACTCGCAGCGCAACCGCTCCGCGGCGATCCGCATCCCGATCACCGGCGCCAACGCCAAGGCCAAGCGCATCGAGTTCCGCGCGCCCGACCCGTCCTCCAACCCGTACCTCGCCTTCTCGGCGATGCTGATGGCGGGCCTGGACGGCATCAAGAACAAGGTCGAGCCGCTGGAGCCGGTCGACAAGGACCTCTACGAGCTCGCCCCCGACGAGCACGCCTCGGTCCCCCAGGTCCCCGCCACCCTCCCCGCCGTCCTCACGGCCCTCGAAGCCGACCACGACTACCTCCTCGCCGGCGGCGTCTTCACCCCCGACCTGATCGAGACCTGGATCGACTACAAGCGCACCAACGAGATCCTCCCGGTCTCGCTGCGCCCGCACCCGCACGAGTTCGAGCTCTACTTCGACATCTAGGCACCGCGTTTGACCTGCGGAAACATCGCCCTACGGCTTGACGCTCGCGCAGGCCAAGGAGTGTCTGACCTGGGAAGTCGCGCTTCTGGGCCCCTACTCTCCGTTACTGAGAGTAGGGGCCCGCGCTTTCGCACCCGCAACGAACTCGCTCCCCGCGGCCTGCCTGGGACCCGGGGCGTCTCCGTACGTCAGAACGCCACAGCCGACCCTGGCAGTCCACTGCCATGACGGACGGCGGCCTGAACCAACACCTGCGCGGCCGTCAGACCGGCAGGATCTTGACCTTCGAAGAACTGCCTGTTCGCTCCGCGCCAGATCGGTCGAGTCGATCGCCGAGCAGAGTGGAGATGTCGTCCACGTCCGAGGTCAGAACGGTTACCGGCTTGTCGGCTGCGGCAAGGGCCGTGGCGACCACCATGGCGTCGATGGCGTACTTGTGCCCGTGCCGCCCAGCACTCTTCAACACATTCGACGCAGCCCTGGCCAGATCCTGGCCGAGCGGGACGACTGCCAGCCGGGACAGGGTCCAGTCCAGCCGCGCGGGATGCACCGCAGCGTAGTCGGCCTCAACGATGGTGGCCGCGGCGATCACGACCCGGACGTCGTCCTGGAGGGCCACCGCCAGGCGCGCGGTCATCTTCCGATCGGCACGCAGGTAGAGCGAGAGGGCTTCGCTGTCGAGCGCCCAGGTCCCGCTCACGCGACCTCGCCGCGCGCCGTCGCCCTGTAGATCTCCTCGCGAGCCGCCTGGATCTCCTGCGATGTGAGCGGCCCGTGGATCTCCTCGTTGGCCTGGATCATCGCCTGGAGATTGTCGCGCTCTATCTGCCGGCGCACGGCAGCCTCGACGTACGGGGATACCCCGCGCTTGCCCACGCGGTCGCGAACCGAGGTGATGACACTGGCGTGGAAAGAGACCGACACGGACACGGTCGGGTCCTGCTCGGGGGTGAGTGCACTGTCATCCATGACACCAGTCTAACAAAACTTTTGCCAGAGCCGATTGGATCCACACCCATCCTCGCGAGCCGACTGGGCACTGCGGACCGCGCCCAGGGACGAACCCGATGGGGGCACGTCAGTCTGAACTGCAGTGACGGTGGTCGCAGAGGTCCCTGGAGTCTTGACGCAATGACTGTGTCAACATATTATTCTTGAATGCTCTACCCGACCCCCGCCCTCAGCCCCGTCGATGAACACGTACTCGGCGAGGTCGACCACATGCGGGAGGCGTTGCGGCTCCAGGTGCGCACAGCGCCGTCAAAATGGACTGCCGGGCTGCGGAAGTTCCTGACCGCGGATGCCGTCGCGGCCTCGAACTCCATCGAGGGGTTCAAGGTGTCCACGGTCGACGTCGAAGATCTGATGGACGGCGAGCGCGACGTCGAGGTCTCGGAGGAGAACCGCGAGGAGACCCTTGCCTACCAGCGGATGATGACGTACATCCAGACCCTCCACGACGCCGGAGACTTCAACTACAGCAAGGGCCTGCTCAACGCACTGCACTGGATACTGCAGGGCCACCGTCACACGGTGCGCAAACCGGCAGGGCAGTGGCGTCGCGGCCCGGTCTACGTCACCGACGCGCGCGACCCCAGCATCGCGGCCTACACCGCCCCGGACGCCGAAGGCGTTCCCGCACTGGTGCAGGAACTCGTCGACTGGCTCAACGCCGACGACGGGACCCACCTACTGGTGCGAGCCGCCATGGCACACCTGCACCTCGTCTCCATCCACCCCTGGGCGGACGGGAACGGCCGGATATCGCGTTCGCTGCAGACGCTCATGATCGCCCGCGAAGGCGTCCTGGCACCGGAGTTCTCCTCCATCGAGGCCTGGCTGGGCCGCCCTGGCAACATCTGGGAGTACTACCGCGAACTCGCCGACCGAGGGCCGGAGTACGTCCCCGACCAGGACGTCTCCAGCTGGATCCGCTTCAACCTGACCGCCTACCACCAGCAGGCCCAGACCGTCCAAGGCCGACTCGACCGCTCCGGACGGGTATGGGAATCACTGGCCTACTTCGCTGAGAACAACCGCCTGGACGAGCGTGCAGTGACCGCCCTGCACGACGTGGCCATGGCCGGCCGCGTCCGCCGCTCACGCTACGAGCGCGCCGAAGGCCTGAGCCTGCAGCAGGCACAACGCGACCTGCGCGACCTCGTCACCGCGCAGATCCTCGAACCGGTCGGCCGGACCCGTGCCCGTTACTACACGGCAGGCCCCCGCTTCCCCCGGCCCGCCCTGGACATCGCGCGCACCCCGATGACCCTCAGGAATCCCTACGCCAACTGATCAGCACTCAGCATGAACCATCGCGGTCACTCTGCTGAAATCGACGTACGGCTCTTTGTATGTCGAGGAAGGGGCAGCCATGAAGATAATGACGTATTCCGAGTCACGCGCGCGGTATGCCGAGGTTCTCAACTCCGTGATTGACGACCGCGAAGAGGTCGTCATCACCCGAGCCGGAAACGATCCCGTCGTCATAGTCTCCCTGGCGGACTACGAGTCCCTCAAAGAGACGGCCCACCTCCTGCGAAACCCCGCGAACGCCCGCCGACTGCTCGCTTCCATCGACGAGTTGGAGAACGGCGGAGGCGCGGTGCGTGAGCTGGCGACCGACGGGTGAAGATCACCTTACTGGTCGCGCCGCATCAGCGACGAGCACCGACTGATCTACAAGGTCACTGAGGACTCCGTACTCATCGCGCAGTGCCGCTACCACTACGAGTGACGACGGACAGGCCGCCTTCGGCTTGGTCCGTCCTGTCAGCCGCTCGCCTGCTCGCCCTTGGTGACGGTGAAGGCGATGCCGCCCAGTTGCGAGGCGAGGTAGTGGCGGAGGGTGGGTGAGGTGGTGCCTGCCTGGCTGGTCTCCAGGTGGATGCCGGAGTGGTTCGTGGCGGGGCCGATCTGGTAGACGGGAAAACCGGCGATCGTCGGGCCGTTCTGGGCCATGAGCCTGCGGACGGCCGTCTGGAGCGTGCTCTCGGAGTAGCGGCAGGGGAAGATGTCGAGCCGGTTGAGGTCGATGGCCGGGCTGGCGCGCTTGGCTGCTTGCGCGAGCAGTCTCCCGCGCGCCACGTCGGTGACGCAGAGCGCTGTCCGCCCTGGCAGGTAGCCGTCGATCACGGTGCCGAAGATGTCGGCGTAGGTGGCGTTGAACTCCTCGTTGCCGACGGCCTGGGCGAGTGCCTGCGCCCGCGTGACGTCGTCCGAGGTGCTGCTGCCGGCCGCAGGTGAAGCCCCGCCCTGGGCCTGCTGCTGCTCGCCGTCCGGGCAGGAGGAGGGTGCTGTGCTGCCGCCGCTCGGGCTCGTACTCGTACTCGTGGAGGGGGACAGGGATGTGGCGGCGACGAGCGGCGTCTGCGGCGCCGCCGGGTTCTGCGGCGTGGGCTTGGCGCACGCCGCAGTGGCGATCAGCAGACCCGAACAGAACGTCAGAACAACGGCACGCCGCATGATTTCCCCTCGTCGGACAGCAGTCTCCGCTATCACGCGCAGCCGCCCCAGCCGGTTCCCGCCGCTACCGCTTTGGTCCGGCTCAACCAGGTGATGGGTCACCAGCTGATGCCGGCCGCCACCGGCAGGTGGTCGCTGCCGGTGGCCGACAGCACCCAGGAGCTCTCCGGCCGGACGCCGCGGACCAGGATCTGGTCGATCCGCGCCACCGGGAAATCCGCCGGCCAGCTGAAGCCGAAGCCGTCCCCGGCCACGGCCTGGACCGAGCGCAATTGCGAGGTGAGGACGGCGAACGCACGGTCGTCCATGGTCCCGTTCAGGTCGCCGAGCAGCACCACCCGCTGGCTCGGATCGGCGGCGACGGCCCTGCCGAGCGCCTGCGCGCCGATGTCCCGCGAGGCCGTCCAGAAGCCTCCCCTGGGCATCACCCGTACGGACCCCAGGTGGGCCACATAGACCGTCAGCGGCCCGTGGTCCGTGGCCACCGTGGTGCGCAGCGCCCGGTTCGAGGCCGGCTCCGTGGCGACCGGCTTGGTGGCCGCCAGCGACCCGTAGTCCACGATGTCGATCGGCCGGGTGTCCGACAGCGGCAGCCTGCTCCAGAGCCCGACCGTGCCCTGCACCGTGTGGTACGGGTACGCCTTCGCCAGGCCCTGCTCGTACGTGCCCGTGGCCTGCGGGGTCAGCTCCACCAGGGCCAGCAGGTCCGCCCCGGAGCCGGCCAGGTCGCGGGCGGTGCGGGCCGGGTCGGGGTTGCCGGCGTTGACGTTCTGCTCGACCACGGTGAGGTCGCCGCCCGGGTGGGACCTGTCGCCGAGCAGCCCGCCGAAGAGGTTCAGCCACACCGCGACCGGCAGCAGCAGCGCGACCGTCGCGGAGGCGGAGCGGCGCCACAGCGCCCCGGCCAGCAGCACCGGGACGAACAGGCCGAACCACGGCAGGAAGGTCTCCACCAGGCTGCCGAGGTTCCCGGTCCCCCCGTTCGGAATCCTCGCGTGCAGCAGCAGGACCAGCCCGAGCAGCAGCGCCAGCGCCGCGAGCACCGGACCGCGCTTCCAGGGCCCCGGCCGGGAGCCGGCACGTATCGCCCGGCGGATGCGGCTCGTCGTCGGCGCTGATGGCGTGGCGTTGTCGTGCATGGCGTCAGCCAACGCGGCGCGGTGTTGTCGGCGCATATCGGATTTTCGATACGCCGACGATATGCGCCGGCTCGTAGCATCGGGTGCATGCGTGTGCTGATCGTCGAGGACGAACCCTTTCTGGCGGAAGCCATCCGCGACGGCCTGCACCTGGAGGCGATCGCGGCCGACATCGCAGGTGACGGCCACACCGCTCTGGAACTGCTGGACATCAACGCCTACGACATCGCCGTGCTCGACCGTGACGTCCCCGGACCGTCCGGTGACGAGATCGCTGGACGCATCGTCAGCTCGGGCAGCGGCATGCCGATCCTGATGCTCACCGCAGCCGACCGGCTGGACGACAAGGCATCCGGGTTCGGGCTCGGCGCCGACGACTACCTCACCAAGCCGTTCGAGCTCCGGGAGCTCGTGCTCAGGCTCAGAGCGCTCGACCGCAGGCGTGCGTACAACAGGCCGCCGGTGCGGGAGATCGCCGGCCTGCGTCTGGATCCGTTCCGCAGAGAGGTCTACCGGCACGGCCGCTACGTCGCGCTCACCCGGAAGCAGTTCGCCGTGCTCGAAGTCCTGGTCGCCGCCGAAGGCGATGTCGTCAGCGCCGAGGAACTCCTGGAGCGCGCGTGGGACGAGAACGCCGACCCCTTCACCAACGCCGTCCGCATCACCGTCTCGGCACTGCGCAAACGCCTCGGCGAACCCTGGATCATCGCCACCGTGCCGGGCGTCGGCTACCGCATCGACACGCAACCGGAGACCGGACACGAGGGACACGAGGGAGGGGACCGTGGATAGAGCACCCGGATTGAGCGTTCGCCTCAGACTCACCCTCAGCTACACGGGATTCCTCATGGTCGCCGGCGTCCTGCTGCTCGCAGCGGTGTGGCTGTTCCTGCTGCGTTACGTCCCCGACCGCGCGATTCTCATCGACCCCAAGGTCACCGACAGCCTCACCACCGGGGTTTTTCCGGTCCGGTCCAAGCTCCTGCACGTCTTCGCTCCGAGGGCGGCCGCAGTGTTCGCGTTCCTGCTGGTCTTCGGCCTGGTGGGAGGGTGGATCCTGGCAGGCAGGATGCTCGCCCCGCTGACCCGCATCACCGACGCCACCCGCCTGGCCACGACCCGATCGCTCTCCCACCGGATCCGGCTGCCGGGCCGCAGGGACGAGTTCCGCGAACTCGCCGACGCCTTCGACGCCATGCTGGCGCGGCTCGAAGCGCACGTCGCCGAACAGCAGAGATTTGCGGCCAACGCCTCGCACGAGCTGCGCACCCCGCTGGCGATCTCGCAGGCACTGCTCGACGTGGCCCGCACCGATCCGACCCAGGACACCGGCGAAATCATCGACCGCCTCCGCACCGTCAACACCCGGGCGATCGACCTCACCGAGGCGCTGCTCCTGCTCAGCCGCGCCGAGCAGCGGTCCTTCACCCCGGAACACGTCGACCTGTCCCTCCTGGCGGAAGAAGCCACGGAGACGCTCCTCCCCCTCGCGGAAAAGCGTGGCGTCACCGTCGAGACCAGCGGCGACATCACCCCCGCGGTCGGATCGCAGGCGCTGCTGCTGCAGTTGACCACGAACCTCGTGCACAACGCGATCGTCCACAATCTGCCGGACCAGGGCATCGTGTGGGTGAACACCGGCGTCCGGCCCGGGACTGCGGTGCTCACCGTGGAGAACACCGGCGAGCAGCTCACCCCACAGCTGGTCTCGACACTCACCGAACCGTTCCAGCGCGGCAGCGAGCGCCTCCGCGCCGACCACGCGGGCGTCGGCCTCGGCCTGGCCATCGTCAAGACCATCACCCAGGCGCACGACGGAACCCTCACCCTCACCCCGCGCCCCGCCGGCGGGATCCGCATCATTGTCGAACTGCCCGCCGTCGAACTGCCCGCCGTCGAACTGCCCGCCGTCGAACTGCCCGCCGGGGCATGAAGAGGGAGCGGCTCAGCTGCCGTAGCGCTCGCGCAGGGCGCGCCGGGAGTGGACGTCGAGCTTCCGGAAGACCTTGCGCAGGTGGTAGTCGACGGTGTGAGTGCTGAGGTACAGCTGCCCTGCGATCTCGGCATTGGTGGCGCCCCCGGCTGCCAGACGGGCGACGCGGGCCTCCTGGGCCGTCAGTTCGTCGCCCCGCCGCCGGGTCTCCCTCGGCCGAACAGGGGCTCCGGCGGCCGACAACTCCTCCGCGGTGCGGGCGGCGTAACCGTCGGCACCCATGACGTCGAAGAGGTCGTAGGCGGTCCGCAGGTGCAGGCGGGCCTCCTTGGTGCGCTTCTCCCGTCGCAGCCACTCCCCGTAGAGCTGGTGGCTACGGGCGCGGTGGCCCGGACCGCGGGTGTTCTCGTGATGCTCGATGGCCGTCAGGAAGAGCCGCTCCGCCTGCTCCGCCCGGTCGCAGGTCAGCGCCTGCGCGCGGGCGAGGTCCCCGCGCAGGCTCGGCAGTGGGTTCCGTTCCGCGAGGCCGGCCAGCAGCTCGCACAGTTCCGCCGCCCGCTGGTCCTCCCCGCAGCGAACGGCCGCTTCGACCAGATCCACGATCGCGAACTTGATCTGGCAGCTCTCTCCCATCCGGGGAGCAAGGCTCACCAGGGCGTCCCGGTAGCGTCCCTGGCTCAGGGCGAGCACGCAGCGCGCGTAGTCGCGATAGACCAGTTGGTATCCCTGGCCTGTTCGGGCCGCCTGCTCCGCGACCGATTCCAGCAGCGGGGCGGTCGCCTCGGCCTGCCCGCGCCAGGCGGCGATGAGCATGCTCCCGAGGTGGAGTTCGCCGCCGCGGGCCTCCTCCAGGGCGGCACGCTGGTCGAAGTAGCGCTCGGACTCCGCCAGATTCCCCGCGATGAGCTCGGACAGCGCGCTGTAGCTGAGCGCGAGGGCCATCGGGATCACCGAGCCCTGCCGGGCGGCCTCCTGTTCCATGCGGCGCGCGAGTTCATGGAGGGTGACGTCGTCGCCGATCATGACCGAGTGGAAACAGGCGGCGGCCAGGGTCTGGAAGAACTCCGGAGCCGTCGCCTGCTCGGCGGCTGCGGCCGCGATCGCCTCCTGGAACAGCGGGGTGGCCCGGGCCAGGCCTTCGAGGTGCAGCGCGGTGTCCGCTTCGAGCATCAAGTCGCCCGCACGAACCGGAAGTTCCGGGGGCAGCGGGAGCGACCGGACCGCCTCGGCCACATCGAGGCCGGTCGCGCCCCGGGGGGCGAGGCATGCGCTGATCGTCGCCTGGACGAGTGCTTCGACCAGGACGTCGCGGGCCAGGCGCATGTCGACGGGCCCCAGCGTCCGTGCGGCCGCCAGCAGGTCGGCGGTCGCCTCCCCCGGTGCCCCGGCCAGTCGGTGCACCCGGGCCTGGACCCGCAGGGCCATCCCACGGTGACCGGGGTCGTCGCTCAGCTCGGTGGCCTCGTCCAGCAGTGTCTGGGCGGGACCGGAGGATCCGGCCACGACGCTGGCCGCTGCCGCCTGCAGCAGGCGTCGGGCGCGGTTCGGAGGTTCGGGGGTCAGTGTCGCCGCCCGGGCGAGCAGGCTGGACGCGCTGGTCCATCCGCCGCGGTCCCGGGTCCGCGCCGCGGCGCGTTCGAGTTCCGCGGCCACCGTCTCGTCGGGCCCGGTCGCGGCTGCGGCCAGGTGCCAGGCGCGCTGGTCCATGTCGCCGAGCTCTCCGGTGGCGGCGGCCAGTGCGGCATGGACGTCGACCCGGGCGGTGAGCGTGGCGCCGTAGTAGAGGGCCGATCGGATCAGCGGGTGGCGGAACTTGATCCTGTCGCCGACGACCAGGAGACGGCGGTCCTCGGCGGCGGCGACGTCGCCGGCGTCGAAGCCGAGCTCGGATCCGGTCCGCCACAACAGGATGGGACTGTTGGTGGGATCGGCCGCGGCGGTCAGCAGCAGCGTGCGGGTCCGGGTAGGCAGCGCCATCGCCTCGCGCAGGTAGCCGCGCTCCAGCGCGCGGCCGACCGGGATCGGGTCGGGGAGCGGGACCTCGCCGGTGAGCTGCTCGGGTCGCAGTTCCCGGGCCACCTCGATGAGGGCCAGCGGGTTGCCGCCGGTGCCCGCGACGATGCGCGCGCTGACGTCCCGGTGGACCGCCGTTCCCACGGCGGATTCCAGTAACCCGGTGGCCGATTCGGCGGCGAGGCTGTCCACGTCGAGCGTGGGCAGGTCGGCGAGCTGGTCGGCCCGGTCGCCCGTCTCGCGGGCGGCGAACACCATCGCGGCGGAGTCCGCGTACAGCCGGCGCGCCGCGAATACCAGGACCTCGGCGGATTCCCGGTCGATCCAGTGGGCGTCGTCGACCATGACCAGCAGCGGCCGCGGGTCACTGCGCGTGCCGACCAGGGCGAGCGTGGCCAGGGCGACCAGGAAGCGGTCCGGGGGCGCGTTCGACGGTTCCATGCCGAAGACCTGACTGAGGACCTTGCGCTGCAGTTCGGGGATCTTGGAAAGGCGTTCGAGGTGAGGCAGCAGCAGTTGGTGCAGAGCGGCGTAGCTGAGCTCCGCCTCCGATTCGACGGCGTCGAACCGCATCACCTCGAACTCCGGGTCGGCGGCGTGGTGGACGTAGTCCAGCAGCGCGGTCTTGCCGGAACCCGGACCGCCGCGCAGCACCACCGCCGCCGCCATGCCGCGTCGAGCGCGGTCGAGCACCGCACGCAGCTCGGTGCATTCGTCGCTACGCCCGAACAGCTCATCCACGCGCGTCATCCTCGTGCCGAAGAACGCCCTGCCCTGCGGGTCGGAGCCCGCCAGTGCCTCAGTGTCGCATCTAGCGGCCCTTGCGCTGTGCCACGATCCGGGTGGCGGAGAGCAGCAGGGTGTACGGGTTGTCCCGGTCCCCGTGCAGCCTCAGCATCTCGGCGACGATTCCCTCCACCGTGTCCTGCTCGGAGACCACCCGGGAGAAGTCCCGCAGGTACTGCTTGCTCTGCTCGATCGTGTCGGGTGAGTCCGGCGCGTCGACGCGCTTGTGCCCCGACACGACGATGCTCGGGTTCAGGGCGGCGATCGCGTCCAGGTTCGCGATCCAGGCCTCCCGCGCCGCGTCGTCCGTGTAGGCGGTCATCATGTGGACCTGGTTGTAGCACACGTCGCCGGCCACGACGGCGTCGATCTGCGGCACGTGCAGGATCGTGGAGTGCTCGATGTCGCCCTGGCCGATGTCGACGACGCGCAGCTGGTGGCCGTCGAGGCTGATCGAGTCCGCGTCGAGCAGCTCCGGCAGTGCCGGGTCGCCGGGGACCTGGTCGCCGAAGACGCCCTGCCAGTAGGAGCCGAGGTTGGCCGCCTCGAACTGCACCCGCTCCAGGACGTGCTTGGTGGCGAGTCCGCAGAGGCCGGGGAAGTGCTCGCGCAGCCGGCTGAGGCCGATCGTGTGGTCGGAGTGGCCGTGGGTGAGCAGCACGCCGACGAGGCGCTTGTCGAACCCCCTGATCCAGTCGGCGAGGGCGTCGACCTGGTCGTAGGTGATGAGCGTGTCGACCAGGAGGGCTTCGGTCTCGCCGGTGACGAGGGTGCTGCTGCACGGCGACCACATGGGCTTGATCCCGGTTGCTTCGACAAGCGGGTTGGGGACCGGCCGCATCGGGGCGACATGGACGTGCACGTCCAGTCCGGTGTCACTGGCCATGGTGGGCTCCTTCCGTTCCCTCCGACTGTGCTTCGCGTGCTTGTGGGCGGCATCCCGTGAAGCCCGTAGTCCATGCTCGGCGCACCGCCTCGCCGCCCGCGCGGACTACGCGCGCCACGGGATTGCCGGGTCGCCCGTCGAAGGAATACTGGACAAGCAGTGCAAATTCTGCCGAACCATCTCAGAGCGAGGGTCGAATCCATGCCCATGATCGATGTGTACGCCGCCAAGGGTCTGATCAAGGACCGCAAGTCCCTGGCCCAGGAGCTCGCCCAGGCGATCATGCGCTGGGAGAAGGTTCCGGCCATCCCGTTCTTCTCGGACAACACGGCCGCCTTCGTCCACGAACTCGACGCGGACGGCTTCTCCACCGCCGGCGGCAGCACCGACCACGTACGGGTCAGCGTCACCACCAATGCCGGCGCGCTCGACCGGGAGCAGCAGCTCGGCCTGGTCAAGGAGATCTCGGAACTGGTCGCATCGGCCGCCGGCGACCCCTCCCTGGCCGAGCGGACCTGGGTCGCCCTGAACGAGGCGGTTCCGGGCGGCTGGGGCATCGGCGGCCACGCCTACACCAACGAGGAGATCGTCCAGCACGTACGGGAGTTGCTGGGCAAGGCCTGACGCAGTCAGTGCAGACGGCTGGAGGGCCGGATGAGCAGCGACGTGATCATCGGATACGACGGGGAGCCGCGCTGCGCGTGGGCCGGCGCCGAGGACACCGCGCTGAGCCGGTACCACGACGAGGTGTGGGGCACCCGCACCCATGCCGAGTCGGCGATGTTCGAGGCGCTCACCCTCGGCGTCTTCCAGGCCGGGCTCAGCTGGAAGGTCGTGTTCAACAAGCGGGACGCCTTCCGGACCGCGTTCCGCGGTTTCGACGCCGCCGCGGTCGCGGCGATGACGGACGACGATGTCGACCGGCTGGTGGACGACGCCTCGATCATCCGCAACCGCGGCAAGATCGAGGCCACCATCAGCAACGCCCGCACCACGCTGTCCGCGTCGCCGAGCCTGCTGGTGCTCGCGAAGTCCTACGAGTCGAACCGCAAGCGGGCTCCCCGGAGCTACGCCGAGCTGCCTGTGTCCACGCCGGAGGCGGAGGAGTTCGCCAGGCAGCTCAAGGCGCAGGGATACCGTTTCGTCGGTCCGACGAGCGTGTACGCGTTCATGCAGAACGTGGGCGTGGTCAACGACCATCTCCACGGCTGCTTCCGCGCCGCTGACCACGCCGTGTGATTAGGCTGCCAGCGTCTGCAGGGCCGTGAGGATCACCTGCGTCACCTCGTCCGGCCGCGAGAGGGCGATGGCGTGGGAACCGCCTTCAACCACCGTCGCGGTCGCCCCGATCCGCTGAGCCGCGGCCCGCTCGGCGTCCGGGTTGATGGCGTGGTCGGCCCCGGCGATCACGAACCAGCTGGGGAGGCTCCTCCAGCCGGGCTCCACCGCGAGCGGCTCCCCGAAGGCGGTGTCGGTGGCCGGCCGCTGGCTCGCGCCCATGGTGGCGGCCCGGTCCGCGGGCAGGTCCGCACAGAAGACCGAGTGGAAGTGGTCGGGCTGGATGTAGAACTCCGTCCCCGTCGCGTCGCCCAGCGGGAAGGTCTTCGGCAGCAGGGAGGAATCCAGCTCGGCGGGGGCGAACTCCGCGTTCGACCCGAGCGTCGACATGCCCTTGTCGACGCCGAACGAGGCCACGAACACCAGGCCCTTCACGTTGTCGGCCTTGGAGGAGGCATAGGTGATGACGGGGCCTCCGTAGGAGTGCCCCACCAGGAGGACGGGACCGTCGATCTGGGACACCACGCCGGCGAGGTACTCCCCGTCAGCGGTGAGTCCCCTCAGCGGGTTGCTCGGCGCCGCCGCGGCCACGCCCGCCCGGCGAAGCCGCGCGATGACCTCGGCCCAGCTGGAGGCGTCGGCGAAGGCACCGTGGACCAGGACCACGGTGAAGGAGGGTGCTGATGAAGTCATGATCTGCTCTCCTGTTCGCGAAGGGTCGCCCGGGGGACCACTGTTCGCAGCACCGGCCTGCCGTGTCATCCCGTGCGGCGCGTAGTTCCGCGTCCTCGCCACCACGCGTGGCCACCTGCGCAGGACGCCCCGGGCCGTACGGACTGCTCGGTACGGCGCGGGGCGCAGGGGTTGCGGCTTCAGGCGTGCTGCGGAACCTCCTCGTTCTTGAGCATGGCGCGGATCTGCTCGCGCAGCTCAGGGGAGTCCGTGTGCTCGTGCACCGAGATGGCGTGCTCGGTGGCGGCGCGGACGACCTCGTCCTCCTCACCCGAGATGGTCAGGGTGCATCCGCTCACGCTCGGATAGTCGCGGCAATCGGCGATCTTGCGCATATCGAACCTCCCGGCACTCCGGAGTGCCGCGACCACCGGCGGGCCAGGTACTGGCCGGACGACCGATACGCGGTAGTACGGAGGTGTCGCCCGACCATTATCTCCCCTGTCCCCGCGGTCATCCAGGGCTGCTCGTCGCGCCGAGTGGCGGGGAGACGGATAACAACGTTGGAAACCTGAGCAGGCGAACGACGGCGTGCCCTACCGCGCTCTCCGCCGCTCCATCAGGGACGAGCAGCGACCTGGCGCTGGACATGGACACCGGCCGGAGGGCGTGATGTCATGTCACGTACATAGATTCCAACGATGGAATGAGTGCGGCAGGCGGCCGCTGCGCCTGCCGCAGGACGGAGTCTGCCGTGAGCAGAAGATCAGCTTGGCGAGCGATGCGCTTACCGCGACAGCGTGCCGCTGTCGTCGGACTCGTCGTCGGCCTGGCGGCCATGACGACGGTCGGCGCCGGACCGGCGGCGCGGACGGGAGCGAGCGCGAGCCCCCGGATCGCGTCGGTGACCTCCGGTGACGCGCGCTTCCAGGTGCTGTCACCCACCGTGATCCGTACCGAGTACGCGGGGGACGGGACGTTCACCGACAGTGCGACCTTCAATGCGATCGGCCGCACCGCGTTCGCGCCGACCGCCTACACCACGAGCACGTCCAACGGCTGGCTGACCGTCAGCACCAGCGCGCTCACCCTGCGGTACCAGGTGGGTTCGGGACCGTTCAGCGCGCAGAACCTCACCGTGCAGCTGTCGGCCGGCGGGGCGCCGGTCAGCGCCACCCCGTGGCAGCGGCTGACCTGCACCCTCGGCGCCCTGTGCGAGGCCGAGCGCCTGTCGTACCGCGGGCTCGGCACCGCCACGGACCACTCCGGCTACACCGGTTCCGGCTTCCTGGCCGGTTTCCAGGGGACGGGCAACTCGCTGTCGGCAGACGTCGACGTCGCCGCGTCCGGGACCTACCAGTTCGACACCCGCTACGCCAACTCCGTCGGTGGCGACGGCCAGGCCACCACGCGCACGCTGACCCTGTCGGTGGACGGCGGCGCGAGCCGGACGCTGAGTCTGCCGACCACCGCGAACTGGGACTCCTGGAGCGTGGTGACCACCGCGGTGCAGCTCAGCGCGGGTCACCACACGGTCACGCTGGCCAGGACCGCCACCGACTCCGGCAATGTCAACGTCGACAGCGTCGCCCTGGTGGACCCGGGAGGCGCCTATCCGCCGGTCTCCACGACCGCGATCACGGACTGCCGGTTCGGCGTGAGCTGCGAGGCGGAGGCCGCCCGTATCGCCGGCTCGGCCGTCGTGGCCACCGACCACGCCGGCTACGCCGGCAGCGGGTTCGTCGCGGAGCTCAACCAGGGGTCGAGCGTGTCGGCCCATCTGGTCGGGGTACCGGCCGACGGCAGCTACGCGCTGCAGGTGCGCTACGCCAACAGCACCGGTGGTGACGGTCTCAACCAGACCCGCAGCGCCACCGTCTCCTCCGGCGGCACGTCACAGACCCTGTCGCTGCCGGTCACCGGCGGCTGGGACAGCTGGCAGACCGCCTCGGTGCCGATCGCGCTCAAGGCCGGCGCCGACGACGTCACCATCGGCTGCCCCGACGCCACCAGCTGCCATGTCAACCTCGACACGGTGGCCGTCACCGCGGCCGGCGCGGCCGCCCCGCAGCCGCACCTGGCGCTCGGCGGCTACCGCCGCAGCCTCGACGGCGTCAACGGCGACAACGGCGCCCCCGCGACCACGCCCGGCCTGCTGTACAAGGACGGCTGGTACCTGCTCGACGACACCACCTCCGCCCTCTACGACACCAGCACCCACCAGGTCACCCAGCGCTCCGCGCACAGCGGCACGCCGTACCAGGACGGCTATGTCTTCGGCTACGGCCACGGCTACCAGCAGGCCCTGACCGACCTGGCCACCCTGACCGGCCCGCCCGAGCTGCTCCCCGAATGGGCCTACGGGGTCTGGTACTCGGAGTACATCGACCGCACCGCCGCCGCCTACGAGAACACGATCCTGCCCGCCTTCCGGTCCGAGGGCGTGCCGTTGGACGTCCTGGTGACCGACACCGACTTCAAGTCCCCCAACACCTGGAGCGGTTGGGAGATCGACCCGGCCAAGTTCCCCGACCCGAAGGCGTTCTTCGACTGGTCCGCCTCCCAGGGCCTGCACAACACGCTCAACATCCACCCGAGCATCCTCAGCTCCGACCCGCAGTTCGCCCAGGCCCAGGCGACCGCCAAGGGCAAACTGCACCAGGGCGGTTGCGCACCGGCCGCCAGCAGCGGCGCCGGAGTCTGCTACACCTTCGACTTCGGCGACCCCGACCAGCTCAAGGCGTACATGGACCTGCACCAGACCATGGACCAGCAGGGCAACGACTTCTGGTGGCTCGACTGGTGCTGCGACGCCTCGCAGTCCTCGATACCCGGTGTCACCCCCGACGCCTGGATCAACCAGCAGTACGCCACCGACGCGGACAAGAACATCGGCCGCGGCTTCGTCCTCTCCCGTGCCTACGGCTCGCTGCAGTCCGGCGGCAACGCCGCTCTGCCGACCGGGCCGTGGGCCGACAAGCGCAGCACCGTCCACTTCACCGGCGACACCTCCTCCACCTGGGGCACCATCAAGGCCGAGGTCGGCTACACCCCCGGCGAGGCGGCCGCCACCGGCATGTCGGCGATCAGCCACGACATCGGCGGCCACAACGACACCACCGGGCTGACCGGTTCGGAGACCTACACCTCCGGAGGGCAGACCCTCACCACCCACAAACTCCCCGACGACATGTACGCCCGCTGGGTCCAGCTCGGCACCTTCCAGCCGATCGACCGGCTGCACAGCAACCACAGCGACCGGCTGCCCTGGCAGTACGGTTCCGCCGCCCGTGCCTCGGCCGACACGTTCCTCAACCTGCGCGAGAAGCTGGTGCCGTACACCTACTCGCTCGCCCAGCAGGCCAACGCCACCGGCGTCCCGGTGACCCGCCCGACCTACCTGGAGTACCCCGACGAGCCCCAGGCCTACGCCACGGCCGGCAGCGAGTACTTCTACGGTCCCGACCTGCTGGTCGCACCGGTCACCACGCCCGGCACCACGGCCACGACCCCGGTGTGGTTCCCGCCCGGCCAGTGGACCGACTACTTCACCGGACAGGCCTACACCGGCGGCAGCACCCAGTCCGTCACCACCGGCCTGGACACCATGCCCGTCTTCGTCAGGGCCGGTGCGATCGTCCCCACCCGCACCGACAATGTCACCAGCAACGACCAGGCCCCGCTGACGAAGGTCACCCTCACCGTCGCCGCGGGCGCCTCCGGCTCGTACACCCTCTACGAGGACAACGGCAGCACCACCGCACCCGGCCACGGCGCCACGACCACGATCCGGTACCAGGAGAGCGGATCCACGCGCACGGTGACCATCAGCCCGACATCCGGATCGTTCCCCGGCCAGGTGCAGTCACGGCAGTGGACCGTCTCGCTGGTCGGCGTCACCGCACCGGGCAGCGTCAGGGCCGACGGTGTCCGGCTGTCCCCCGACGACTACCACTTCGACAGCACCACCCACACCCTGTCCGTCACCCTGCCCCGGCAGGGGGTGCACAGGCCCGCCACCATCACCCTGGGCTGACCCCGAGCGGCCGGCCGGGCCCGCCCGCGATGCGCGGGCGGGCTCGGCATGCGGCTCCCGGAGCGGGCGCTTAGCCTACGACCATGAGCAGCAGCGAGGCCTTCGTCACGGTCGCCGGGCGTCGGGTACGCATCTCCTCGCCGGAGAAGGTCTGCTATCCGGCCGTCGGGGTCACCAAGCTCGAACTCGCCGAGTACTACGCCGCCGTCGCCGAAGGGCTGTTGCGGGGACTCGCTGGACGCCCGATCGCGCTGCACCGCTTCCCGGGCGGCCTCGACGGCGGCAGCTCGTTCTACACCAAGCACGCGCCCAAGGGCCTGCCCGACTGGGTGCAGACGGCGGAGGTGACCTTTCCGAGCGGGCGCACCGGCCGCGAGGTGTGCGTGACCGAGCCGGCGACGGCGTTGTGGGCGGTGCAGATGAACGCCCTGGAACTGCATCCGTGGCCGGTGCGCCGCGAGGACACCGACCACCCGGACGAGCTGCGCCTGGATCTCGACCCGCAGCCCGGCACCGGCTTCGCCGAGGCGGTCGAGGCCGCCACCGAGGCCCGGGCGCTGCTCACGGAACTGGGCATGGCGCCGTTCGTGAAGACCTCGGGCGGACGCGGGCTGCACCTGCTGGTGCGGATCGAACCGCGCTGGTCGTTCATCGACACCCGGCGCGCGGTCATCGCACTCGCGCGCGAACTCGAACGCCGCCGCCCCGAGCTGTTCACCACCTCCTGGTGGAAGGAGGAGCGCGGCGCGCGGATCTTCGCCGACTTCAACCAGATGGCCCGCGACCGGATGCTCGCCGCCGCCTACTCCACCCGCGCCGAGCCGAACGCCCGGGTCTCGATGCCGGTGCGCTGGACGGACCTCCCCGACGTCGCCCCGGACGACTTCACCGTGCGCACCGTCCCGGCGCTGCTGGCCTCACGCGGTGACGCGCACGAGTCCATCGACGAGGCGCCCGCCACCCTGGACGCGCTGCTGGAGATGGCCGAGCGGGACACGCGCGACCGCGGCCTCGGCGACCTTCCCTATCCGCCCGAGTTCCCGAAGATGCCGGGCGAACCCAAGCGCGTCCAGCCCTCCAAGGCCCGTCACGAAGCGGATTGAAGCGGACTAGGGAGCGTCCGGGCCGAGCACCTCGGCGAGGTCGTAGGCGGCCGGCACGTCCAGCTGGTCGTAGCCGCAGGACTCGGGCTGCCGATCGGGCCGCCACCGCAGGAACCGGGCGCTGTGCCGGAACCGGTCCGCCTGCAACTGGTCGTAGCGCACCTCGCACACCCGCTCCGGCCGCAGCGCCACGAAGGACCTGTCCTTGCCCGCGTTCCACCGGTTGAGCGCACCCGGGCGCCGATGCCCGCCGTCGTCCTTGCCGGTCCAGGGGTGCTCCTCCCCCTCGCGCAGCACCAGCGGCGCGAGTTCGTCGACGAGCGCGGCGCGCCGGGCCATGGTGAACGCGCTCGCACCGCCGACGTAGTTGAGGACGCCCCCGTCCAGATACAGACCCAGCATCAGCGATCCGACCACCGGCCCGCTCTTGTGCAGCCGGTACCCGGCCACCACGACATCGGCCGTGCGCTCGTGCTTGACCTTCACCATGGCGCGCTCGCCGGGTCGATACGCGTCGTCCAGCCGCTTGGCGACCACGCCGTCGAGGCCGGCGCCCTCGAAGGTCTCGAACCAGGTCCTGGCGAGGTCGACGTCCTGGGTGGCACGGGACACCCGCACCTGCGGGTGCGGTGCGAACAGCCGCGTCAGCACCTCGTGCCGCTGGGCCAGCGGGCGGCCCGTCAGATCCTCGTCGTCGAGCGCGAGCACATCGAAGGCCACGAACGTCGCCGGCGTCTGTTCGGCCAGCAGCCGGATCCGCGACTCGGCCGGATGGATGCGGTCGGAGAGCCGGTCGAAGTCGAGCCGGCTGCCCTGGACCACCACGATCTCCCCGTCCAGCACGCACCGCGGCGGCAGCGCCTCGGCCAGGGAGGCGATCAGTTCCGGGAAGTAGCGCGTGAGCGGCTTGCCGCCGCGGCTGCCCAGCTCGATGTCGTCACCGTCGCGGAACACCAGGCAGCGGAAGCCGTCCCACTTGGGTTCGTACAGGTATCCGCCGGTCGGCACGGCCGCCGCGGACTTGGCGAGCATCGGCTCGATCGGGGGTCTGACCGGCAATGCCATCGCACATCCTCGCTGGTCGTCCTCGAACCAGCGCACCACACCCGCCCGCGCATCGGCATCCGCTGGGGTCCGAACCGGTGACGCCCGTACCAGTGGTCGGTCCTCGAGGTAGTACCGTGTAGTACCCTTGCTGCGTGGAGACCACCATGCGCGAACTGAACCAGCAGACAGCCCGGGTCATAGGGGCGGTCGAGCGGGGGGAGACCGTGACGGTCACCAAGGACGGCCGCCATGTCGCGACCCTTGTCCCGCCGTCTCTGGCCCCGCCTCGCTACACCTTCCGCACGGACCCGATGGGCGACGAGCTCGACGACGCCCCGGTTCTCTCGGGCGGCGGAGGACGGCTTGTCGCGGACCGGGACGAACTGATGAGGGGATTCGGGCAGTGAGCGAGGTCGCCGTCGTCGGTGACACCGGGGCACTGCTGGCCTACTACTTCGGCGATGAGCCGGCCCATGCAGCCTGCCGAATCGCCCTGAAGACCGTGGGCCATCTGGTCATCTCGCCGTTGGTCCTGGCCGAGTTGGACTACCTGGCATCCACCGGAGTGGGCCCCGAGGCCGCGATGGCTGTGCTCGACGACATCATCGACCGCCAGGCGGTGGGGCGGTTCGAAATCCCAGAGGTCGGTCCGCGCCTGCCTGCCGCACGCGTCGTGCTCAAACGGTACCGGGATCTCAATATCGGCCTCACCTACGCGGTCAACGTCGCCCTCGCTGCGGAGTTCCGCACGAATGCAATCTTCACCGTCGACCGCCGCCACTTCCGGGCCGTCCGCCCCCTCACCGACCACCCCGCCTTCCGACTGCTGCCGGACGACTTGGATTAGGTCCCGATCGGGGCGTGCACATCGGTGCCGGCGAGGAGAGTCCTCGCCGGCACCGATTCGTTGTTCTCGGCCGTCGGCGATCAGCCCGGCTCCGGCTTAAGGGAGTCCTAGCGCCAACTCATGGCGTGGTCTAGACCCTTGACGCACTGACAGGTCTAGGCCAGTGTTCGGGAAATGCCCTGCATTGTCAGGTGCACAGCCGACACCGCCCGCGCAGTGGCGGCGCGGTGCTGTCCCGATCGTCTTGTCGCCCCGTCAGGAGGCACCACAGTGCATCGACGCAGCAGAAACCGAGCGCTTGCCGCGCTGGTAGCAGTCGCTCTCGTCCCGCTCGGTCTCGGTCTGCTGGGCCGCAGTGCCGGTGCTGCCACCACCAACCTGATCACCAATGCGGGGTTCGAGACCGGGACGCTGTCCGGCTGGAGCTGCGACGCCGGTACCGCCTCGGTGGTCACCTCTCCGGTGCACTCGGGAACGCACGCGCTGTCCGCACTGCCGACCGGGTCGGCGGACGCCCAGTGCACCCAGACCGTCGCGGTGCTGCCCAACTCGACCTACACGCTGTCGGCCTACGTCGAGGGCCCCTACGTCTACCTCGGCGCCAACGGCGGAAGCTCCACCTGGACGCCGTCCGCGACGAGTTGGCAGCAGCTGAGCACGACGTTCACCACCGGCGCGTCCACCACCTCGATCACCGTCTACCTGCACGGCTGGTACGGGCAGGGCAGCTACCAGGCCGACGACGTGGTGCTCACCGGTCCCGGCGGCGGATCGACCCCGACCCCGACGCCGACGCCCAGTAGCAGTGCAAGCGCCAGCGCGAGTGCCAGCGCCACGCCGAGTACGACCCCGACGCCTACCGCCACCGGCGGCACCGCCGCCTGGCACCCCAACTACCTGTCGATCGGGTCGGTCTACACGCCCGGGAGCACCGTCGACTCGTTCTTCACCACGCTCAAGTCGCACGGCAAGCTGCCGAACTACGGCTACGAGTACCTGATCGGCGGCGACTTCGCCAACTGGGCCGCCACCACGACGACCATGGTCACCCACTCCGAGCAGTTCGGGATGACCCCGGTCCTGGTCGACTACGGCATGAACGGCAACATCGACGGCACCAGCGTCGACTACACCAACATGCAGAACGCGAGCTGGCTGACGACCTACTTCCAGTCGCTCAAGTCCGCCGCCCAGGCGGCGCAGGCCGCCGCACCGGGCAAGCCGGTGGGCTGGGTGATCGAGCCGGACATGCTCGGCTACCTGCAGCAGAACTACGCGGCCCAGTACAACAACGACGCCGCCCAGTTCCCGGCCGCCACCAACGCCGCGTACTCCTCGGGTGTGCTGGCCAGCGGCACCGACCCGGCCTTCGGCAACAACCTCAAGGGCCTGGTCCAGGCGATCAACTACGCCGTCAAGAAGTACGACCCGACCGCCTTCGTCGGCTGGCAGATCAACACCTGGGGCGTCCGCGACGCCCTCAAGGACACCGACACCCTGGGCTGGACGGCGGGTCAGCAGTCGGTGGTCACCAACGCGACCCAGGTGGCGAACTTCGCGAAGACGGCGGGGATCGGCTACGACGCCGACTTCGCGGCATTCGACCAGTGGGGACAGGACTTCGGCATCCTGAACGACCCGAACCCGGCGGGCGACATCCGCTACCTGAACGCCGCGCACTGGAGCAACTACCTGCTCTATGTGAAGACCATCCGCCAGTCCCTCGGCCTGCCGGCCGTGCTGTGGCAGCTGCCGACCGGTCACCTCAACTCGACCCTCACCGCCAGCCCGACCTACTGGAATGCCTCCGGGAAGTTCCCCAACCTGGACGACGTCTCGGCCAACCGCGACGAGGACTCGGCGGCCACCTTCTTCTACGGGGACTCCTTCACCAGCAGCGGCAACAACCTCGCCTTCTACAGCAGCAACCCCGGAGCCGACCCCAAGGTGACCGTCAGCGGATCCACCGTCACCTGGGGCTCGCACCTCCCGGAGGCGGCGGCGGACGGCGTGGTGGCCATCCTCTTCGGGGCCGGCACCGGCTCCGGGACCTACGGGGTGCCGGAGATGGTGGGCAGCTACCAGAGCGCCCCCAGCGACTACGACTACTGGGTCACCCGGACCCAGTCCTACCTGGCCGCACCGACCCCGCTGCCCTGACGCCCGCGTCCGCCGCACCGGGCCGGCCGGTCACCCCCCGGTCGGCCCAGGTGGCGCGGTCGCCGCGTGGGCGGCGAGAGAGGCGTTGAGGAAGGCCCGTTCGACTGGGGTGAGTTCGTCATCCTCGGCGTGCGGCGGGAAGAGCTGGGCGGCGAGGGAGAGGCGCTTGCCCCGGTAGAAGTCGCCGTGGTCGTGGCCGAGTCGCTGCCAGGCGCGGGCGGTCTCGGTGAGGTGGCGGCGGTGCAGCAGCCGTTCCCGCTCCTGCTCCAGCCAGCCGCCGAGCCGGGGCCACTGGGTGATCAGTGCCTCATGGGCCAGTTCCAGACGCTCGCCGTCCATGATGACGAGCCGGGCCTCGACCAGGGCGTCGAGGACGGCACGGGTGTCGGGCAGTTCGAAGAGACGGAGTTCGTCGGGGTGTACGGGGCGGCGTGTGTCGGGCGTGCCGTCACCGGGGGCGATCAGGCGCAGCAGGACCTGCCGGGCGGTACGGGCCTGGGCGTCGGTCAACCGGCCGTAGACCTGCTCGGCGGTGGCGGCGATGGCGCCGTGTGCTCCGCCGACCGCCTGGTAGTCGGCCAGGGTGAGGACACGGCCGCGGCGGCGGCGCCAGGTCTCCAGCAGGGCGTGGGAGAGCATCGGCAGCGCATTGGGCCGGCCGAGGACGTCGTCGATCAGACGCGCCGTCAGCTCCCGTTCCACGATCAGGCCCGTCGCGATCGCCGGGCGCACGATGGCCTCGCGAAGTTCGGTCGAGCCCATGGCGGGCATCACGACGGTGTGGCGCTGCATCGCGGCGATCCAGCCGTCGATCCAGGGCCGGTAGGAGGGAGCCAGCCACTGGAAGTCGGGCCTGATGCTGACGATCACCCGCAGTCGGGACTCCGGTTGCCGGCTCGCGAACAGCCGCATCCCGAACTGGGCCCGCTCGTGGAGGTCCGTGTACTGCTGGGCCGCGTGCTGTGTCTGGTCGACGACCACCCAGGTCTCCGTGTCTGCGCCCCGGGGCTCCAGCAGCCGGGCAGGGTCGGAGGGCGGGTCCTGTCCGAGAGTGATCAGCCGGATGTCGACCGGGTGGCGTGCGTGGCGCGCGGCCTCCCGGAGAGCGGGGAGGAGACCCGCGCGCAGCAGCGAGGACTTGCCGCTGCCGGAGGGGCCGACCAGTGCGGCGAAGCGGTGCTCGCGCGCCACCTGCAGCAGGTCGTCCACGACCCGGTCCCGGCCGAAGAACAGGTGCTGGTGCTCGGGCTCGAAGCGTGCCATCCCCCGGTACGGCGCCGAGGCGTGGTCGTGGTCGTGCGGCGTGGCCGCCTCGTCCGCCTCCCGCCAGCGGTCCTCCCACACCGTGGGATCCGCGCCGCAGACCCGCGCGTAGGCGAGCACCACCGCGAGCGAGGGCAGCCGGTCCCCGGCCGCGGCCTGCGCCAGCGCGGTGGCGGAGTAGTGCGCCCGGCACGCCATGGCCCGGTACGTCAGGCCTCCGGCCGACGCACGCAACTGCCGCAACTCGTGGGCGAGCCGCTGAACCGGACCCGCGTCCGGGTCGAGCGGCTTCTCCGGACGGCCCATTCGATCACCTCCGGGCACCAAAGGACCCCATAGAGGTGACACGAAGCAGTCCCAGAGGTAACGCAAGGATGAACACACACAGGCCACGCACAGGCGGAGGGCCGGGAACGGTCCCGGCCCTCCGGAATTCCGGTGTGAGCGCCGTCAGCAGACGCTGGCCGGGGTGTCGCGCGCGACGAAGTTGAAGATGGGGTTGCCGTCGCTGCCGATGATCTCCGACTTGGCGTCGTAGTAGTAGCCGTGGTCGACGATCGAGGTGTAGCTGGGGTTGCCGGCCCAGCCGTGGGTGACCACGCTGCCGCCGGCGGTCTGGTCCCAGTTCCACTCGTAGGAGTCGACCCAGAAGTGGGGGTTGATGCGCACCTGGCGCTTCAGGGCCCTCGCGTCGACCCAGGCGGTGCGGCCGGGCGCCACGCCGATGTTGATCGTCTGGCCCCAGGTGTGGTCCTTGCCGTACGACCAGGACCGGCTCAGGTCGACACTGGCCTCGATCTTCAGGGGGATCCACGGCATCTCGCCGCCGACGGAGACGCTGGTGCCCACGGTCTTCGTGGTGCTGGAGGAGGTGCTGTAGGACTCCTGCACACTGAGGTTCTCGGTGCCCCGGGTGCAGTTGGTCGCGTAGTTGGAGATCCGCCGCGCGCCGCCCCACAGGGCCCAGCTCGACGAGACCGGGTAGAAGCAGTGGCCGGTCATCCTGAACCAGTGCGGACTGAGGTAGCGGTTGCCGCCGACATTCGTGTAGACCGGCCACTGGCCGTCCATGGAGTGGTCGTAGATCTGCCCGGTCTCGTTGTTGATGAACCAGACGCTCTCGTCGCTGAAGCCGTTGTCGCAGATGCGCGGCAGAAGGTGGCCGACGAGCGGGCTGCCGCTTTCGACGCCGAGGTTGAACTCACCCTTGACGGCCGCGCCCGCCGACGGCGAGGCGGCGATGCCGATGCCGGTGCAGAGCGAGAGCGCGGCGGCGAGGGCGGTGAGCCTCTTCTTCAGACGGGGTGTCATGGAGTGTCACTTTCTGGGGAGTTCCGGAGTACGGGAGAGCAGCGCGAGGAGGCGGCCGGGCTCACAGCTCGTCCTTGGTGTTGGGGTTGTCCCCTGAGGCCAGCGCGACCATGAGCAGCCTGACCGCCGCCTGGAGGTTGTTGACGACGCCGTACCCGGGGATGTCCACGCTGCGGGTGGAGGAGCCGGCGGCGTTCGGGTCGGCGTAGTGGTGGAACACACTGCTGAGGCCCTGCCAGTTGCGGATCATGCTGACGTTGGTGTTGGAGATCCGGTACTGGCTGCCGGAGAAGTGGGTGGTGACGCCCGTGGCGATGGTCCGGAAGCGGGTGGCCTCCGAGACGGCCATGATCATGCGCAGCAGGCCGCGGGCGATGTTCGGAGTGTTGGACAGGTGCGGATTGCGCAGGGCGTGGATGGCGTCCTGAAGTGAGTACTCGCCGACCGTGACATCGGTCAGCCTGGTGTTCGCCAACCGGGCGAGGGTGTTGTAGTTCTCCCTGCCCACCCAGTCCGTGTCGGTGGTGTAGTCGCCGCCCACCAGGCCTGTCGTGAGTTCCGGGAAGTCGTCGGCGATGGGGATGTACACATGGTTGAATCCCCTCCACTCGCTGGGGTTCACCTGGGTGTGGAAACCCACCACGTACAGATCGCTCAGGCGGACCACGAGGTGGATCGCCGCTCCCGCGGTCTGGACGTCGATGTCGACGAAGATGTTCGTCGCCCGGTTGTTGAGCGTGTCGACGGTGGCGGTCTGCCTGCCGGTGCCGTACGTGCCGCGGTGCCCTGTGGTGGCCAGCACCATGAGCTGCCGCAGTTGCTTGATGAAGTTGCTGTACCCCTGCTGGCCGGCGTCGACGTCCCAGATCATCTCGTGGAAGACCGCGTTGGAACTGAGGGCGGCGAGTTCCACTCGTCCCTGGTTGACGGAGGGTGCTGTGGTGCCGGGAGGGGCGGCGAGTGCGAAGGCGCCGACGATGAGGGCGGGCACGGCCAGGGAGGTGCCCATGCGCTTGAGCAGGTGTGCAGCCATGGAGGATCTGTTTCCGTGAGGTGGTCGCGACCGCGGATCGCGGCTGCAGATCGATCCTCATGGCGGCGGAGTTGTCCAGCGAGCCCCTTCCGTCACTGTGAGCAATCCCAGCTCGGTGACCGTGACGCGCTCCACTGACCCGGCCTGCTACTGACCCGGCCGGCCCAGGTTGCGCTCCGTCTGGCAGTGCACCCTGACGTAGCGGCGGCGGGCGATCCGCCAGCCTGTGTCGGTGAGCACCAGTTCGTCGTCGCAGTAGCCGACCGTTCGTACGGCCGTCTGGTCGTCCGCCGTCATCACGATGGCGTCGAGGTAGCAGCGGGCGGTCGCACCGTCGCCGCGCGGGGTGACGTCCTGATTGGTGACACGGTGCAGCGAGCGGCCGCCCCGCACGTGGGCCTGGTCCATCCATGCGGTGAAGGAGTCGGCGTCGCGCCAGACGCCGATGTCCCCGTAGTCGGCCTCGCAGTCGTCGGTGAAGCAACTGCGGAACAGTTCCCAGTCCCGCCGGTCGATGCCGGTGGCGTAGCGCACCAGCACCTCGGCCACATCCTGGCGCAGCTCCCGGTCGGTGGACGAGGTCGTGATCGGGTTCGTCATCGGGCCGCCTCCTGCCGGGGCCCCTCGGCCATGACCCCGCCGCTGCTGTGGCGGAGCATGGCCTTGACGGCGTCGCTGCGGGTCAGCGCGCCCAACTGGCGGGCGCTCTCCCGCAGCCGGCCGCCCGCGAACCAGGTCGGGCCGTTCGACAGGTTGGCGATCGCCTCCGCCACGACCTCCTCCGGAGTCATGGCGCCGGGGATCGGCGTCGCATCGTCCGGGCCGCCCAGGCTCCCGCGGCTGACCAGCAGCCGGCGCAGGGCCGGGGTGTCGGTGGCCCCCAGCACCAGTGCCAGCACGTCGACGCCCTTGCCGTGCAGCTCCGCCCACAGTGCCTCGGCCATCACCGTGTCGAAGGCCTTGGTGGCGCCGTAGGCCACCATGTTGGCGGAGCCGTAGAGCCCCGCGGCCGAGGAGACCAGCACGATGGCGCCCGTGCCGCGGTCCTGCATCGGCGCGGCGAAGTGGTGGCAGATCCGCATGGGCATCACGCAGTTCCGCTCCACCATGGCCAGCGCGGTCTCCACCGGATTGGCCAGGAACGGCTCGAAGTTCGGATCCGCGCCGGCGCAGTACATCACCGTCCCGATGTCCAGCCCGGCGGTGGCCGCCACGATCGTCTCCAGCGAGTCGTGGTGGGTGAGGTCCACGGCGACGGTCCGGGTGTCGACACCCGTGTCCGCGCGGATCGCCGCGGCAAGCTCGTCGAGAGCGGCCTGCCGCCGGGACAGGAGCACGACGTTGACGCCCCGCTCGGCCATCGCACGGGCATAGGCCGCGCCCACCCCCTCCGACGCCCCGGCCACCAGGGCCCACGGGCCGTAGCGGTCGGCGAAGGCGGCGTCGAGGCCGACCGCCCCGGGTGCGAGATCAGGACCCGCCATGCAAGCCTCCTTGAGCGGCAATGCCATTCTCGTGCATGAGATCAGCACTCTCCCACCGGGTCGCCGGGATGGCAAGGAAGCGGGCGCTGCGGTGCGCCGCCGGGCGCGGCTACGGCCGCAGCATCCTGAGGATCATCTCGACGGTGCGCTCCATCGGACGGCGCCGCGCCAGGGCGTTGAAGAGCAGGGTGCGGGTCAGGATCGCGCCGAGGAGCATGTCGAAGACGTCGTCCGGGTCCACCGCGGGGTCGATGCTTCCGGGCGGTGCGGCGCGCAGGATGTCCTGGAACTGCGGTCGCGCCGACACCCGAAGGTAGAGCTCCGGCGGGCGCGGACGCTTCGAGGTCTGCTGGTGGGCGAGGAGACCGGCCGCGGCCGCGCGCGCCGCGGGCGCGTTGAACGCCGCCAGGTAGGCGCGGACGAATCGGCGCAGATCGCGGCGGAGGTCACCGGTCGGTTCGACACTCACGGGGCTGAGCCCGGGGAACGTCGCCTCCTCGATCAGCTCGATCCGCGACGGCCAGCGACGGTAGATGGCGGAGGCGTGCACGCCGGAGTGGTCCGCGACGGCCTGGATCGTCGTCGCGTCGAAACCGCGTTGGACGAGCAGCTCGCGCGTCGAGGCGAGGGCCCGTTCATTGATGGTCGTGTCCCGTGGACGGCCCGGGAGGCGGCGCGGCTCTGCCATGGCGTCAATCGTAGTGACCTTCCAATTTTAGGAGAGAGTCTTCTATAACTCCGGTGGCGTCGCTACAGTCCGAGGACGGGGACGCATCCGGTGTCCGCCAGGAGGAGGAGCTCATGCGTGCTGCTGTGCTGCGGGGCGGGGCGGTCCGGGCGCGGACCATCGACGATCCCGTTCCCGGACCGGGTCAGCTCCTGGTCCGATCGCTGGCGTGCGGGATCTGCGCCTCGGACCTGCACTTCATGGACCATCCGGAGGCCGGCGCCGACGACGACAGCGGGATGTCGACCTACGACCAGGACGTCGACATCGTCATGGGCCACGAGTACTGCGCCGAAGTCGTCGACTACGGCCCCGGCACCGAGCGCAGGATCCCCGTGGGCACGCGGGTGAGTTCGCTGCCCGTGCTGGCCACCGCCGGCGGCCGCAGGATCATCGGCCAGAACCCCGATTCGCCCGGGGGCTTCGGCGAGTGCCTGCTGCTGACCGAGGCCATCACCCGGGTCGTGGTCTCGGACCTCCCGAGCGAGATCGTCTGCGTCGCCGACGCGATCTCGGTCGGCTGGTCGACCGCGTCGCGCGCCCAGGTGACGACGGGAGAGGTGCCGCTGGTCATCGGCTGCGGCGCGATCGGCCTCTCGGCGATCGCCACGCTCAGGCGCCTCGGGGTGGGCCCGATCGTAGCCGTCGACTTCGTGGCCTCGCGGCGTGCGACCGCGCTGGCGATGGGGGCCGACGTGGTCATCGATCCCGCCGAGACCACGCCCTACCAGGCGTGGCGCGAGGTGGCCCAGGGCTCGGCCGAGTCGATGAAGTCCATGCTGGCGATGGCCGGCCTGCCCGGTTGTGTCGTGTTCGAGTGCGTCGGCGTCCCGGGCGTCCTGGACTCGATCATCAAGGGCTGCGAGCGCGGCACCCGCATCTTCTCCGTCGGCGGTCCGCCGGAGGGCGACCACCTGCACACCCTGACCGCCAAGCGGAAGGGCCTCAACATCCAGTTCGGCGGCGGCCCGTCGATGACCCACTGGGACGAGGCGTTCGAGGCGGTCTGCTCGGGCAGTCTCGACGTCGGCCCGATGCTGGGCCGGACCGTGGGGCTCGACGAGGTGTCCGCCGCGCTCGACGCCGCACGCGACGCCAACGGGCCGACCCGCATCGTCGTCGTGCCCTGAGCGGAGGAGAGCCACATGAGCGAGATCGACGAACTTCGCACCACCGTCGCGGCGCTGGCGGCCAAGGTCCACGCCCTGGAGGACCAGGTCGAGATCATGCAACTCGTCGCCCAGTACGGTCCCGCCGTAGACAGCGGTTCGGGCGAGGCCACGGCGGCCCTCTGGACCGACGACGGCAGCTTCGACGCCGTCCCCCACCTGAAGATGCGGGGCCGGGACGACATCGTCGGCATGGTCCACGGCAACGGCCATCAGAGCCTGATCCACGACGGCTGCGGCCATGTGCTGACGGTGCCTCATATCGTGGTGGACGGCGACCGGGCGACCGGGCGCAGCTACGCGCTCAACATCCGCTGGGACGCCGGGGCCGACCGGTTCTGGGTGGCCCGGGTGTCCGCGAACACCTGGCGCTGGGTGCGCACCCCGCAGGGCTGGCGCATCGCAGAGCGGATCAACGCCAACCTCGACGGCACCGCCGAACACCGAACGATGCTGGCTCCACCCGCCAACCCACTGCCCCCGGAGGAGAAGTGAAGATCGGACTCGTCGGGGCCGGCCGGATGGGCCGACCGATACTCGACCGGCTGGCGGCCGGAGGCCACGACGTCACCGTCCTGGCACGCCGTCAGGAGACCCGGGCGGCAGCCGAGGCCGACGCGCTGACCTGGGCCGGAACGGTCGCGGAGACGGTGTGCGAAGCCGACGCGGTGATCGTCGTCGTCTTGACGGACGAGCAGGTGCGCTCGGTGTGCCTCGGCCCGGACGGCGCTCTGGCGGCCATGAAGCCGGGCGCGGTACTCGTCCAGCACACCACCTCCGCTCCCGCGACCGCGCAGTTGCTCGCCGAGGCGGGGACGGAGCGCGGGATCGGGGTGCTCGACGCCGCGCTCTCGGGCGGCCCGCACGACATCGCCGCAGGCAGGCTCACCCTGTGGGTGGGCGGCGACGAGGCCCTGCTGGAGCAGACCCGCCCGCTGCTGGAGGCATACGCCTCGCCGGTCATGCCGGTGGGACCGGCCGGCAGCGGCCAGCGGGTCAAGCTGGTGAACAACGCGCTGTTCGTGGCCCAGGTGGGTCTGGCGATCGACGCGGTGCGCCTCGCCGGCTCGCTGGGGATCGAGGAGAAGGCGATCCTGGCCGCCCTGCAGCACGGCAGCGGCGCCAGCCGCGCCCTGGACGTGGTGGCCCGCGGCGGCTCGGTGGAAGCGGTCGCCGACCGGCTGGCGGACCTGATGCTCAAGGACGTCACCGTGGTGCGCGAGGTCGCCCGCGGCGCGGGAGTGGACCTCGGGATCCTCGGGACGGTCCTGTCGTCGGACGCGGTCGAGGAGAAGGTACTCAAGCGGAAGGAATCACGGTGAAGGTCGGATTCATCGGGCTCGGCAGCATGGGCCTGCCGATGGTGCAGCGGATCCGGTCGGAGGGCCATGAGCTCACCCTCTACGCCCGCCGACCGGCCTCGCTGGCGCCGTTCGCGGGCACGGAGGTCACCATCGCGGCGACTCCGGCCGACCTGGGTGCGGCGGTCCAGGCAGTGGGGATCTGCGTCTTCGACGCGGCAGGCGTCGAAGAGGTCATGTTCGGACCGGACGGCCTGGTCAACACGCTGAGGCCGGGAACCGTCGTACTGGTGCACAGCACCGTCTCGCCCGAGCAGGTGCGGCAGATCGCCCGGCGGGCAGCCGAGTTCGGCCTCCGCGTCCTGGACGCGCCGGTGAGCGGCGGCAGCCCACGGGCGCTGGCCGGCGAACTGACGATCATGGTCGGCGGTGCGGCCGAGGCTCTTGCCGATGTCGCCGACCTGCTGTCGACGCTCTCCAACCAGGTCGTGCATCTCGGCGGGATCGGAGCGGGGTCGCACGCGAAGCTCATCAACAACACCCTGTTCGCCGCGCAGATCGCGCTGGCGGACGGGGCGATGAAGGCCGGCGAGTCACTGGGAGTCGACCCGGCCGGCCTCGCGGCCGTCCTGGGGACGGGCAGCTCGGCCTGCGTCGCCTCCGGAGTGCGGCTGCGGGCCGGCTCGATGGCCGCTCTTGCCGGGTCGACGGCCGGGGTGACGCTCACCAAGGACGTCGAACTGATGGCGGGCCTGCTCGACGACGCTCCCGGGAGCGAACTCGTCGACGTGGCGCGTCACTTCGTCACCGCGGTGCAGCGCGGTTGACCAGGCTGATGGACATGGACCGGTTGGGGATAGAGCACCAGACCGTCTTCGGGCTGCCGCCGGTGGAGTTCGTGAACCTGGCGGCCGACCTGGGCTGCGGACACATCGCCGTCGCGCTGACCGGGGGCCCGTACAACCCGCACGGCTACGAGGCGTACTCGCTGCGGGACGACGCCGCGCTCCGGCGTCGGACGGCGGCTGCGCTGCGGGACCGCGGGGTCTCGATCTCGCTCGGCGAGGGATTCAACGTGCGTCCCGGCAGCGACATCCGCAGCGCCGCCGCCGACCTGGACACCATGGCCGGGCTCGGCGTGACGCGGATCAACACCGTGAGTCTGGATCCGGACCTCGGCCGAAGCCTGGACGAGTTCGGACTGCTCGCCGAGATGGCCGGCGCGCGGGGGATGGAGACGACGGTCGAGTTCGCCCCGT
Source organism: Streptacidiphilus sp. EB103A (assembly GCF_041261405.1). Lineage (NCBI taxonomy): Bacteria > Bacillati > Actinomycetota > Actinomycetes > Kitasatosporales > Streptomycetaceae > Streptacidiphilus > Streptacidiphilus sp. EB103A. The sequence continues at coordinate 39,552 of NZ_JBGCAQ010000003.1, read as the reverse complement.
CGTTGACCATCACGGATCTCGACGCCGCGCTGGCGGCGGTACGCCATGTCGCACGGCCGGACTTCCGCCTGCTCATCGACACCATGCACCTGGTCCGTGCCGGGAGCACCGCCGCGGACCTGGCGGCGATCGATCCCGCACTCATCGGCTACGTCCAGCTCAGCGACAACACCGTGCGGCAGCGGGGCTCGGTCTACCGGGAGGACTCGATCGACCGGATGGTGCCGGGCGAGGGCGAGCTCCCGCTGCGGGAGATCCTCAGCGTACTGCCCCCGGACGTCGTGATCGGCCTCGAAGTGCCCATGCTCTCCCGGGCCCAAGCCGGGGAGCCGACCGAGGAACGGGCCCGCCGCTGCGTCCGGGCTGCACGCGAGCTGCTGGCCCTAAGCGGAGGCGGCGGAGGCGGCGCAGCGGAAGCCGACGTGACCTGAGGTGGAGTCAGGGGTCGTGCCGGTGCGGCCGGCGACGCGGTAGCGGTTGCAGTAGGAGTCGTGGCAGAGGTAGGAGCCGCCGCGGATGGTGCGCGGGCCGGTGCGGGGATCGCCGTCGGCATCGAAGGGGTCCGTGCACCACTCCCAGACGTTGCCGACCGTGTTGTACAGGCCGTAGGCGTTGGGGGTGTAGGTGGTCACCGGGGCGGTGCCGATCCAGCCGTCCTCGCTGGTGTTGACCACGGGGAAGTCCCCGTGCCAGATGTTGCAGCGCAGTTCGCCGCCCGGCGCGAACTCGTCGCCCCACGGATACCGGGCCTGGTCGAGGCCGCCGCGGGCGGCGTACTCCCATTCGGCCTCGCTCGGCAGCCGGACCCCGGCCCACCGGGCGTAGGCGTTCGCGTCCGTCCAGCCGACGTGGACCACCGGGTGGTCCTGCCTATCGGCCACATCGCTGCCGGGGCCTTCCGGCGAGCGCCAGTCGGCGCCCTCGACCGCGCGCCACCAGGGAGTCTCGGCGGGGAAGGCGGTGGCGTGCACCTGGGCCGGGGTGAGGAATCCGGCGAAGACGAAGGACCAGCCGAAGCGCTCGGCCTCGGTGCGGTGGTCGGTGGCCGCGACGAAGTCGGCGAATGCGGCGTTCGTCACAGCGCAGACGTCGATCCTGAACGGGGCCACGGTCACCTCCCGGACCGGCCCCTCGCCGTCGCCCGGTCGGGCCGCCGCGTCCTCGTTGCCCATCAGGAAGGTCCCGCCGGGCAGCAGCACCATGCCGTCGCGGCGGACAGGAGCATCGGCACTCGCCGCAGAAGGCGGCTCCGTGGCGCCGGACACCGGACCGGGCTGCGGAACAGCCGAGCGGGGTACCGCGCAACAGGAACCAAGAAATGACATATAGCCTCCCTATCACCGGTCCGGTTCCTCCACCAACACAGCCCATGCGGAGCTACAGCACATGGCCTCACGCCGTCAGTTCCTCGCAGGCGCCGCTGCTGCCGTCGGTACGGCGGGCGGTGCGGCGGTTCTGGCCGAGCACTTCTCCGGCTCCGCCCACAGCGGGGACACAGACGCGGACGACCCGGTCCGCGCGACCGGCGTCGGCAGCAGCAAGCAGCCGTCGACGGCTGCCCGTACCGACCGTCCCAACATCATCCTGATCCTCCACGACGACCTCGGCTGGGGCGAGACCGGGCCGTACGGGCAGAAGACCATCGCCACCCCCTCGATCGACCGGGTCGCCGCGCAGGGGCTGCGCTTCACCCAGTACTACGGCGGCGGCTGCGTCTGCGCCCCGTCCCGGAGCGTCGCGTTGACCGGGCTGCACCTCGGCCATGCGACCGTCCGTCAGAACCCGGAGGCCGGCAGCGCCGGATCGTTCGTCAGCACCGACACCACCTTCGCCCAGGTGCTGTGGTCGCGGGGCTACCGCACCGGCCTGTTCGGCAAGTGGGGTTTCGGCCCGCTGCACGGGGATCAGCCGAGCCATCCCAACAACCGGGGGTTCGACGAGTTCTTCGGCTACATCTCGCACGAGGAGGCGCACCACTACTACCCGAACCACCTGTGGCACAACGCGGAGCGGATCGCCATGGACGGGCGGACCTACGCCCCGCCGCTGTTCGCCGAGCGCGCGATCCAGTTCGTCAAGGACAACGCCGGGCAGCCCTTCCTGGTCTACCTGGCCCCCAATCTGCCGCACGCCCCCAGCGACGTCCCCGACACGGGCGTCTACACCGACCCGCGCTGGACCGCCGCCGACCGGGGCCACGCGGCCCAGGTCGCCCTGCTGGACAAGCACATCGGCGAGATCGTGGACACCGTCGAACAGGCCGGGCTGTCCGACAACACCCTGATCATGATCACCGGCGACCACGGGCCGCACGAGGAGGGCGGCGTCAATCCGGACTTCTTCGACTCCAACGGCCCGCTGCGCGGCTACAAGCGGAACCTGTACGAGGGCGGCATCAGGGTGCCCATGATCGCCTGGGGTCCGGGGCGGGTGCCGGTCGGCACCACCGACCGCGCCGCCGGCCATGTCGACCTGGTCCCCACCTTCGCCGCGCTGGCCGGGACGGAGGGCCCCAAGGACGTCGACGGCGTCTCCTTCGCCGGGGTGCTCACCGGAACCTCCGACACCCTCCCGCACCGGGACCACTTCTACTGGTACCGCCGCGACCCGTTCAACACCAGGCGGGCCGACGCCGCCGAGCACGGGAGCGTGACCCGCGCGGCCGAGGCGATCCGCCGGGGCGACTGGAAGCTGGTCCGGATCGCCGCGGGTCACGACCGTCCCCATGGAAAGACCGGCTACCCGACCGTACAGCTGTTCGATCTGGCGACCGACCCCGGTGAGCGCAACGACCTCGCCGGCAAGCATCCCCAGCTGGTGTCCGAACTGACCGCCGCCCTCGACGCCGACTGGACGCCGTTCTACCCGCGCGTCGGCTACGGCCTCTCGGTCGCGGCCCCGAAGCGGCTCGCTCCGGGGCAGTCCGCCCTCGTCACGGTCGTCCTCAGCAACGGCACCAGCGGCGAGCTGCTGCAGGCCGGCCTCTCGCTCACCGGCCCGGCAGGCGTCACCCTGGTCCGGCAGGGCGACACAACGACGAGCACCATCGCCCCAGGAGGTTCGGCGTCGGCCTCCTGGATGCTGACGGTGGATCAGTCCGGGGCCGCCGCAGCGCTGTGGGCGCTCTCGGCCGAGGCGACCGCGGAACCCGCCGGAGGCTCCGTCGCGCTGCGCTACCGCGAACAGGCCGTGGTTCTGGCAGCGGGCACCGCCGCCGGCTGAACCATCACGGGCCGTCAGCTGCTGTGCTCTGTTTGGGTTCCAGCTGCGTTGACGTCCTACCTGGCGCGATGTCAGGGCAGATGTGAGCGCTCACATTTATTCTGCCGGAAACCTTGACGCAACCATGCCCCCGATCCATAGTGATGGCCATCGCGCTGACTGCCATGCGCACTACATCCCCCAGAGCCGCCGACCCATGCCCACGAGGCAAATTGTTAACGCTAACATTCCCGGTCGCCCACGGCGATCCGGTACGTCGGCGCGAGCCCACCCCTGCCCAACCCCCGCACCACCCCCACCCAGTACGGCCCACCGGAACGGAGAGTGGTCCACCTTGTACGCTCGGATGCGACTTCGGCGCCTGCGGAAGGCACTACTGTCAGCAGGCACCGCGACGGCGATCCTCCTCGCCATGCTCGTCGGCGCCATCGGCACGGCCGGGACGGCGCAGGCCGCCACGTCCCTCCCCTGTGACATCTACGCCGCCGCGGGAACGCCCTGCGTCGCCGCGCACAGCACCGTGCGCGCGCTCTTCGCCGCCTACAGCGGCTCGCTCTACCAGGTCAAGCGGGCCTCGGACGCCACCACCGACAACATCGGCACGCTGACCGCGGGCGGTTACGCCAACGCCGCGGCCCAGGACACCTTCTGCGCCAACACCACCTGCGTCATCACCGAGATCTACGACCAGACCTCCGAGCACAACAACCTCACCGTCGAGGGCGCCGGCGGCAACGGCGGGGCGGACGTCGGCGCCATCGCCAACGCGCTGCCGGTGACGGTCGGCGGCCACTCGGTCTACGGCGTCTTCGTCTCGGCCGGGGTCGGCTACCGCAACAACAGCACCACCGGCGTCCCCACCGGCAGCACCGCGCAGGGCGCCTACATGGTGACCAGCGGCACCCACGTGAACGCGCGCTGCTGCTTCGACTACGGCAATGCCGAGACCTCCAGCAACGACACCGGCAACGGCCACATGGACGCGATCAACTTCGGTACCGAGTGCTGGTTCTCGCCCTGCACGGGTTCCGGCCCCTGGGTCCAGGCGGACCTGGAGAACGGCCTGTTCGCCGGCGGCAACGGCTCCGACACCAGCAACGCGGGCAACTCCAGCGCCTTCGTCACCGCGCTGCTGAAGAACAACGGGACCACCACCTACGCCATCAAGGGCGGCAACTCCCAGTCCGGCTCCCTGACCACCTGGTACAACGGCGCCCTGCCCAACATCGGCGGCTACACGCCGATGAGCCAGGAAGGCGCCATCGTGCTGGGCACCGGCGGCGACGACAGCAACGGGTCCGACGGCTCCTTCTTCGAGGGCGTGATGACCTCCGGCTACCCGACCGACGCGGCCGACAACGCCGTCCAGGCCAACATCGTCTCGGTCGGCTACACCACCCCGAGCAGCAGCTTCCCGGTCGCCGGAACCGCCTACCGGCTCACGAACACCAACAGCGGCAAGGTCCTCGACGCGGTGAACTGCGGTACCGCCAACGGGACTTCGATCGACCAGTGGACGTCGCTGGGGAACACCTGCCAGCAGTGGAAGTTCACCAGCCTGGGCAGCAACCGCTACACCATCACCAACGTCAACAGCGGCACCGTCCTGGACTCGGTCAACTGCGGCTCCTCCAACGGCACTTCGCTCGACCTCTGGGCCTCGCTCAGCAACCTCTGCCAGGAGTGGAACGTCACGAAGGTCGGCAGCAACTACACCATCTCCAACGTCGGCAACGGCATGGTCATGGACGTGAAGAACTGCGGCACGGCCAACGGCGTCGTCGTCCGCCAGTGGGCCCAGCTCGACAACACCTGCCAGCAGTGGACCATCGCTCCTTGATCAACTCCCGGTAGCAGCCCATGGAATGGCGCCCGCTGAGCGGTCTCAGCGGGCGCCGCGGGCGTGCCGGATCTCGCGCAGCAACGCCGCCGCGGCCGGGCTGGTCGGATCGCCGGTGACGGTGACGGTCTGCCAGTGCGGCAGCGGTCCGGCCAGCGGGAGGAAGCGGACCTGATCGGTCTTGGCCGCGAAGGACTGCGGGACCAGGGCTACGCCCAGGCCGAACGCGACCAGGTCGAGCAGCGAGTGCACATCGGTCACCTCCAGGGCGACCCGGCGCTCGACCCCCGCCGCACCGAGGACCTGGTCGACCAGGTCCCGGGTGCCCCAGTCCTGGTGGAAGTCGACGAACTGCTCCTGCCCCAGCTCGGCCGGCTCGACGGCGGTGCGGGCGGCGAAGGGGTGCCTGGGGCCGCAGGCCAGCACCAGCGGCTCGTCGGCGAGCGGTTCCACCAGCACGCTGTCGGGGCTGCCGGCCGGGCGCGACACGAAGGCGATGTCCAGCCGTCCGGTGCGGACCTGCTCGGTCAGCTCATTGGATCCCCCCTGCCGCAGCCGGATCTCCAGCCCCGGGTAGGCGGCGGCGAACCTGGCGAGGACGGCCGGCAGGTGCACCGCGTGCAGGCACTGCAGCGAACCGATGGAGAGGCTGCCGCGCAGCAGGCCCTGCACCGCGGCGACCGCGTCCTTGGCGGCGTGGGTCGCCGACAGCGCACGCCTGGCCTCGACCAGCAGGGCCTGCCCGGCCGGCGTCACCTCGACCGAACGGGTGCTGCGGAGGAACAGCGCGGCGCCCAACTCGCGTTCCAGCGTGCGGATCGAGGCCGACAGCCCGGACTGGGCCACCTGCAGGCGCTTGGCCGCCCGGGTGAAGTGGCGCTCCTCGGCGACGGCCACGAAGTACTCGAGCTGCCGCAGTTCCATGATTCATCACCCGCAGTGCTCAAAGGGATCATCAACTTCTGTTGGACAGCTTAATGGCAGAGGCGCAGGCTGGTGCTGCACATGGGTGCACGTACAGCATGGGTGCACGACCAGACAGTACGAAAGATCGCAGGAGGATCCTCCATGCAGGCTCGCAGCATCGGTGACGTCCAGGTCGGCGCGATCGGCCTCGGCGGGATGCCGATGTCGATCGAGGGACGGCCCGACGAGGCGCGTTCGGTGGCGACGATCCAGGCCGCCCTCGACGCCGGCGTCACCCTGATCGACACCGCCGACGCCTACCACCTCACCGCGACCGACGTCGGCCACAACGAGACCCTGATCGCCCGCGCGGTGGCCGGCTACGGCGGCGACACCTCGGAGGTGCTGATCGCCACCAAGGGCGGCCACCTGCGCCCCGGCGACGGCTCCTGGACCCAGAACGGTTCGCCCGAGTATCTGAAGCGGGCCTGTGACGCCTCGCTGAAGCGGCTCGGCGTCGAGGCGATCGGCCTCTACCAGTTCCACCGCCCGGACCCGAGGGTCCCCTACGCGGACTCGGTGGGCGCGATCCGCGACCTGCTGGAAGCCGGGAAGATCCGGCAGGCGGGCATCTCGAACGCCAACCCCGAGCAGATCCGGCAGGCCAACGAGATCCTGGGCGGGCGCCTGGTCAGCGTGCAGAACCAGTTCTCGCCGGCGTTCCGCTCCAGCGAGCCGGAACTGGAACTGTGCGCGGAGCTGGGGATCGCCTTCCTGCCCTGGAGCCCGCTCGGCGGCATCACCAACGCGGGCCGGCTGGGTTCGCGGTTCGACGTGTTCGAGCAGGTCGCGCAGGTGCACGGGGTGAGCCCGCAGCAGGTCTGCCTGGCCTGGATGCTCGCCAAGGCGCCGGTGGTGATCCCGATCCCAGGCTCCTCGCGTCCCGAGACGATCCGCGACTCCGTCGCGGCGGCGGACCTGGAGCTGTCCACCGAGGAGTTCGACCGCCTCGACGCGGCCTGAGCGGCCGACCGTCCAACCGCAGCGACCGGACGGGCGGACCCGGCCGAGCCCCCGGTGCTCTCCTTGACGGCGAGCACCGGGGGTCCTGCTTTTCTGCTCTTGGCTCAGCCGAGCGCGAGCGGGATGTCCTTCTCCCGCAGCGCGTCCAGGACCGCGGCGTACATCCGAGCCTTGATCGTCCCCACGGTCGGGCCGGCCTTGGCCGCGTGGGCGCGGGCGATCTCGACCGCGGCCGTGCGGACGGAGCCCTCGTCCGCAGTGCGGTCGACCAGTCCGGCGGCCAGGGCGTCGTGACCGCCGTAGCGGCGGGCGGTGACCATGGCCTCGTGCGCCGTCTGCGGGGTCAGCCGGGACTGGATGAGCGCGGACATGCCCACGCTGAACGGGATGTTGATCTCGGCCTCGGGCAGGCACCAGAAGCCGCGGTCGGCGCGCATCACCCGGAAGTCGTGGGCCAGCGAGAACATGGCGCCCGCCGCGAAGGTGTGCCCCTGCAGCGCCGCCACGGTGACCAGGGGCAGCGACAGCACCCGCGCCAGCAGCTCCTGCACCCCGGCGACGTACTCGCCCGCCTGGTCGGCATGGGCGAAGAGCCAGTCCAGGTCCAGCCCGTTGGAGAAGAACTTCCCGGTCGCCGTGGTGACCAGCGCCTTCGGGCCCTCGGCCTGCTCCACCTGGTCCAGCAGGGAGTCGACCGACGCGAGCCAGTCGGGGTGGAAGCGGTTCTCGGTGTCTCCGATGTCGAGGACGAAGACGTCGTCCTGGCGGTCGAGCGTGGGCATGGCTGTTCCTTCTCTCGATCTGGCAGCCGCACCGGCTGCTACCGGCCAGTAACAATGTTCGTCGGCATCGTACCCGGCCGTGTCGAGGTACGTGCCAGGTGCGGGTCAGGGCGCAGACTTGCCGTATGCCCGAACTTCCGGAGGTCGAGTCCCTCAGCCGTTTCCTGGCCGAGCACCTGGTCGGCCGTACCGTCGAGCGGGTGTACCCGCTGGCCGTGCAGGCGCTGAAGACGTACGACCCGCCGTTCACCGCGCTGGAGGGCGGGAGCTTCGCCGGTGCGACCCGGCACGGGAAGTTCCTCGACCTGGACGCCGGTGGGCTGCATCTGGTGATCCATCTGGCCAGGGCGGGCTGGGTGCGCTGGAAGGAGGGCCTGCCCGATGCGCCGCCCAGGCCCGGCAAGGGGCCGCTGGCGCTGCGGGTCCGGCTGGCCGGAGCGGACGCGGCGGGCTTCGACGTGACCGAGGCCGGCACCCGGAAGCGGCTCGCGGTCTACCTGGTCAGGGACCCGCAGGAGGTGCCGGGGATCCAACGGCTCGGACCGGACCCGCTCTCCCCCGACTTCACCGCGGCCGCCTTCACCCGGCTGATGAAGGACGAGCACCGCCAGGTCAAGGGGGTCCTCCGCGATCAGGGCGTGATCGCCGGCATCGGCAACGCCTACGCGGACGAGATCCTGCACGCGGCCCGGATGTCCCCGTTCAAGCCGGCCGCGAACCTCTCCGCGGAGGAGTCGGCGCTGCTCCACGACACCGTCGTGACCACTCTCGCCGAGGCCGTCGAACGGGCCCGCGGGCTCGCCCTGCAGGACCTCAAGGCCGAGAAGAAGAGCGGCCTGCGGGTCCACGGGCGTACCGGCGAGGCCTGTCCGGTCTGCGGGGACACCGTCCGCGAGGTCTCCTTCAGCGACTGGTCCACGCAGTACTGCCCGACCTGCCAGACCGGCGGCCGGATCCTCGCCGACCGCCGGATGTCCCGGCTGCTGAAGTAGCTTCTCTGCCGCTAACGCTTGGTGGCGCTGAGGACCACGAACTTGGGGCTGCTCGCCACCGTGGTGCAGTTGCCGAACATCCGGCGCAGGGTGGCGTGGTAGCCGAGGTGGCGGTTGCCCACGACGCGGAGCTCGCCGCCGGGGCGCAGCGCGGCGCGGGCTCCGGCGAACATGCGGCGGGCGATGGCGTCCGTGGTGGCCTGGTGGGAGTGGAACGGCGGGTTGTTGAGCACCAGGTCGACCGAGCCGGCAGGTACGTCGGAGAGACCGTCGCCGAGGAGGAACTCGGCTTTCGGCGCCGGGTCGGTGGTCGCGGCGAAGGCGGCGAAGGTGGCCCGGGCGGAGGCGATCGCCTGGTGGGACTCGTCGACGAAGGTGACCTCCGCCTCCGCCGCCAGCGCCGCGACCGCCGTACCGACCACGCCGTTGCCGCAGCCCAGGTCCACGACCCTGGTCGGCCCCGGGAGCGACGGGAGGTGCTGCAGCAGCAGCCGGGTGCCGACGTCGAGGCGTTCGGCCGAGAAGACACCGGCGTGGTTGGTGACGGTCAGTCCGGCGGCGCCGGTCGCGATGTCCGAGGGCAGCTCGTAGCTGTGCGGCCAGGGGCTGGGGGTGGGCTTCAGCGCCGGGTCCGGGGTGCAGTGGATCAGCCGGGCCTTGCGGACCGCCAGGGAGGTGCGGGTCGGGCCGATGATCCGCTCGAAGAGCTTGAGGGTGGAGGTGTGGATCTCGGTGGTCATCCCGGTGCCGATGACGACGGTGTCCGGGTGGACGGCGGGCGCGAGCCGGTGCAGCTGGTCCTCCAGCAGCGCGAGGCTCTTCGGCACCCGCACCAGCAGCACGTCGATCCGGGCCGACGGCTCGTCCTGGGAGGACAGCTGCCGGACGGCATCCCGGTCGATGCCGTTGCGGGTCAGGTTGGCCCGGGTGGCCTGCTGGGCCAGGTAGGAGTCGCTGATCTGCACGGGCCGGTGCCCGGCCAACGCGGTGGCCAGTGCCCCCCACCGGTCCCCGAGCACCACGACCTCACCGGCGAGATCGACCGGCGGAGCCGTCGTCCCGTCCAGGGCGGCGCTGCCGTCGAGCTGCCGCAGCAGGTACTCGTCGGAGGCGTCCCACGCCCGAAGCGTGTCACGCGGGTCAGCCGGAAAGCGGGCGAGGTCGTACGAGCCTTGAGCGGCGATCAGTCGATTCATCGTGCCCCCAACCTATCCGCTGCACGCCCGCCCCGGAGCCAGCAGCAGGTCAGCACCGATTTCGGCCACGCAGGACGGGCCGGTGCGGAGAGAACTCCGCGCCGGCCCGTCGTGCGCATGGGGGGGTGGTCAGCCGTTGCCGGCGAGGGTGTGGAGCTGGGCTGTCTCGGATTCGTCGGCCCCGAGGGCTTCGGCAGTGGGATAGAGGTCGGGGATGTCCTTCTGGCGGCCCCACTGGCGGAGGAACTCCGCGTAGGCGAGCAGGGCCTGGAGGTCGCCGGCTTCGATGCCGCTGCGGTAGCAGTCCTCGGCCGTGCGGCGGTCCTTGCGGTCCTCGTAGATGAGGGCCAGGTTCAGCCAGGCGTTGGACTCGCCCTCGGCGGCCGCTGCCTCGTACTGCTTGACCGCCTCGTCCATCCGGTCCTGCTCGGCCAGGAAGATGGCGTAGTCGAAGTGCGCCCCGTACTCGTCCTGCTGAAGCGCCGTCAGGAACTCGCCCTCGGCGGACGCCTTCTCGTCGGCGGTGCCGTGCTCGGCGCAGAAGTTCGCCCAGGCCAGCTGGGCGCCCTCGATGTCCTCGTCCAGCGCCGCCGTGAGGTGGGCCCGGGCCTCGTCGAAGCGGCCCAGCTGCTGCTCGGCCTCGGCCATCGGCACCAGCACCGAGCGCACCCCGGCGTCCAGCCCGCGGCCCAGCCACTCCAGCGCCTGGTCCACCCGCTCGGCCTCCAGGTGCATCCGGCCCAGGTTCCCCAGCGCCATCGGGTCGCCGCGCTCCACCGCCAGCGTCAGCACCTCCTCGGCCTCGACCAGCCGGTCCTGGTCGTCGCTCAGGAACACGCCGAAGTCGTTGAGCGCCCCGGGCTCCTCCGCGCTGATGGCCTTGCGGTACCACTCCTCGGCGCGGTCGCGCTCACCCAGCTCGTCCGCGAGCACCGCGGCGGTCCACAGGGTGACCTCGCGACCGGCCGCATGGGCCCGCGCCAGCGCCTCCAGCGCCTCCTCCGGCTCCTCGACCTCGATGAGCAGCGCCGCGAGCGCCTCGTAGGCCCCGGACACCCCGCTCTCCGCGGTGCTCCGCAGCACCTCCAGCGAGGCCTCCACATCGCCCCACTCCTCGACCAGGTCGAGCAGCTTGTCGGCGGTCTCGTCGTGCCGGCTCTCCCACGCCCTCGCGTACAACTCCAGTGCGGCGGCGTGGCGGCCCTGGGCCGCTTCCTGGTCCGCGCGCTGCACGAGAACCTCTTCGGGCATGGTGGCTTCCTTCCTCGGATCGGACGTGACCAGTATCGCCGCCCCGGCCCCTCGTACGCTCATCAGCCCGACCTGTCATGATCAAGGGATGTCGACCTCACTCTGGCACGAAGTCGCCGACCGGGTGTTCCAGCGCCGCTACCAGCCCTGGGATGTCACCGTCAGCGCGATCCTCGGCAGCGACGGGCTCGCCGTCGTCGACACCCGCTGCAACCTCGCCGAGGCCGGCGAGCTCCGCGAGCACCTGCGCAGGCTCTCCCCCGCCCCGGTCCGCTGGGTCGTGAACACCCACGTCCACTTCGACCATGTCGGCGGGAACGCCGAGTTCGTCGCGCCCCGGCAGATCCCGCCCGCCGAGCTGTGGGGCCACCGGGCCATGGCCGCGGCGCTGAGCGCCGAACAGGACGACCCCGAGGGCGAGGGCGATCCGGCCGTCCCGGTCTCCACCGTCGTCCCGGACCGCCTGGTGGACCGTGCCCACGTCCTCGACCTGGGCGACCGCCTCGTCCGGCTGGTCCACCCCGGACGCGGCCACACCGACGGCGACCTGCTCATCCACATCCCGGACGCGGACGCCCTCCTCGCCGGGGACCTGGTCGAGGAGTCGGGGCCGCCCGCCCTGGGCTCGGACAGCTTCCCGCTCGACTGGCCGGACACCCTGGACGCGCTGCTCGCCGCCATCGGCCCGGCCACCGTCGTCGTCCCCGGCCACGGCGCCCCGGTCGGCGCGGCGTTCGTCCGCGAGCAGCGCGATGCCCTCGCGGCTCTCGCCGCGCGCATCACGGCCCTGCACGCGGCCGGGGTCTCCGCCGAGGATGCGCTGGATACGAGCGGATGGCCTTACCCCGCAAGCAAGTTGGCGCAAGCCGTCACCCGCGGTTACGCCGCCCTCGACACGGGTTCAGCCCAACTCGACCGGTAGGCTCGCGTACCCCCGCAGCAGCAGCCGGTCCTGCCGCACCGGCTCCGCGCCCTTCGCGGGGGCGATCGCCGGGAAGCGTCGCAGCAGGGCGGTGAAGGCGATCCTCGCCTCCAGCCGGGCCAGCATCGCGCCCAGGCAGTAGTGCATGCCGGCGCCGAAGCTCAGCGGCTGGTTGTCGGCCCGCCAGGGGTCGAAGTGGTCGGGGTCGTGGAAGCGGGCCGGATCGCGGTTGGCGGCGCCGAGCAGCAGCACCACCTCGCCGTACTGCTCCAGCGGCACGCCGTCGATCTCCAGGCCGCGGAACAGCGCCGTCCTGGAGGTGAGTTGGACCGGCGAGTCGTAGCGCAGCACCTCCTCGACGAAGTCGGCGACCGGCAGGGCCTGCTGGACCAGGGCCGCGCGTACCGCGGGGTGCCCGAAGAGCAGGGCCAGGCCGTTGCCGAGCAGATTGGTGGTGGTCTCGAAGCCGGCGAGCAGCAGCAGCGCGAGATTCCCGAGCAGCTCGGCGGCGTCGAGCCGGGCGTCCTCGGCGTCGACCAGCTGGACCAGGGCGGTGATCAGGTCGTCGCGCGGTTCGGCGCGGCGCAGGTCGGCGAGGGCCGCGAAGGTGGTGCTGAGCTCGCGGGCAGCCGCGTCCGCCGCGGTCAGGTCGGTCTGGTCGCCCATGAACTCCAGGACCAGGGTGAGGTCGTGGATCAGCGACCGGAACGGCCCCCGGTCCTGCTCCGGGACGCCGAGCAGCTCGCAGATCACGCTGACCGGCAGCTGGTAGGCGAACTCCTCCATGAAATCGACGCCGGTGCCGTCCCCGGCGTCCAACTCCGGTAGCCGGTCGAGCAACCGCTCGACCACGCCGACGACGGCGGGTTCCAGCGCGGCCACCCGCCGGGGCGTGAACACCGAGGCAATGGGTGCGCGCATCCGGGTGTGCTGCGGCGGATTGCTCTGCAGGATCGAACGGCCCAGCAGGGCCAGCGAGTCGCGCCTCGGCTCGTCGCCGAAGCGCGTCTGGCGCAGCTCGTCGCTGTCCACTCCGAAGGCCGGATTGCGCAGCACCCGGTTGACCGAGTCGTAGCCGCAGGCCAGCACCCAGCCCTCGCCCAGGCTGGCCACCGGGCCCAGCTCGTGCGCGAGCGCGTACAGCGGATAGGGGTCCACGCGTCCGTCCGCGCGGGCGAGTTGATCGATGATCCCTGCCGCGTCCATCGCGTCCATTCCAGGCCCCTCCCCAGTCGTGCACGATCCTGCCCTTGGACGGAGGAACTCCGGGCGAAGCGGAGGCGTTCCCGCCTTTTCGCAGACATGACATTTTCAACTCGTTCCGCTCCGGCGCTCTATCTGTTGAACCGTCACATACTGGACGGTGTCAGCTTCTTGTCGGATCGGAAGGGGCACATCTTCTATGTCCGCAGTCGAGCCGCAGACAGCACGGGCAACCCCACCCCCCGCGATCGCCGACCCCGCCCCGCTGGGCCTGGCCGGGTTCGCCATGACCACCCTGGTTCTCAGCTGCTTCAACGCCGGATTCTTCGACAAGACCGCCGAGGGCGTGGTGCTCCCGCTCGCCCTCTTCTACGGCGGTCTCGGCCAACTCCTCGCCGGTATGTGGGAGTTCCGCAGAGGCAACACCTTCGGCGCCACCGCCTTCAGCTCCTTCGGGGCGTTCTGGCTGGCCTACTACGTGCTGGTCAAGGACGTCGCGCCGACGCTGGCCGCCTCGGTCGACTTCCACAACGCCCTGGGCCTGTTCCTGCTGGTCTGGGGCATCTTCACCGGCTACATGACCATTGCCGCGATCCGCGTGAACCACGCGGTGCTCAGCGTCTTCGTCGCCCTGACCCTCACCTTCGTGGTGCTGGCCATCGGCGAGTTCTCCAAGAACGGCGACATCACCAAGGCCGGCGGCTGGCTCGGCCTGCTGACCGGGCTGCTGGCCTGGTACACCTCCTTCGCCGGGGTCGCCAGCAGCACCTTCAACCGCGAGGTGGTCCCGGTACGGGTGCCCAGGAAACTGAACTGACGCACCCCCGGACACCGTGAGGGCGGCCCCGGATCCGTTGGGGCCGCCCTTCCCGCAACTGGTGCATGCACGCATCTGGTCCGTACCGACCAGTCGGTACTAACCTCCGTTCACGCCCTCGACGCCGAGGCTCGTGCCCTTGAGGGCCTGCGTCCCGGCCCGACCGCGCGCCGTCCCGTCCGTCCACCCCCGTACGCACCGGTGCCCCGAGGAGCAGCATGACCACCACCCCGTTCAACGCAGACACGCCCGTCTCCAGACCCGCGCCCGGCGCGCTCACCCGGCTGTGGCAGCGCGACCTGGCCCACTACCCGGACACCGGCCGCCGCTACGCCTACCTGGCCATCGTGGTGCTGACCACGATCGTTCTGTACTACGCCCTGTACATCCAGTACGCGGTGGCGACCTCGATCATCACCCACTTCCACATGACCTACCGCTACTTCATCTGGGTCTCCGTGGTCGGCAACGCCGTCGGCGCCTTCGCCTCGCTGATCGCGGGTCTGGCCGACCGCTGGGGCCGGGCCAACATGGTGGTGTACGGGCTGCTGGTCACCGGGCTGCTGGTGCTGTTCGGCCTGCCGAACGCCTCCGGTGAGCTCTCCTACCTGATCCTGTTCGCCCTGGTCGGCTTCGTCGAAGGCATTGTCCTGGTGGCGACACCGGCCCTGATCAGGGACTTCTCCCCGCAGCTGGGCCGGGCCACGGCCATGGGCTACTGGACCATGGGCCCGGTGCTGGGCAGCCTGGTGGTCACCACCGTGACCAGCAGCACCCTGAACTCCTCCAGCTGGCAGGACGAGCTGCACTACGCCGGCATCGCCACGCTGATCGTGTTCCTGGTCTCCCTGGTCGCCCTGCGCGAGCTGTCGCCCCGGCTGCGCGACCAGATCATGGTGAGCCTGCGCGACCGGGCCCTGGTCGAGGCCCGCGCCAAGGGCATGGACCTCGCCGAGGTCGAGTCGGGCAACCACTGGCGCCAGATGATGCGCCTGGACGTGATCGGCTCGGCCTTCGCCATCAGCATCTTCCTGCTGCTGTACTTCGCCGCGGTCGGCAACTTCGTGGTCTACTTCTCGACCGTCTTCGGCTACTCGGAGCAGCGGGTCAACGCGCTGGCCAACTGGTACTGGGCGGCCAACGCCATCGCCCTGGTGGTCGCCGGGCTGGCCTCCGACCGGCTGAAGGTGCGCAAGCCGTTCATGCTGGTGGGCGCCGTCGGCAGCATCGTGGTGACGCTGATCTTCGCGCTGAGCGCGACCCATGCCAGGACCGGGTACTACACCTTCGCCTGGATGTTCATCGGCATCGGCGTGCTCGGCGGCCTCACCTACGCGCCGTGGATGGCGAGCTTCACCGAGACCGTGGAGAAGCACAACCCGGCCGCGACGGCGACCGGCCTCGCGGTGTGGGGCTGGATCATCCGGATCGTGGTCGCGGTCTCCGCCGCGTTCGTGCCGGTGGTGGTGACCTCGGCGACACCGCTGGTGGAGCACGGTCAGGCGGTGGCGACGGCGGAGGCCCAGGCCGGTCCGGCGCTGGCCATCGTGAACGCCCATCCGCAGCTCTTCGCCGAGCTGGCGAAGTACCCGCCGACGGCGGTCCCGCCCGCGCTGCAGGCCCAGGCGGTGCAGCAGGTCGGCGTGCCCGGCCTGCTCACGGTGCAGAAGGCCCAGCCCCAGCTCGCGGTGCTGCAGCAGTACGGCACCACGGTGCAGAAGGCCGCCAAGGACAACCCGGGCAACTGGCGCACCTGGTGGTTCGTCTGCATCGCCGGGCAGGTGCTGTTCCTGCCCTTCCTGTTCGTGATGGCGGGACGCTGGAGCCCGAAGAAGGCGCGCGAGGACGCCGAGGAGCACCAGCGGCTGGTGGACCTGGAGCTGGCGGCGATGGCCGCCGGTGGCGGCCAGGAGGGCGACGGCCAGAGCGGCTGAGCGTCGACGCCTGGCTGATCCGCCGTCCCAGCCGGGGTCGTGCAGTTCCCCGCGCCCCTGTCGCCTGTCACCGGTCGGGGCGCGGGTGAACGGCTCTTCATGTTCGGGCCGTGACGGCTCCGTGATCTGAAGCGCGATCTCAACGGCGACTCAGGAGCCTCTCAGACCCGGCCGCGACGGTTGCTCCATGTCCACAACCATCGCAGCACCCTCGACGCCGGCCCAGGGGGTCACGGCACGGCCGCTGCCGCGCCGTGACCCGCTGCCCGCCGAGCTGGAAACACCCATGCTCGACGTCGTGGTCCCCGTGTACAACGAGGAGCACGACCTCGGCCCCAGCGTGCACCGCCTGCACGCCTACCTCGACCGCGCGTTCCCGTACGGCTTCCGCATCACCATCGCCGACAACGCCAGCACCGACAGCACCCCGGCCGTGGCCGAGCAGCTGGCCCGCGAGCTGCCGGCGGTGTGCGTCCGCCGACTCCCGCTCAAGGGACGCGGCCGCGCTCTCAACACCGTCTGGGCCGCCTCCGACGCACCCGTGCTCGCCTACATGGACGTCGACCTCTCCACCGACCTCAGCGCGCTGCTGCCGCTGGTCGCCCCGCTGATCTCGGGCCACTCCGACATCGCGATCGGCTCCCGGCTGGCCCGCGGCTCGCAGGTGGTGCGCGGACCCAAGCGCGAGTTCATCTCCCGCGCCTACAACCAGATCCTGCGCAGGACGCTGTCGGTGCGCTTCAGCGACGCCCAGTGCGGGTTCAAGGCGATCCGGGCCGACGTCGCCGAACGGCTGCTGCCGATGGTCGAGGACACCGGCTGGTTCTTCGACACCGAACTGCTGGTGCTGGCCGAACGCGCCGGACTGCGCATCCACGAGGTGCCGGTCGACTGGGTCGACGACCCCAACAGCAGCGTGGACATCGTCGCCACCGCCACCGCCGACCTCAAGGGCTGCTGGCGGGTCGGCCGCGGCCTGGCCAGCGGCAGCATCTCGCTCGCCGAACTCCGGCGGCCCGAGCCCGAGCAGCCGGAACTCCCCGGCGTCCCGAACGGCCTCGGCGGGCAGCTGCTGCGCTTCGGCGCGGTCGGCGTCGCCAGCACCCTGCTCTACCTGGTGCTGTTCAGCCTCGCCAGCACCCTGATGGGTGCTCAACCCGCCAACTTCACAGCGCTGTTGCTCAGCGCGATCGCCAACACCGCCGCGAACCGGCGGCACACCTTCGGTGTGAGCGGGGCGGGCGCGGGACGGCAGCAGGCGCAGGGCCTGGTCGTGTTCCTGCTGAGCCTGGTGCTCACCAGCGGTTCACTCGCGCTCCTGCACGCCCTCTCCGCCAACCCCGGCCATGCGACGGAGCTGGCCGTACTCGTCGCGGCGAACCTCGCCGCCACCCTGGTGCGCTTCGTCCTGCTGCGCACCTGGGTCTTCCGCAAGCACAGCAGTAGCAGTGAGCAGAGGAACTCCGCATGACCATCCACGCCCCCGAGACGGCCGCCCCGCTCGCGGACCAGCCGCCCGCTCCCCGGTCCCACGGCCGGGGGCGGCCGGAGCCGCTCTTCCCGACCTGGGATCCGCCGCCGCAGAAACCCCGGCTGCCGCCAGGGGAGCGGGTCCGCACCCTCCCGGGCCGGGTCTGGCGCGGCAGGCCCGAGGACGCCGCCTGGGTCCGCCCGGCACTGCTCGGGCTGCTGTTCGGCACGGCCGTGCTCTACCTGTGGAACCTCAGCGCCTCCGGCTACGCCAACTCCTTCTACTCGGCGGCGGCCCAGGCCGGCTCCAAGAACTGGGAGGCGTTCTTCTTCGGCTCCTCGGACGCGGGCAACTCCATCACCGTCGACAAGCCGCCGGCAGCGCTGTGGGTGATGGGTCTGTCGGTGCGGATCTTCGGCCTCAGCTCCTGGTCGATCCTGGTCCCGCAGGCGCTGATGGGCGTCGCCACCGTCGGCACCCTGTACGCGGCGGTACGCCGCCGCTTCAGTGCCCAGGCCGGGCTCATCGCGGGCGCGGTGCTGGCGCTGACCCCGGTCGCCGTGCTGATGTTCCGCTTCAACAACCCGGACGCGCTGCTGGCGCTGCTGCTCACCATCGCCACCTACGCGATGCTGCGGGCCCACGAGGACGGCCGCACCCGCTGGTTGGTGCTGGCCGGCGCGATGATCGGCTTCGCCTTCCTGACCAAGACCCTGCAGGCCTTCCTGGTGCTGCCGGCCTTCGCCGCCGTCTACCTGGCCTTCGGCCCGCACCGGCTGCTCAAGCGGGTCGGACAGCTGGCCTGGGGCACCCTGGCGATGGTGGTCGCCGGCGGCTGGTGGGTCGCGGTCGTCCAGCTCGTCCCGGCGGCGGACCGCCCGTACATCGGCGGCTCCACCGACAACTCCTTCCTCTCGCTGACCTTCGGCTACAACGGCTTCGGACGGCTGACGGGCAATGAGACCGGCAGCGTGGGCGGCGGGGGTGGCGGCACCGGCTCCACCGGGCAGTGGGGCGCGACCGGCATCACCCGGCTGTTCAACTCGGAGATCGGCGGCCAGATCTCCTGGCTGATCCCGGCGGCACTGATCCTGCTGGCGCTCGGCGTCTGGGTCACCCGCAGGACCAAGCGCAGCGACACGACGCGGGCGGCGTTCCTGGTCTGGGGCGGCTCGTTCCTCCTCACCGCCGTCACCTTCAGCTTCATGAGCGGCATCTTCCACCCGTACTACACGGTGGCACTGGCTCCCTCCATCGCCGCCCTGGTCGGCATGGGCGCCGAGGCCGTCTGGCGCGGACGCAGGCGTCCGGGTGTCGCCACGGTCGGCGCGGCGACCATCGCCGTCTCGGCGATCTGGGCCTTCGTGCTGCTGAACCGCAGCGCGGACTTCTACCCGGCGGTGCGCTGGCTGGTCCTGCTGCTGGGGCTGGGCGCGGCGGCACTGTTCCTGGCGAACGCCTTCGTGCCGGCTGGGGCAGGATCTGTATCAAGTTGGAGTAAGCGGCTGATGGTGGCTGCGGGGCTCGCTGCGCTGATCTCGGTGCTGGCCGGCCAGGCCGCGTACGCGGCGGACACGGTCTCCACCGGTCACACCGGTTCCATCCCCTCGGCCGGTCCGAGCACCGGCGGGATGGGAATGGGCGGCGGGATGCCCGGCGGAGGCACCCGGGGCGCCGGCGGCTTCGGCGGCGCGGGCGGCGGCGGAACGCCTCCGACCGGCGCGGGCACGGGCACGGGCGCTGCCGGTGGCAGCACCTCGCAGACGGGTATGCCTGGCGGCGCAACCGCCGGCGGAACCGGCACCGCACCGTCCGGCACCGGCGCCGAGCGCGGCGCCATGGGCGGCGGAGGCGCCGGCGGCCTGATCAACGGAGCCACCGTCAGCTCCGCGATGACCGCCCTGCTGGAGAAGAACGCCTCCAGCTACACCTGGGCCGCCGCAGTCGTCGGCTCGCAGAACGCCGCCAGCTACCAGCTGGCCACCCAGTCCTCGGTCATGCCGATCGGTGGCTTCAACGGCACCGACAACTCGCCGACCCTGGCCCAGTTCGAGCAGTACGTCAAGGAAGGGAAGATCCACTACTTCATCGCCGCCTCCACCGGAGGCCAGGGCGGCAGCAGCAGCACCACAACCACCGCCGCCTCCCAGATCACCGCCTGGGTGAAGGCCCACTACACGGCCACCACCGTGGGCAGCACCACCGTCTACGACCTGACGGCAGCAACGACCACCGGCTGAGGCTGGTCGCGGCGACCGCAACGCCCGGCCCCGGATCGATGGCGATCCGGGGCCGGGCGTTGCGGTTACTGCTGGACGAAGACCGCCACGGTCCTCGCCGGGATGGTGAAGGTGCCGGTGGTGGGGTCGAAGGTGGAGGTTTTGACGACCGGGTCCGAACCGTTGGCCTGGGCCGGGTGGAGTTGCTGGGTGGTGGCGGCCAGGGTGGTGAGGGTCTGCTGCTGGGTGGTCGGGGTCGCGTTGAAGACGACGGTGACGGACTTGTAGGTGCGCAGGCCGGCGCCATCGAGGTGGAGGGTGATCACGCCCGGGGTCTCACCGGAGGTGCCGGAGAGCGGGTAGCTGAGGCGCTGCTGGACGTCGGCGGCGGTGGTCAGGGAGAAGAGCGGGGTGGACTTCTTGATCTGCAAGAACTGCTGGTACTGCGCGGAGGCCGAGAGTTCGGCGGCGCAGCCGGGGACCAGGTCGGTCCGGGCCAGCAGGGGTTGGGCGAAGGTCCAGGAGGACTGGTTGGAGGCGGCGAGCGGCAGGCCGTGCCCGAAACCGTTGCCCTGGGTGCAGTTCCAGTGGATCGCGTTGAACCAGTCGCCGCTGTTGTAGGAGTTGGCGTCGAGTGACTTGGAGCGGAGCAGATCGCTGCCTGCGACGGCGAAGCCGGGGCCCTGGGAGAGGGCCGTGGTGGCGAGGGCGAGGGACTGCATCCGCGCGCGGTCCGCCATCGAGGTGCCGGTCGGCAGTTTGTAGATCAGCGCGTCATAGAGGTCCAGGTTGTCGTGGGCGTCCACATAGGTGATCGCCTCCCCGGGGGCTGCGGTGTAGCCGGTCGGTGAGCCGTTGTAGTCGACCTCCGAGCCCTTGACGGTCTTTCCGCTGCTGTCGGTGAAGGAGTACGCGGCCAGATTGCCGGTCAGGCCGACCTTGAGCTGGTCCATGGCGTGCAGCAGTTTCGCCTTCTGCTGGTCGCTGGTGCCGTTGACCGCGGCGCCGTTGGGGTCGGTGTAGAGGCCGGAGGCGAAGCCCTGGATGCGCGGGTCGGTGTCGAACGGGCCGCCGCCGCGGACCGCGTCGCGCTGGCGGTCGTTGAAGGTGGCGATGCCGGTGCCGGCCATGTTGGCCTGGGTGGCCTGGACGAAGCGGGCGTTGTTGGCGACGACGCCGAAGTTCCAGCCCTCGCCGTAGAGGAACTCGGAGCGGCCGGTCTTCTTGAGCGAGGCCTGGACGTCCAGCATGGTCTGCTTGGGGTCGAGCCCCATCAGGTCGAAGCGGAAGCCGTCGACGTGGTACTCGTCGGCCCAGGTCCGGGTGGAGTCCACGACCAGCTTGTTCATCATGGTGTGCTCGGGGGCGGTGTCGGCGCAGCAGCTGTCGGTGGTCACCGCGCCGGTCGCGCTGAGGCGCTGGTAGTAGCCCGGGACGATCTGGTCCAGCACCGAGGTCGCAGCCTCGCCGGAGGCGGCGGTGTGGTTGTAGACCACGTCCATGACCACCCGCAGGCCGATCCGGTGCAGTGCGGCGACCATCTGCCGGAACTGCTGGGTGCGGACGGTGCCGTCGGCGTCGGTGGCGTAGGAGCCCTCGGGGACGGTGAAGTGGTACGGGTCGTAGCCCCAGTTGTAGTCGTCGGTCGCCGCCTGCGCGCTGACGCAGGCCTGCTGCGCCTGCGAGTCGGGGGCGTAGGAGGCCAGGTCGCAGGCAGGGGTGGTCTGCTCGGACTTGAGCTCGGGGACGGAGGAGAAGTCGAAGGTCGGCAGCAGGTGGACGGTGGTGACCCCGGACTTGGCGAGGGCGGCGAGGTGCTTCATGCCGTCCGAGTTGAGGTCGTTGAAGGCCAGGTAGGTGCCGCGGTCGGCGGCCGGGACGGTGGTGTCGGCCGAGGAGAAGTCGCTGACGTGCAGCTCCTGGATCTCCTGCTGGGTGGCGGTCAGCGCCTTCGGCGACCGGTCACCGGTCCAGCCGGCGGGGGCGGTTGACGGGTCGCCGAGGTCGACGATCTCACTGCGCTTGGAGTCGGCGGAGAGGGCGAGCGAGTAGGGGTCGGTGACGTGGTTGGTCACCACCTTCTGGACGCTCGGGGCCCAGACCGTCACCTGGTAGAGGTAGTACTTCCCCTTCCAGGAGGCCGGGCCGGTCACCGACCACACGCCGGTGGAGTCGTCCCGGTGCATGGCGACGGTACGGGGGGTGGTGGCGCTGGGGCTGTCGTAGAGCTCCAGGCTGACCGACTGCGCGGTCGGGGCCCAGACCGAGAGTCTGGCCGAGGTGTGCGAGACCACCGGGCCGAGGGTGGCGTTGACCGCCTTGGTCGCGTAGACGGCGTCCAGGACGCCCGGGATCTGCACCCCGGTGGCCGCCAGCAGCGCGCCGTTGGCCTCACGTTCCGTCATGATCAGCTGGCCGCGCAGCGCGGTGGTGATCCGTTTGGTGTCGCGCGGGTCGACCGCGAAGGCGGCGTAGCCCTTGAGCTCGGGGTGGGCGGCGAGCTGGGCCGCCGTCAGACCGGTGCTGACGGGCAGCAGCCGGAGCCAGTAGCCGGGGTCGGTCAGGTCGCCGTCCTTGACGGCGAGGGCGCCGGTGGGCGAGTAGACCAGTTCGGGGGAGGCGCCTGCGGGCAGGTTCTGGCCGAAGCCCCAGGCGGCGGGGACAGCGACGGTGTCGGCGTCGAGCCACTGGGCCTTGGACTGGGTCAGGTCGAGGTCCGCGGCCGAGGCCGTGGACTGCGGCAGGATGTAGCCGGGGGTGCCGTCGGTGATCCAGACCTCGCGGCCGTTGACCGCGAAGTTGAGCTCCTGGTTGTCCGGCAGGTCCTTGGTGTCGCCGTTGTGGATGATGTAGTCGAGGACGGTCGCCCCCGACGCCAGCGGCACGGTGAAGACGTCGCCGAAGGCGTCGGTGCCGGAGGGCTTGAGCGGGCTGGTCCAGTCGGTGGGCGTGGCCGCGCCGGTCCAGTCGTGCAGACCCCAGCCGGTGTAGTTCCCGTCGGTGCGGTGGTAGTGGATGATCGCGGTGTCCGCCGGGACGGTCGAGGTCGCGCCCGGGTTGGTGGTATAGGTCGTGCTGTCACCGGAGTCGACCCAGACCTCGCCGGTCGACGAGAGGTTGATCGAGCGGTCGGCGGCGCCGTCCTTGGTGCCGTTGTTCTCCACGATGAAGCCGACGTTGGAAGCGCCGGCCTTGAGCTTGACGTAGGCGAAGGCGCCGAAGGCGTCACGGCCGATGAAGGGGTGCCCGGCCGGCCAGGTGGTTCCCTCGCCGTCGGCGATGTCGCCCCAGGCGTAGAGGTTCCAGTTGCTGTAGTCGCCGTCCGCGCGGTGGTAGTGGACCACCGCGTAGGTACGGGAGGTGGCGGTGGGCTTGGCCACCGGCGGGACGGTGCCCACGGTGGTGCTGCCGGTGGCGTCGGCCAGGTGCCCGGCGCTGTCCTCGACCACGGCCTTGTAGCGGACGGTGGTGCCGGCGGTGACGTTCGCCAGGCTCTCGGTGACCTGGTAGGGGGCGTGGTCGGCGGTGCCGAGGGTCTGCCAGGCGCCGTCGCCGACGGCGGCGGCGAAGGTCACCCGGTCGAAGCCGGTGCCGGGGACGGTCGCGGCGACGGTGACGGTGCCGGTCGAGCCCGCGGCAGGGGCGGTCAGGGTGACGGCGGGGGTGGTGGCAGGCGCGGCGAGTCGCTTGGTCGCCTTGTAGACCACGGCGGACTCGGCCGGGACGGTGACGGCCAGCTTGCTGTCGCTGCCGGTGGTGGCCGCGTCGACGGTGCCGCCGTAGATCGGGTCGAAGGTCATCCCGGCCGAGTAGGTGGGGACGCTGACGCTCTGCGCGGTGGTCGCGTTGTTCACCGCGACCAGGTACTCGACCTGCTGCTTCTCGTCGATCCGGGAGAAGGCGTAGACCCCGGGCCCGTCGGCGGCGTAGCGCTCGACCTGGGCGCCGTTCTCCAGCGCCGGGTTGGCCTTGCGCAGCGCGGCGAGGGTGGCGATGGTCGAGTACAGCGGGGTGCTGGTGCTGTAGCGGGCGGCGGAGCCCGAGGCGCCGCCGATGACCGTGCCGGTGTTGTAGGAGGCGGTCTGCGAGGCGAACATGTCCTGCCGCGCCGCCTTGTCGCCCCCGGAACCGGTGAAGCCCTGCTCGTCGCCGTAGTAGACGACGGGCTGACCACGGGTCAGGAACTGGAGCTGCTGGGCCAGTTGGTCCTTCCTCAGCAGCTGGGCGTTGCTGTCGCCGGGGTTGGCCGACTGCAGGAAGTAGCCGATCCGGCCCATGTCGTGGTTGCCGAGGAAGGTCGGCAGCTCGTAGGCGTTGGTGTCGGCCGTCGTGTACTTGTAGTCGTTCCCGTAGACCGCGGAGAGCGCCTTGGCCGAGCCGCCGTTGGCGACATAGGTCTGCGCGGCCGACTGGAACGGGAAGTCCAGGGTCGCCTGCAGCTTGCCCTGGGTGACATAGGACGAGGTGGTGGACGTGTCGCTGTCGTAGACCTCGCCGAACATGAAGAACTTCTTGTTGCCCTGCGCGGCGGCGTACTTCTTCAGCGCGGGGGCCCACTGCTGCCAGAAGGCCAGGTCGACGTTCTTGACCGTGTCGATGCGGAAGCCGTCGACGCCGGTGTTCTTCACCCAGTCCTCGTAGATCTTCTCCATACCCTTGACCACCCGCGGGTTCTGGGTGTCGAGGTCGTCCAGGCCGGAGAAGTCGCCCTCGGTACCGGACTCGCCGGTGAAGGTCGAGTTGCCCCGATTGTGGTAGAGCGTCGGGTCGTTGAGCCAGGACGGCGACTTGGCGTTGACGTCGGCCGGCGAGTTGAAGATCGGGGTGTAGGGGAAGGAGCTGGTGGTGAGCCTGGGATAGAGCGAAGTGCCGTTCAGCGCGTTGGCGTTGGCTGTCGCCGTGGTGTCGACCGGACGGCCGCTGGCGTCCAGGGTCGGGTAGGCGCCGGTGGAGCGGTAGTCGTAGGTCTTCTGCGCATAGTCGATGACGTCAGCCGTGTGGTTGGTGATGACGTCGAAAAAGACCTTCATGCCCATGGCATGGGCCTTCTGGATCAGCTCCTTGAGCTGCGCGTTGGTGCCGAAGTGCGGATCGACCTGGGTGAAGTCGGTGATCCAGTAGCCGTGGTAGGCGGCTGAGGCGGACGAGCCGGTGCCCTGCACCGGCTTGTTCTTGAAGATCGGCGCCATCCAGATCGCGGTGGTGCCGAGTTGCTTGATGTAGTCGAGCTTGCCGATCAGGCCCGCGAGGTCACCACCGTGGTAGAAGCCGGAGTCGGTGGGGTCGAGGCCGTTGTCCATCCGGCTGCCGGTGATGCCGCCGGTGTCGTTGGCGGTGTCGCCGTTGGCGAATCGGTCCGGGAGGACGAAGTAGTACTGCTCCTTGGTGAGGTCGTGCCGGTCCGGGGTGGCGGCGAGCGACGCGTCGGAGGGGGCGGCGGCCAGCGGCTTGGAGGTGGTGGCGGTGGCTGCGGTGGCGGCTGCCGTCAGAGGCTGGGCGGCGGCCGTCGGGACTGGCGCGACCACGGCGAGCGCCGGCGCGAGCAGGGCTGCGGTCGTCACGAAACTGCCGAGCCCGGATCGGGCGGGGTTGAATCTGCGGCGTTGGGATCTGGTGCGTTGGGACCTGATGGCCACGCGGGCTCTCCCTTGAGGCGGCGTCAGCAATGCCAGGACCGTACTGTTCGCAAGATGTTTCAGCAAGATGCAGAAACGATTTCCAACCGACTCATTCGAATCACCCTGGTCACAGGTATGTACATGGCCCCCAGTAACGCGACTGCGCCACGCCGGATAGGATCGCGTGCGTGTTCGGAGCCGCCGTCTGGCTCCGCGATGTACTGCCGTAGGACGTGAGTAGGACTTCAGAGGGATATCAGCGAGCGAATCCCCAACCAGAGGGTGATCGGGTCCCGGGAGGCCGCATGGCAGACTACTGCCCCATGGGGGAACCTGAGCGGGACCACGAAGGCGTCGCACCCGTCGCCACAGCGGTGCGTCCGTCCGGTTCCGTCGCCCCCGACGGAATCACGAGCACCGACGGAGCACAGGGCCGGGCGCTGCGCGCCTGGCGGCGGTCGTGGCACCCGCTGCGCGGTCACTTCCGCTCCCCCGGCCACCCGCGGATCTGGTTCGAGCTGCTGCTGATCGGCATCAGCTACTGGATCTACTCGATGGTCCGCAACGCCGTCCCGGAGATGAAGAACCGGGCCGAGCGGAACGCCCTCGACGTCTGGCACCTGGAGCAGACCCTGGGCATCGCCTGGGAGCGGTCGATCAACCATTCGATCGACTCGGTGGCCTGGCTGATCACCGGCATGAACTACTACTACGCCACGCTGCACTTCATCATGACCATCGGCGTGCTGGTGTGGTTGTTCCGCACCCAGCCGGGGCGCTATGCGGCGGCGCGGTTCTCGCTGTTCGTGACCACGGCGATCGCGCTGTTCGGCTACTACTTCTACCCGTTGGCCCCGCCCCGGCTGATGACCGACGGCGACTTCATCGACACCGTGGCCAAGCACCACACCTGGGGCTCGATGGCCTCCGGCGACATGGCCAGCGTCTCCAACCAGTTCGCCGCCATGCCCTCGATGCACATCGGCTGGTCCCTCTGGTGCGGGCTGACCATCGCCTTCCTGGCCCGCCGGCGCTGGGTGCGCGTGGTCGCGCTGCTGTACCCGCTGGTCACCCTGCTGGTCATCGTGGCCAGCGCCAACCACTTCTTCATGGACGCGGTCGCCGGGGCGGCCTGCACCGGCGCCGGGCTGCTGAGCTCCCGGCTGGTGTACGGGCGCTGGGTGTTCGCCTTCCCGCGCACCAGCGCCGAGCCGACCACCCTGACCGGCGCCGCCCCCGGCAGCGGGCCGACGCCGGACGACGGGGAAGCCGGCCCGAAGCCGGACGCGAACGCAAATTCGGACGCTGATTCGGACGCGGATTCGGATTCCGATTCCGGCCAGGCCGAGCGCGCCCCGGTGGCAGCCAACCGCTGACCGGCGCGCGCTCCCCGGCGCGCCCTCAGCCGTAGAACAGGTCTTCCACCACCACCCGCGCCTGCCGGGCCCTGCGCCGGTAGTCGTCCAGCATCACCCCCGCGTGCCCGGCCCCGTAGCCGAGGTAGCGGGCCACACCCGCCAGCTCGTTCGAGTCGCCGGGGAAGCTGTCCCCGGCCCGGCCACGCACCAGCATCACCGCGTTCCGCACCAGGGTCGCCTGCACCCAGGCGGTGTCCAGCCGCTCCGCCTGTTCCGGCGTCACCAGACCCGCTTCCACCGCTGCGGCCAGAGCCTGCCTGGTCCTGGTCGTACGCAGCCCGGGCACCCGGTGTCCGTGCTGCAGCTGGAGCAGCTGGACGGTCCACTCGACGTCGGCGAGCCCGCCCGGGCCCAGCTTGGTGTGGGTGGTGGGGTCCGCCCCGCGCGGCAGCCGCTCGGTCTCCACCCGGGCCTTGATCCGCCGGATCTCGCGCAACTCGGTCTCGCTGACCCCGGCCGACGGGTAGCGCAGCGGGTCGACGAGCTCGACGAAGGCGGCGCCGAGGTCGGCGTCCCCGGCCACCGGGGCGGCCCGCAACAGCGCCTGGCTCTCCCAGGTCCGCGACCAGCGCCGGTAGTACGCGGCGTAGGAGGCCAGGGTGCGCACCAGCGGCCCCTGCCGGCCCTCGGGGCGCAGATCCGTGTCGACCAGCAGCGGAGGCTCCGTCGAGGGCAGCTGGAGCAGCCTGCGGACCTCCTCGAAGACCTGCCGGGCGGCGTTGGTCGCCTTGGTCTCGTCGGCGCCCGGGAGCGGATCGTGGACGACCATGACATCGGCGTCGCTGCCGTAGCCGAGCTCACCGCCGCCGTACCGGCCCATGCCGATGACCGCGATCCTGGTCGGCAGCGGCTCGCCGGTGCGTGCCTCCAGCGCGTCGGTGCAGGCGCGCAGGGCGCCGGCGATGGTGGCGGTGGTGATCCCGGTGAGCGCCGTACCCGAGGACTCGACGGACGCGCCCGGAGTGTCACCCAAACGGCCCAACACATCGGCGGCCGCGGTACGGAACAGCTCCCGGCGCCGCACGGATCGGGCTGCGGCCACCGCGGCGGGGGCGTCGGCCGCACGCCCGACGGCGGAGTCGATCTCGCGCTCCAGCGCCTCCTGGCCGCGCGGCAGCAGCCCGTCCCGGTCACCGAGCAGGGCGACGGCCTCGGGGGCGCGCAGCAGCAGGTCGGGGGCGAGCCGTCCGGAGGACAGGATCCGGGCCAGGCTCTCGGCCGCGATGCCCTCGTCCCGCAGCAGCCGCAGGTACCAGGGGGTGGAGCCCAGGCTGTCGGAGACCTTGCGGAAGTTCAGCAGGCCGGAGTCGGGGTCGGCGGAGTCGGCGAACCAGCCCAGCATCACCGGCAGCAGGGTGCGCTGCAGCGCGGCCCGCCGGCTCACCCCGCCGGCCAGGGCGCGCAGATGGCGCAGCGAGTCGCCCGGCTCGCGGTAGCCGAGGGCGGCCAGCCGCGCCTGCGCGGCGGAGGCGCTGAGACCGCCGCCGGCTGTGTTCTCCAGAGCCTTCGTCAGACCGGCCTCGGCGGCGTCGAGGCGGGCCACCGCGTCCAGCAGCGGGCGGTAGAACAGCTTCTCGTGCAACCTGCGGACCTCCAGGGCGTGCCGCCGCCACTCCTGCCGCAGCTCCTGGACCGGATCGGCCCGCATCCCCAGCGACCGGCCCAGCCGGCGCAGGTCGTCCTCGCCGGTCGGCACCAGATGGGTGCGGCGCAGCTGGTAGAGCTGGATCCGGTGCTCCATCGCCCGCAGGAAGCGGTACGCCGAGTCCAGCGCGGCGGCGTCGGCGCGGCCGACGTAGCCGCCGGCCGAGAGGGCGGCCAGGGCGTCCAGGGTGGTGGAGCTGTGCAGCGTCACATCGGCCCGGCCGTGCACCAGTTGCAGCAGCTGGACCGAGAACTCCACGTCGCGCAGCCCGCCCGGGCCGAGCTTGAGCTCGCGGTCGACCTCCGCGGCCGGGATGGCGTCGACGACCCGGCGGCGCATCTGCTGGACGTCCTGGACGAAGTTCTCGCGTTCGGCGGCCTGCCAGACCATCGGGGTGACGGCGTCCAGGTAGGCGCGGCCGAGTTCGTCGTCGCCGGCCACCGGGCGGGCCTTCAGCAGGGCCTGGAACTCCCAGGTCTTGGCCCAGCGCTGGTAGTAGGCGAGATGGCTGGCCAGGGTGCGGACCAGCGGTCCGTTCTTGCCCTCGGGGCGGAGGTTGGCGTCGACCGGCCAGATCACGCCCTCGCGGGTGGTCTCCGAGCACAGCCGCATCAGCCGCGCGGCGAGGCGGGTGGCGGCCCGGACGGCGGTGCCGTCGTCGCTCCCGCCGCCCTCGTGCGGTTCGCGCGGCTCGCGCGGTTCGCGCGGTTCGGCGACGAAGATCACGTCGACGTCGGAGACGTAGTTCAGCTCATGGCCGCCGCACTTGCCCATGGCGACGACCGCCAGCCGGCAGGCCGCGGCGGAGGCGGGATCCTCCTCGGCGGCGATGTCCAGCGCGGCCTGGAGCGTGGCCCCGGCGAGGTCGGCCAGCTCGGCGGCAGTCTGGCTGATCTGGGTGGTGCCGGTGAGGTCACGGGCGGCGATGCCCAGCAGGCAGCGGCGGTAGCCGGTGCGGAGGGCGTCGGCGCGGGGCAGGTGGGAGTGGGTGTCCCAGATGTGGTGGTAGAGGGTGCGCAGGAACTCCTCGGGACCCGGGTGGATGTCGTGGAGCTCGAAGGTGACCAGGGCGTGCCAGTCCTCGGGGTGCCGGGCGAGGTGGTCGCCGAGGGCGGCGCTGGCGCCGAGGACGCCGAGCAGCCGGTCCCGCAGCGGCTTGGCCGTGGTGACGGTGTCCAGCAGGGTGCGGCGCTCGGCCGGTGCGCAGGCCTCGGCGAGTCTGGCCAGACCCTGCAGGGCCAGGTCGGGGTCGGCGGTGGCGGCGAGGGCGTCGAGCAGCACGCTGTCGCTGGCGTGCGCGGCGAGGTCCGGCTCCGCGAGACGCCTGACGGCCGCCTCGGGATCGGTGAACCCGCGCCGCACCAGCCGTGCGGCCGGATTCACCCGCCGCGCGCTCCGTGGCTCCGCGGGCGTGAACGCCGCATAGCCGTCACCGCCGGCCGTGGGGCCGTTCAAACCGCCGCCTGCCTGCTCCAAGGCGCTGCCCCTCCCATGCGATCAACCGTCGAACATCGAACAACAACCGAACCAAGATCCGAGCCTACGTGCCACTGAGCCGTTCTTCCCCGGTGCGGCACCGTGACTCCTACGGTGGGCGACTCGGGTGAACGCAGGGGTCCGGGGGGTCGCCCCCCGGAGGATGGAGTCCCGGTGCGGCACCGTGACTCCTACGGTGGGCGACTCGGGTGAACGCAGGGGTCCGGGGGGTCGCCCCCCGGGGGGATGGAGTCCCGGTGCGGCGCCCTGACTCCTACCGTGGGCGACTCGGGTGAACGCGGGGGACCGGGGGGTCGCCCCCCGGAGGATGGAGTCCCGGTGCGGCGCCCTGACTCCTACCGTGGGCGACTCGGGTGAACGCGGGGGTCCGGGGGGTCGCCCCCCGGAGGATGGAGTCCCGGTGCGGCACCGTGACTCCTACGGTGGGCGACTCGGGTGAACGCAGGGGACCGGGGGGTCGCCCCCGGGGGATGGAGTCCCGGTGCGGCGCCGTGACTCCTACGGTGGGCGGCGGACTCGCGCCGTGACTCCTGCCCGGGGGCGACCGTTGTCCTGGGCATGGACCGTGACCGGCTGCCCTCGCTGACCGGGCTGCGCTTCTGGGCCGCGCTGCCTCCGGCAGCACTCGCGGGACAACAGCACGCTGATCACAACGGCGGATCCTGAGACGTGCGCGATCCCGGCACCCCTCATGTCCTTATTTGCGGTGGTAGCGTCGGCGGGGTTGAGCTGACCGCTTCAGATGGGGCGCAGGACAGTGAGGTGGGCCAGGGTGAAGGCTGCCTTGGCGGCGTGCTTGGTCGGGGCGCGGGTGCCGGAGTCGATGGACAGGTTGACGATCAGGTACGACTTCCATGTGCTGGGCAGGGCGACCGAGGTGAAGACCAGCCGGTCGTTGACGCGCCACTGCACGCCGGCGGCGAGCAGTCGTACGTCCAGGGTGAAGGCTGTGCCGGGTCTTATGAGGTGGTCGTACAGGCGGTAGGAACCTTTTGGCCGGTACCCGGTGGGGTTGGCGTGGTTGGCCAGTTCGAGTCTGGTGGGGTGTGCGGCATGGTATTCGAATAGGTCGACTTCCTGGGGCCAGGTCCACAGGGAGGCCCAGGCGCCGGAGTCGGCGTTCAGGGTGACGCGGGCGCGGACCTCGTCGCCGGTCTGCACTTGGAAGTGCCGCGGGCTGTACTCGGTGCTGGCCTCGTCGGCCTGCCAGCAGCCGGAGTTAGTGCGGTGGGCGGTGAAGGTGCTGCCGGTGGGCGCGGACCAGGCCGGGCTGATGCAGTCGAGTTTGCCGTTGGCGCGGTTGCACTGGCGATGGTGCGTGTCGGGTGGCGGGTAGGCCGAGGTGTGACCCAGGGTCCAGTTCGAGGCGTCGGTGTAGGGCGCGTCGAAGACGACCGCCATGCGGTGGCCCACGGCCCGGTACCGGTGCTCGGCTGCGACGGCGAGCACGGGGGCCAGTGCGGCGATCACCAGCAGTACAGCGGCCAAGGTCGCGGTAGCGGCGCTCTTCAGGGTCGTTCTCCTGGTCGGCAGTACTGGTTGCCCTTATTGCTACGGCCCGGGGGCGGGCACGCACCCGACTACGCGGAACACCGCACCACGCATGTGCCCAGCGTCGCGGGCTCACGATGCACGTAAGGGCCGGGGGCCGGTCCTGTGTCAGGCATGGAGGTAGCTGCTGTATCCGTCGTGGCCGCCTGCGGTGTCGTCGTCGAACGAGTGGTCGTCCTGCGCGAGGTAGCGGAACGCGATCTGCCGGTCGGGGGTCGTCACTGCGGTCCTGCGATGCATCGGGCCCTCTCGGTTCGTACTGGTCGTACTGGCGGATCATCTCATCCGAACACGACGGAGCGTCAGATGCCGGATCTGATGGTCCGTTAGGGAGTGGCCGGGGACCGGACGCGGAGAGCCGGGCCCGGGAGATGTCGAACCGGTCCGAGTTGTAGCCCATCTGGTTCTCGTAGTCCGGAGTGCGGACGAACCGGTCGGCCGGGGGCTGCTCGGTGATGGTGGAGTCCATGATGTCGTCAACCCGGTTGTCCGGCCACTGAGCAGCGTCCTCGGCCCGTGGGTCGACTTCACCGTGACGGTGTCGCCGGTGCAGGTGCGGTCACCGCCGTAGGTGACGTAGCCGAGCCGCGCCGCCAGCGCCCCAGCCTTGGGAACGGTGAGCGGGCCCACCTCGGCGGTGACCGGCGCGGAGTAGGACGGTCTTGCGGGTGCGGGCGGCATGCCCGGCGGTGCTGCGACTCATCGGAACCTCTCGGGTCGTACCTGTCAGATACGCCCATCCGATCACGACACACAGTGACTCGCCGAACACATTCCGCCTTCGGTGGCGTCCGTCCTCAACCCTGCGCGACCGCCACGAAGGCGGCGATCAGCGGCGAGCGGCGGCCGGCCTCCCAGGCGAGAAACACCTGGTCAGGGTCGGCGTCGCGGACGGGTACATAGGTGATGTCCGGGCGCGAGTACTGCTCGGCGACGGACTGCGGCACGAGGGTGATGCCATGGCCGCCCGCTACGCGTTCGAACTTCTCCTCGATGGTGCGGATCGGGAGATCGTCCGGTCCGGCGTCGACGTAGCGCAGCCGCGGCTCGGCGTCGAGGTCGGCCATGGCGAGGTCCTGCTTGCCCGCGAGCCGGTGCTCCGCCGGAAGCATGGCCACGCGCGCCTCGGTGAACAACGGCAGCAGCTTCAGGCCCTGCTCCCAGATCGGCCTGCGCAGGTAGGCGACGTCGACGGTCCCGTCCAGGAGCAGGTCCTCCTGGTCGTCCCATTCGACGCGGCGGGCCTGGACCTCCACGTCGGGGTGGGCAGCGCCGAAGGCCCGAATCGCCCGGGTGACGACGACTCCGGCCCGGAACCCGACGACGAGGCGGCGCGGACCACGGGCGGCCCGATGGACCCTGCGGCGGGTGGCGTCGGCGGAGGCTAGCAGGTGCCGCGCGTCGTCGAGGAGCTGGCGGCCGGCAGCCGTCAGGGTCACGCCGTGGCTGTCCCGTTCGAACAGCGACGCCTCCAGGTCCTTCTCCAGGGCCCGGATCTGACGGCTCAGCACGGGCTGGGCGATGTGCAGCCGCTCGGCCGCACGCCCAAAGTTCAGCAGTTCGGCGACGGCTACGAAGTAACGGACCTTCCGCAGGTCGAGGTCCATGCCCGCCCCTTCCCCGGCTTTGATGGCGATGCCTTCAGGGTATCGCCACCGCCAAGAGAGGTCTTGGACGGCGGGGCGGACGCGGCCGCAGGCTGGATCACGTCAGAACCGGTCATGCGAAGGGAAGCGCCATGAACCTGCAGGGACAGCGGATCGTCGTCATCGGCGGCACAGCGGGCATCGGGCTCGCGGTCGCGGAGGCAGCCGCACGGGAGGGCGCCGGAGTGGTCGTCGCCTCGCGGCGGCGGGAGAGCGTGGACGACGCGCTGAAGCAGCTGCCGGAGGGCGCCGAGGGTCACGTCCTCGACGCGACCGACGAGGCCGCCGTCGCCGCCTTCTTCGAGCGGATCGGCGGTTTCGACCACCTGGTCTTCACGGCGGGCGATTCGCTGCTGCTGGAGAGCCTCGCCGAGTCGGACCTCTCGCGGGCCCGCCGCTTCCTGGACACCCGCCTCTGGGGCGCCTACACGGCCGTCAAGTATGGGGCCCCGTCGATCCGGGAGGGCGGCTCCGTGGTGCTGACGACCGGCACCGCCGGACGCCGTCCGCTGCCGGGCACGACCGTCGCGGCGAGCCTGTGCGGCGCGATGGAGTCCCTCACCCGGGCCCTGGCCCTCGAACTCGCCCCGCTCCGCGTCAACGCGGTCGCCCCAGGCATCGTCCGCACCGAACTCTGGCGCGACCTGCCGGAGCCCGAGCGCGACATGCTGTTCGCGTCCGCCGCCGAGTCCCTCCCCACCGGCCGCATCGGCGAACCATCTGACGTCGCCGAGGCCTACCTCTACCTGATGCGCGGCGCCTACAGCACCGGCTCGGTTGTGGTCGTCGACGGCGGGACAGTGCTGGTGTGACGGCGGAGGAGGCGGGGCGCCGTTGCTGGTCGGCGGAAGCTGTGGGTGGCTTACATGGCGGGTCCGTTGCCGCCCTCCGCCGCCCGTGGCTTGTTGCTGTTGCTCGGCTCCGCCTCGCGGCGACAAGGCCGGGGAGGGTGGGGGCGGCCGCCGTTGCCGGGCGGCGGGTCAGTCGGGGGTGCCTGCAGAAACGATTCGTTAGGTAGGTTCCCTACGCATTTGGGGTCACTTGACCTACTTTCGGGTCACTCGTCCGATGGATCCCGCCCTGTATGTCCGATATGCACGTCGAGGCAGTGACCCCAAAGTAGGTTGAGTGACCCCAAAACGGACCACGCCGACCGCCGCGCGACCCTGGCCAGCCCGCACGCCCCGCCGCACGGGCCTACGGCGCCCAACCAGGCCGCCCCCTCCCGCAGTTGGCCAGCGAGGCGGAGCCGAGCAACAGCAACAAGCCGCGGACGGCGGAGGGCGGCAACGAACCTGGGTCGGCAGAACAAGGCTGGTCCCTCTTCCGTTAATCCGCAATCCAGTTGATCGGCCACGACTAAGATCTGGCAGGTGACCGCCACCGAAGCCGCGTCCGACGAGACATCCGACGAGACGGGACGCCGGGCTCGGCTGCTGTTCCGCAACCGCGACTACACCGGCTGGTGGATCGGCGAGACGGTCTCGGAGTTCGGCGGGGCGCTGTCGGTCGTCGCCTATCCGCTGCTGATCCTCGGAGTGACCGGATCCGCGTCGGGTGCGGGTGCAGTCACGGCCGCCGTCAGCATCGGCGGGCTGGTCACCATGCTGATCGGCGGGGCGCTCGCGGACCGGATATCGCGCCGGACGATCCTGACCGCCGGACCACTCGTGCAAGCGGTCGCGGTGGCCACGGTCGTGGTCGCGGTGGCGACGGACCATGTCAACGTCGCCCACATTGCGGCGGTCGGATTCGTCCAGGGCCTGGTCAGCGGTCTGGCGGGCGGAGCGGAGTTCGCCGCGCTGCGTCGCGTCGTTCCGGAACAGCAACTCCCCACCGCGTTCGCCCAGTTGCAGGGCCGGACCATGGCGATCAGGCTGGCCGGGCCGTCCGCCGGCGGCTTCCTGTTCGGCGTCGCCCGGTGGATACCGTTCTTCGGCGACGCTGTGTCATTTCTGGCCAGTGCGCTGGGAGTACTGCTCATTCGGCGGCCGCTCGGCCCTGACCTCGATGAGCGTGAGCCCCATGAATCGATGGTCGCCAGCATCGGCGCCGGATTCCGCTTCATCCGCGGCAACGCCTACCTGAGGTTCCTGACCATCTGGGCCGCGCTCGCCAACGCGTGCAACGCCGGGATGCTCCTCCTGGTCATCGTGCTGATCCACAGCCGCCACGGCAGTGCCACCCTGGTCGGCGCGGCGACCTCTCTCGGCGCTGTGGGCGGGCTGGCCGGCTCGTTCCTCTCGGGTCGGATCGCCAAGCGCGTGCCAGGACGGCTGCTCGTCATCGTCGTGTCCTGGACCACGACCGGGGTACTCATCGGGATCGCTCTGGTGTCGCAGGCGTGGTTGATCGGCACCCTGCTCGCGCTGATGATGTTCCTCATCGCGCCGATCAACGTCGTCTTCGCCACCTACGAGGCACGGACGATCCCGGACGCGCTGATGGGCCGGGTGACCAGCGCGATCAACTTCGGGGCGGCCTCGATCCGATGGCTCGGCGCCCTCGGTGCCGGAGCCCTGGCCTCGGCCTTCAGCCCGACAGCGGCAATGCTCGTCTTCGCCGGCATCCTGGCCGCCATCGCGCTCAGCACGCACTTCGCCAGCGGCCTGCACGTACTCAACGAGCCCATCGACGACGCCACGGCGGATTAGCCCCGTGAGCGTCTTCGTCGAACGGCATGCGGTGTGGTGACGGTCGTTGGGGTTCGCCAAGGCGACCAACGGCCCCGTGTCCACGACGCGAAGCCCTCCGCCAGGTAGTCGTCAACGCGCTCGGACAGGTCCTCTGGGGCACTGCTCAGGATCCCGATGGAACGCGGGTACGGGCGCTCCGCCGCACGGGGCAGGTACTGCCTCAGCACGTCGGCGATGTGGCCAGCGCGGCGATACGGCCGGAGGCCGACGGACTGTGTCCGCCGGCCTCCGGCCGTTCGTACTGCTGACCTGCGATTACAGCACCGGGAGGTTCTTGCGGAGCTCGAAGGCGGTGACCTCGGAGCGGTACTCCTCCCACTCCTGCCGCTTGTTGCGCAGGAAATGATTTCTCTTAGAGCCACCTGGGCGAATGAGTTACAGACAGCGTCGGGCCTGGCACAAAGTGGTTAGCGACTGTCGCTGTTCGTCGGCCTCGGGTACCTCCGGACGGCCCACAGACGGCCCTGACACACCCCCGACTGAAGGACTGTGACCCCCAAGCCGGCAACGGCATGAGTGTGCGAACCCGCGTCAGACCGCGCATGGGTGCCGGGCACCCAAGCTGAAAATGGCCTGTTGGCGCGAATTGGCGCGATGCGACACCACGCCTCAGCTCTCATACTCTCAATCGAGAGAGATGGATCGCCAGAGAAAATAAAGCTACATTTATCCTGACACCCTCATTGAGCGAGGCTATTGAATGGATGCCACGACGGAACTCGCCCCTGGTAAATAGGCGGCCAAAGTTCGAGCGGCGAGTCGCCAAGGATTTCTACTGCTTTGCCCGTACTCCAGAAGTGAACTATAACAGACGACAAGTGAGTGGCTGTTACTGGTTCAGGGTTGGCTATTAGGAACTCCGCGAGCATCTCCTCGCTAGGCAGGCATCGACCTGAAGCGTCAGGGGCGCCAACTGAGATAAGTAGGCGATTATTCGCAGGCTTGTCCTTACGCTGAACGATATTCTGAACGCTTTCCCATTCCTCTGACGCGACATGATCAGACTGGAAAGCAAGTCCGGTTGTCAGTCCTGTCATGGCATACAGGGGAGAGTCTGCAACGCCGTTCAGGAGGGGAGCTGAAGTAAAGCTCACCTGCTCAACCGTCTGCACGGGACCGAAGTCCTCTAGCTGCTGAGGAATGGTGCCATTTGATGCCGCGAACTGGTTCGGGTCGGGGCGATGGGCAACTAGGGCTTCAATGATTTGATCGTACCCTGCTTCATTTGTTGACTTGAACGGCAGGCCTGCGCGGTCGTTTGCTAGGCCAAACCACATGTTCACATGGTAGCCAGCGAGGTGACTGATGCGATGTCTTTGTTGAAAGACTAGCCTCCTATTAACCTCAGCGAATAGCGCGTAGGCGAGCCGACGCTTTCCATCGCTCAATACAGTGAGCTCCCAGCCGACCTTCTCGTCGCCCTTCTGAGAATGTAGATCCGGCGGATCCTGCCCCGGGGGAACCGGAAACACGGCATCATAGATCTCTACGCCTGTCGCAAGCCTGCAATCTGTCGCTAGACGCTGGAGATGAAGCAGCTCCAACTCTTGCTTGTCAATGCTTACCGCAGTTCGAATCCAGGTACTGGGAGATTCCGCT
Organism: Streptacidiphilus sp. EB103A; assembly: GCF_041261405.1. Taxonomy (NCBI): domain Bacteria; kingdom Bacillati; phylum Actinomycetota; class Actinomycetes; order Kitasatosporales; family Streptomycetaceae; genus Streptacidiphilus; species Streptacidiphilus sp. EB103A. The sequence continues at coordinate 2,104 of NZ_JBGCAQ010000003.1, read as the reverse complement.
ATGATGCTAAGCAAGGCTGCACCTTGATCGGTCTTTCCACCAACTCCAACTGCCAGAGGTATCCCCCACGGCGACGGGGTTGCCACAATCGTTTCGATTATTCGACGCTGGTCCGAGTAAAACGGAAAGAGACGCATGTAGCCAGGTTGACTAGCAGCATCATCGTGATCATTCATAGTTGCTCCGCAGCCCGATGGGTGGAACTTCTGGTGAACGCCTCGTGCACGTAAATAGTCTCATGGTCACCTTAATCGTGACTCGCATTTGCATGACCTGACCTAAGGTCTGCAACGCCGACCCGCTGGGCTACAGCGGCACTACGGGTTGTCCTATGATTGCGCCCGCTACCCACCCCTTCCCCGTGCCATCCACCCTCGACCACGAACGGCTGAGCATTCCGCGGGAAGCGCCAGCCATCCCGTAGCCCGAGACCCCGCCGGGGCGCGACTGTGGGGTTCCCGCTTCATGCTCCCGGGGGCCCGCCCTGCGCGCCCGCAGAAGCGACAGCGACCACAGGGCCTTGATTCAGCAGCGAAAAAGTCATCTCCGGAGACCGGGTGCTTAGAAGTGACTGGCGCAGTCCTCAAGGATTTGCCCCCTGACCTGCCCGGACGTCGTCCGAGGCGGGATCGGATGCGGAATCTGGCCACAGATAGGCCGCAGCCACCACCCAAGCCACACCGAGTGCCGATCAGCCGCCTGGCTGATCGGCACTCCAGAGTCGAAAGGGACAGAACGGAACGCATGTTCGAACATGCATCTATCCCCCACCCAGCACCCGCACTGGTCGATGTGCTGCCGATACGTCCGGTGACCCCGCCGGGCGCGGATGCGGTGTGGTCAGGCTAGCGAGTTGTTAGTCGGTAGTGGGAACGGCATCGAGGAGGTTGGGCACGCCGCAGGCGCTGGCGAGCAAGTCGGCGTAGGCGCTGAGGATGCTGCGGGTATCCTGCAGGGCTTGACGCAGTTCGGCGGCCTGGGGCCATGCCTGTTCGTGATCGCGGCGGGACCGGTCGGTGGGGCGCTGGTTCTCCCAGTCCTCCAGCGCCGGGTGCCAGCGCGCGAGTAGAGGCCGGACGCCGAAGTTCAGCATCGCCACCGCGAGATAGCCGAAGTTGTACTGTCCGTTGCGCTTCGGCTCTGCAACGTCTGGACCATGCTTCCGCAGCACCTCCCGTGTGGTGGCGAACAGCGAGTACAGGCTGGTCAGTGCCTCTCGGAGCAGTCCCTCATCAGCGCGTAGCGGCACTACCGAGACCCGGGTCACCAGCTCCACGTACAGTTCCCAGGCGGCGCGGCGCTCCGCATCGTTTGGCTCCCAGGTGCCCGCGATCTCCAGCACATGCAGATTCAGTCTTACACCCACGCTCTTCGGGGCGCGCACCATTCCGGAACCTCTTCCACTCGCTTTCATGATCACAGCGGACGGTGCTAACCCTACCCAGAGGATCAGCAGCCGGCAGTTGCCCGGCCCGATCTCCTCCCACTCACCACATTGGAACGCCCACGGTTGGCCGTCACCTTCAGCCAGTCTTGTTTCTCTTCCAGGGTCTACGGCTCTCTTTGCTTCACTGACCGCCCGAGTCTGGCGATGGAGACTCAGGTGTGGCATCACCTCGGTGCTGAGTGGCATCCATGATCACGCCCACACTGTCGTCGTCGCTAAGCATGTCGCGGAGGATGGCCCGGAATGCCTCATCCCCCAGCAAGGCACGTTGTTGGCGAAGCCAGTAAAGGTCAGTCTGGACTCGGTCTCCGATGTCGAGACGCAGGGCGAGTGCCTGCACTTGGGAGGTCACGCCTTCTGCAGGACGATCCTGTTCAGTGCGTAGAATGCCGATCTGGCTCAATGTACTGGCGAGACCGGCGCGGTTACCCAGCTCCTCCTCGATGGCCAGCGAGTCCCGGTAGTACCGCTCGGCCGTCGCATAGTCCCCCCGTTCCTGCGCGATCCTCCCCAGCTGGTGGTAGCTGCTCGCGAGACCGGCGCGGTCACCCACCTCCTCCTTGATGGCCAGCGAGTCCCGGTAGTACCGCTCGGCCGTCGCATAGTCCCCCCGTTCCTGCGCGATCCTCCCCAGCTGGTGGTAGCTGCTCGCGAGAC